>JBKHAE010000055.1:0-23844 GCA_046543065.1 Desulfobacterales bacterium | reverse complement strand
AGACGTCCAGTTTTTCGTGTCCAAGGGTCATATTTTTTTCGATCCCGATCCCGATTTCGATTTCGATCCCGATTTCGATTTCGATTTGGATACAGAACAAATTAGCCGTGCTTTGCTTGACAGGGATTGTGCTGCCCGATTAGTATAAGTATAAAATTCTTTCGCGCCCGATTTTGACCCCTTTGACGGAAAGCCTGGATAATGCCCCCTGACGCCCGATTTTACGCCCAACACCTCCTTAAGGCCTTTGACGCCTATCATGAGACTTTTAAGGCCATTACCCGAAGAGCCGGCGACCGGTTTCGGAGTGCGGACTGGCAGGGCATCCGAACCGATGCGGTGGAGCGCCTGGAAATCTATTCCCGGACGGTGGATCGCACGGTCTCCGAAATAAAGGAAATGATCGGGGAGCGGGGCCCGGACGAGGCCGCCTGGCGCGCGGTTAAAACCGAATTTAGTGAAATTATCAGGGATCGCTACGAATACCAGCTTGCCGAGACCTTCTACAATTCGGTCATTCGACGGGTATTCGCGGTGGCGGGCGTTAATCCGGCGATCGAATTTACGATTTCGGATTTTAAAATCCCGGTAGTTGAAGAAAAGCCCTGCCCGATCTGTTCCGCCTATATTAACACTTCGTCGGGCCGCGATCTCGATACAATCATCAGCAAAATCCTTTCGGATTTCAGCACCCAGCTGCCGTTTATGGACAGGGAAGGCGAGAGCCTGAGGATTGCCCGGGCGATCGGAGATGACCTGAGCAGACAGGGAATTCCGGTTGGAAATATCAGCATTGAAATGGCCGATCCGGTCTTTTACCGGAACAAAGGCGCTTACCTCATCGGCCGCATGCAGGCCGGCGAACGGATAATGCCGCTGGTATTCTGTATTTTGCACATTAACGAGCGGATTTTTGTGGATGCCGTGCTGATGGAACCCGCCGAACTGAGCATCCTGTTCAGCTTTGCCAACGCTTACTTCCATGTGGATATCCCAAGCCCTGAGGAGATGATCAATTTTCTGAAAAGCATGATGCCGGAAAAGCGGGTATCTGAAATCTACACCTCGCTCGGCTACCACAAGCACGGCAAAGCCGAACTGTACCGGGAGCTCGTCCGAAGCCCTGGGCAAACCGATGAGCGGTTTGAAATCCCCCCCGGGGAAGAGGGTATGGTGATGCTCGTATTTACCATTCCCTCGCTTAACGTGGTATTTAAAATGATCCGGGACCAGTTCGATTATCCCAAAAAAACCACCCCTGATTACATCAAAAACCGCTATCGACTGGTGTTCAGGCATGACCGGGCCGGGCGGCTGGTGGATGCCCAGGAGTTTGATCACCTGAAATTCGAAGCATCCCGCTTTTCCGAAACGCTTATAAAAGCGCTTAAGGAGAAGGCGGCGAAAAATCTCGTATTCCAGAACGGGCAGGTTATTATCCGGCACCTCTACACCGAACGCCGGCTGACACCGCTTGACGTCTATATCCGGGAGAATCCGCCCGAGGCAGTAAAAGACGTATTGCTCGACTATGGCTGGGCCGTCAAGGAACTGGCGGCGAGCAATATCTTTCCGGGGGATCTGTTTTTCAAAAACTTCGGCGTGACCCGATGGGGACGGGTGGTGTTTTATGACTATGATGAGTTGTCGCTCCTTACCGACTGCAGCTTCAAAAAAATCCCCGAGCCTGAAAGTTATGAGGAAATCATGTCGGACGAGCCCTGGTTCTCGGTATCTGAAAACGATGTGTTCCCCGAGGAATTCAGGAAATTTCTGCATTTTCCGGATCATGTGCGACCGATCTTTGAAGAATTGCACGGCGACCTTTTTGATGTTTATTTCTGGCAGGATATGCAGGAAAAGATTAATTCCGGCATCCTGATTCACATCCTGCCCTATAAAAACCACCGCCGCTTTGATCATCAGATTCTCGAGGCCTCAGGCATTTACTACACCCGTCAATAAACTAATTGGCGTCGGCCACTTCGAAAGGCAGGCACGGTGGCCTGCCCTACATTAGCGGGCGCAGTGGCCTGCCCTACGTAGGGTCGGCCACTGTGCCGACCATGAAATTCAGGTTTCCAAATCATTCGGCTCGGCCACTTCGAAAGTCAGGCCCGCATTCTCGGTGAGGCGCCGGATGAGCGGCTGGCCCATGGCAGTAGCCGGGGTCCAGAAGCCGCCTTTTACGTCCTGCTTTGGGATCTCTTTTAGCAGGCAGACGGCACTTTCGCCCAGCATCTTGCGGGTCGAGCCATAGCCCGGGTCCTGATCGCCCGTGACATTCGCGTCCAGTCGATTGCCCGCATCGTCTTTTCCGATCAGAAGCAGCTTGTAAAAGCCCTTTTCCTGCTTTTCAGGCGACGGCCCCTCCCCCGGTTTCGGCAGAATCGTCTTTTTCATCAGCGCCCGGCTCGGCCCAAACGCGCTGCCCGCCACAAAGGCGGCCAAAACACCGGCAAGCGATGCGGCCCGAAAACGCCCCTTCATACCGGTGCCCATCATCATGGCCTCATCATATTGGAACTCCCGGCCCCAGGCATAGTCCATCAAGGCATTGGTGCGATGCACGATCCGGGTATTCACGGCGGCCATGACAAATGGCGCCAGCCAGTTTCGAATGTCCGGGTCATACTCGAATGTCGATACATTGGGCTGGCGGATGCCGGTGCGACGGCCTTCCGGGGCCAATGCATAGGGGTTTTTGGCGGTTTTGGCCACCGCCGGATCACGGCGCGCCTCTTCGATAAAATTCAGGATACTGGCCACCGTGCCGCCGCTGGCCCCGCCGCGCATGATTTTCACCCGGAGTTTGACCCGGTTCATGAAATGACCGAACCGTTTTTTGGCTTCGTTTTGAAGAAACAAGACGCCCAGATCCGAAGGAATGGAATCAAAACCGCAGGCATGGACGATCCGAGCGCCGGAAGCGGCCGCTGTTTCCTGATGGGTATCGATCATTCGCTGCATCCACTGGGGCTCGCCCGAGAGGTCGCAGTAGTCCGTGCCGTTCGCCGCGCATGCCGAGACCAGAGCAGATCCCAACTTAGCATAGGGCCCGACGGTGGAGACTACCAGCTTGGTTTGTTTCACCATCTCATTTAAAAACGGCTCATCAAAGGCATCCCCCACAATCAGCGGCAGATCCTCGCCGGCCCCCAGATCTTTGCGGACCGCCTCAAGCTCTTCCCGGCTGTTTGCGCCCAGGGCAAACCGGATTTTACCGGTGGCACCGTAGCGCGGCCACAGATAGCCGGCCAGGAGGCTTCCGATAAAGCCGGCAGCCCCCCAGAGGATCATGTCAACTTGCGGAATTTGTGCGGTATTGCCGTCGCTCATAAGCCTCCCCCTGTTTTAAAACGTCAAATGGATAGGTTTTATTAAATATAGGCGTGAAATATATGTGTTGCAAAGAAACACGGAAGCTGCTTTTGGCTGTTTGGGGATGAGGTGTGAAACTTAAGGTTTCAGGTTTCAGGCACTGAGGCACGGTAAATTTATTCCATCTATTTTTCAGGCGGGCACGGTGGCCCGCCCTACGAATGGGGAAAAACCCGATCCATCGTAGGGTCGGCCACCGTGCCGACCTTAAATAGCGGCATTAACCGCTTTTTATAAAGCCATCCTGAAAATCAGGCGCACGGCATAAGCCAAAATCAGGCAGGCGGCCAGCCCGGCGCACCATAGCCCCGCAAACCACAGCCACTGCCGCTTTTTCTCAGTAGGCGCCTTCGTGCTCATGGCTCGCTTTTCCGCGGAAGAGATAATAACAATAGGCCACATAGCCGAGTATCACCGGCAGAAGAATTACCGTTCCCACCAGCAGAAGCGACTGGGATTCGGGCGCAGCCGCCGCCTCGGCATAGGTTATCTCAAACGGCACGATATACGGCCACAGACTGATCGCCAGGCCGATATAGCCGGTGAAAAACAGGCCAAAACTCAAAAAAAACGGGCGATATTCATTGCCGTTATGCAGGTCGCGCCAGATAATAATCAGCAGAATCAGACTGAGAATCGGGATAGGCAGCAGAAAAAAGAAGTTCGGCAGGCTGAACCAGAGCTCCCGCATATCTGCATTCATGATCGGCATGCTGATACTGACGACTGCCAGAAAAATCGCCTGGTACCAGAGGGTGTAGGCGGCGGTCTTGCGGGCCCAGGCCTGGGTTTCGTCCTCGGTTTTCATCACCAGCCATGTGCCGCCCAGCAGCGCATATCCGAAAATAACCGCCACGCCGGTCATCAGGCTGTAGGCGTTTAACCAGTCAAATGTGCCGCCGGCAAAACTCCGGCCCGAGACCTCGATGCCCTGAACCACGGCGCCGACGATCACGCCCTGCATAAACGCCGCCAGAAGGGATCCGAAATGAAAGGAGTAGTCCCAGATACGCCGGGTGTTCTCTTCGGCCTTGAAGCGGAACTCAAACGCCACCCCCCGGAAAATCAAGCCGAGCAGCATGGCAATAACCGGTATATAGAGCGCGGGCATGATGACGGCGTAGGCCAGCGGGAAAGCGGCCAAAAGTCCGCCGCCGCCAAGCACCAGCCAGGTCTCGTTGCCGTCCCAGAAAGGGGCCACGGAGTTCATCATGCGGTCTCTGCATTTATCGGTGGGCGCAAAGGGAAACAAAATCCCCACGCCCAGATCGAAGCCGTCCAGCAGCACATAAAGAAAGATCGCGATACCGATCAATCCGTACCAGATGAGCGGTAAATCGAGGAATGCTTCAAAACTAAACATGTCGGCCTCCTTTCCTGCCGGCCCCGCCGGTCACAAGGGGCGGTTCTTTGACACCGTGGGCCCCGTAAACCTCTTCTCCGTCTCCCGGCCCTTTGCCGATTAGCTTCAAAATATAGTAACTGCCGGCCCCGAACACGAAAACATAAACCACGATAAACGCCGATAGTGAGATGGCCACGGATGTCCCCACAACCGGGGATGCAGCATGCTGGGTCCGCATCAGGCCCTGCACGATCCAGGGCTGGCGGCCGACTTCGGTGACAAACCATCCGGCGAGCACCGCGATAAATCCGGCAGGGGTGAGCGCCATGCACCAGAGCTGGAACAGCCGGCTGTCAAACAGGCGTTTTCTCAGGTAAAGGACAATCGCGGCCAAGCCGGTAAGAATCATTAAAACCCCCAGCCCCACCATGATCCGAAACGTCCAGAAGACCAGCGCGGCCGGCGGGCGGTCTTCCTTCGGCCAGGATTTCAGGCCTTTTACCTCACCGTCAAAGCTGTGGGTGAGAATCAAGCTGGAGAGCTTGGGGATTTCGACGGCATACTTGGTGGTTTCTGTTTGCTCGTCCGGCCACCCGAAAAGGACCAGCGGGGCGCCGGTGGTGGTCTCCCAGAGCCCCTCCATGGCGGCTACCTTGGCGGGCTGGTACTCGAATGTGTTCAGGCCGTGCATATCCCCGAACAAAAGCTGCAGCGGCGCCACAAAGATGGCCATGATCATGGCCATGCCGACCATTACCCGGGCATGCTGTATATGCCGGTTTCGCCATAAATAATAGGACCCGATCCCCGCCACAGTGAAGGCTGTCGTCAGATAGGCGGCGGTCACCATGTGAATAAAGCGGTAGGGAAAGGATGGATTAAATATAATTTCAAGCCAGTTGGCCGGAAACAGCAGGCCTTCTGCGCCCACCCGAAAGCCGGCCGGCGTATGCATCCAGGAATTGGCCGAGAGGATCCAGAATGCCGAGGTCAGGGTGCCCAGGGCGACAATCAGCGTGGCTGCGAAATGCATCTTGGGGCTCACCCGGTTCCAGCCGAAAAGCATCACCCCTAAAAACGAGGCTTCTAAAAAGAAAGCCGTCAAGACCTCATAGCCCAGCAGCGGTCCTAAAATATTTCCCCCGGCATCAGAGAAGACGGACCAGTTGGTGCCGAACTGGAAGGACAGCACCACGCCGGAAACAACGCCCATACCGAAGGTAACGGCAAAGATTTTGACCCACATTTTATAGACTTCGGCATAAACCTGTTTTCCGGTTCGAAGCCACCGCCATTCCAGCACCGCCAGCCAGCTGGCCAGCCCGATGGTAAAAGCCGGAAAAATAATGTGAAACGAAACGGTAAACGCAAACTGAATGCGCGCTAACAAGGTGGGATCCAGATTTTCAAACATGATCGGCCCCTCGGTCATCTAAGGTTTGAAAGAAAAGTGCCTGAATCTGAAATAACTTCTCATCATTATTCGAAAAATGCAAGCATCTCGTTGGTTTGTTCGCAGATATCTACTAAATATAAAAACGGAAATCCGGAGTGCAAAAAATTTCGCGCAAAAGGCCGAGAGCCCCATTTTCAATCAGCTTCAATGGTTTTAAATTTTTCTTTCGGTGCTCCGCAGATCGGACATTTATCCGGTAGTTTGGTACTGGTGACATAGCCGCAGACCTGGCATACATAATAGGATTTCGTTTCATCCCGGATCACATGATAAATGGCGCGCTCATAAAGCTTGGCATGATAAGCTTCCGCGTCCCGGGCCTGGCTGAATGTGACCGCCGCCGCCTGCTCCCCCTCATCTTCAGCCACCTTGATGAACTCGGGATATTCATTTTCACTGATGGATTTTTCGCGCTTGAACGAATTTTTCAGGTTCGTATCCGTATCCTTTACGATTATATCCTTGACCAGATTCATGTGCCGGGTGGCATGCACCCGCTCCGCCTCGGCAATCGCCCGAAACAGAAGCGCAATTTGGGGCACCTCCTCCTCTTCGGCTTTTTCTGCATAGGCCAGCAGCCTGAAATACGCCTTTGCCTCCCCGATAAACGCGGTATAGACATTCTCCTTTGTTTTCTCCTTCATACGAAAGCTCCTTTTTTAAGCCCGGATTGATTCTCAACTGAAGTCTTTCCGATTATCTTAATTCTGCCTGCATTAAAATTCAAGGATCGGGCGAATGCGTGTCGGCAAAAAACAGTTCTAGCAAATTCTTATGGAAGCTTTACTATTGACATCAATACGAATTTATCTTATTAAAAAAGGGGGGGAGGAGAAAACTATTTCAGCTCTCAACTTGCTTCTATCGCACCCGGCGCCGGCATCTGCTCGATATGTTTTATAGGATAATGGGTTTGTCTAATCGCCTGATTACAAATCAGGGGATTTTTGTTTACCACAATAATCATGGAGAAGGAGGGGGCTATGAAAACAAAGACCAATCTCACCAAACTCATTATCTTACTGGCTACAATTGCTTTACTGTTTGGAGGGGCATTCACTGTCTATGCGGAAAGTGATGTGCCGCTGACCGTTCGCGTGCGGGGGCTCGGGGTCTTGACCGATGTTGACAGTGACAAGGTTGCTGGCGGAGAAGCGAAGGTAGACAATTCGGTCGGCGCTGAGATCGATTTTTCTTATTTCTTTACTGATAATATCGCTTCCGAACTGGTGCTGGGAGTGGCGCAGCACAATGTTGAACTCAGAGGTTCTGATTTAGATGAAATTTCAGGCATCCCTACGCTCAAGGATGTCGATCTCGGCGATGTCTGGCTGATCCCGCCCACACTAACCCTCCAGTACCATTTTATGCCGAACGCGAAAATCCGGCCCTATGTGGGGGCAGGTCTTAACTACACCATTTTCATAGATGAAAACGAAGGCACCGTAGCTGTGGACACCGAATATGACGACAGCGTTGGATATGCCCTTCAGGCCGGCGTGGACATCGGCATCACGGAAAATTTCGCCTTTAATATTGATCTTAAAAAATTGTATCTGGAAACTGAGGCCGAAGTTACCGTCCCGGGCGCTGCCCTTGGATTGGAATCTCCGCAGCCCGTTAAAACCGACGTAGATATCGACCCCTGGCTGCTTGGCTTCGGCATCGCCTATCGGTTCTAAAAAAAATTATTTCCTATCCCTATTCAGGCGGGGCCTCCACTAAGGCCCCGCCCGTCTTCTTTTAAACCCGCCCTCTGAATCATTTATAAATTACCTTATCCTCCACCCGCATGAATCCCCTGACAGCCCTGGCAAGGCCGTAGCTTAACAGATCCGGCGGCCAGGAAAAAACCTTGCGGCCCACAAAAAACATCTCCGTGCGCTCGGTCTGCTGCCCGGTAATCATTTCAGCGATGGTGCGGCCGTTCAGGGTGGTCATGGAAACCCCGTGGCCGATGCAGCCCACGGAAAAAATGGCTTTCCGGTCTTGTCCGAGGTATCCGATGACCGGCGCCATGTCCAGGGTCACTGACACCGGGCCGCCCCACTGATGGGTAAACCGAAGGCCCTTGAGCTGAGGGAACACATCGGTCACGTGCTGCCGGAGGTGGGCAAAGGTCTTTTCGTTATAGTCCTTGTCCAGATCCGCACCATAGCCGATGGAAACATCTCCGCCGCCCATGGCAATGCGGTTGTCAGCGGTCAGCCGGTAATAATGGATCAAATCCCGGGCATCCTCGATACCGGTCCGGTTCTTCCACCCGATGGCATCATACTGCTCCGGGCTCAGGGGCTCTGACAGCACGATATGGGTAAAGGCCGGATACTGGAGTTTTTTAAGTTCCGGAAAAAGAACCGAATAGGCATTGGTCGCCAGAACCAGGTATTCGCTTTCAATTTCCCCCTGCTCTGTTTTGACGACAAACCCGGAAGCGCCCGCACCCTTGCGGCCGAAGCTTTTTACCGGTGAGTTTTCATAGATAATAACGCCCTGATCCTCCGCGAGGCTTTTCAGCCCCCGGGCGAGTTTGGCAGGGTTTAAAATCCCGCAGCGGGGTTCAAACCAGCCTAGTTTATAATAATCGGTTTTGAATTCCTCGGCCAGGCGGGCCCGCTCCCAGCGCTCCACGCCGCCCAGGCCCCATTGTTCCATGATCTTGAAATCATGTTCCACCCGTTTAACCTGGGCCGGGCTGGTGCCCACCAGGAGATAACCGGTGCGCTCGTAGTCGCAGTCTATCTGATTGGCGGTAATTACCTCATGCAGGTAATCCACCGCGTTTTGCATATAGATATGGGCAGATTTGGCCTTTTCATCATCAAAACGGAATTTGGTAATCCCTTTGGTAAGGCCGAACAGGGTCATGGAAAACCCCCCGTTCCGCCCCGAAGCGCCGTAGCCGCAGATATCGGATTCAAGCAGGCGCACATCCATATCCGGCTCAAACGTTTTAAGATGGTATGCGGTTGAAAGACCGGTATAGCCCCCGCCGATGATGGTGACATCGGCTTTCTCCTTTTGCGCCAGGGTTGCATTGGGGTGGATGTCCTCAGGCAGGGTCTCCAGCCACCAGCTTTTCTCCCGATAATCAGCCATTTGCCACCTCCTTTAAAAAGATAAAGAACGAATCGGTCAGGCACTTCTAAGTAACTTCGGGTTCACAGTTCAAAAGACTCAGTGCCTTTGGCTTTGGCAAATACCCATAGAAAAAGGCCTATTCCTTTAAGTCCCCCTTTGCAAAGGGGGATTTAGGGGGATTTTTGATCATTGCCAAATACAAATCCCCCCAATCCCCCCTTTTTCAAAGTGGGGGTGCGGCACAGCTCAAGGCTTACAGCTTGAAAAACTCAGTGCCTTAGCGCCTCAGTGCCTTTACCCGATGGCAAAAGTTACTTCCTGCAAAAATGCCGGGGTTGAGGGGTATAAACCGCTTTTTATGAATCAACATCCACGCCGAGGGCTTCGGCCAGCCGGCCGATCAATACGACCTGACCCTTATGGAGCTTCTCGCTGGCCGCTTCCAGTGAAAACCAGCCGGCCCGGTCCACCTCCGGAAATCTTTCGTATTTGCCGGACTTGGGCGGCCACTCCATCTCAAACGTATTGCTTTCAATCGCCCCTGGATCGCAGTCGCCTTCAACGGCCCAGACATGGATGAGCTTCCGGCTCGGCTGTTTGAACTCCCCGAGGTAAAACAAATCCCCGCCCGCCGGCATCCCGGTCTCCTCCTGGAATTCGCGTTTTGCGGCTTCCAGCGGATCTTCGGAATCGCTGAATTCCCCCTTGGGAATGGACCAGGCGGCATGGTCCCTGTCCGCCCAAAAGGGGCCGCCCGGATGCACGAGAAATACCTGTAATTGCCTTTCCCGGAACCGATACATCAGGATTCCGGCGCTTTTTTGAGCCATTCATATAACTCGAAAGAGTAAGATTAAGAGTAAGACGGTATGGGAAAATACCGCCAGTTTGACACGCGATTGAACAGCCCCTATATGCAGATCATCAGGGCAGGAGCCTGCGGATTAAATCTTCGCATTCCTTGCGGGTCATGATCCTGGGCACCGGATAGTCGGGATGGGCCTCATCCAGAGCGCGTTTGGCGATCAAGGGAATATCTTCTTCCTTAAGCTCCTTTATATAATCCGGAAGCCCCATATTTTTGTTCATGGTTTTTATCTTTTCAATAAATCGGTGGGAAAGCGCTTCCTCGGATTCGTCCGCGGTGCCGATGCCGCCCGCAATCGCCAGGCGGGCCAGTTTGTGCTCCGCCGCTTTTCGGCAGAACTCCAGCACATAGGGCAGGATCACCGCATTGGCCAGTCCATGGGCAACCCCATAGAGGCCGCCCATATTATGGGCAATCGCGTGCACATACCCCACATATGCCCGGGTAAAGGCGGTGCCTGCATAAAAAGAGGCCAGGGCCATGTTATTGCGGGCCTCCAGATTATTTCCGTCCTTATAGGCGGTTTCAAGGTTTTCAAATATCAGCTGGGTGGCTTTTTCGGCATTTTCATCCGTAAACTTGTTGCCGTTTACCCCGATATAGGCTTCAACCGCATGGGTCAGCGCATCCATGCCGGTCGTGGCGGTAATATACGGCGGAAGCCCCACCATGAGTTCCGGATCCAGAACCGCGATTTTGGGGATCAGCTTAAAATCGTTAATAGCAAATTTTTCATGGGTCTCCGAATCGGTCATTACCGCGGCAATGGTCGTTTCAGAGCCGGTGCCCGCGGTGGTGGGCACGGCAAAAAACGGGGGAATCGGCAGAAACACCCGAAACATGCCCTTCATTCTCCGGACGCTTAGATAGGGATTGGAAATTCTTGCCCCGATGATCTTGGCGCAGTCAATAGGGGAGCCGCCGCCAAAGCCGATAATTCCGTCGCACTTATTCTCCTTGTAGAGCTTCCGGCCTTCCTCCACATTTTCAATGGTGGGATTGGGCTGCACCTCATCAAAAATGGTGTACTCCACCCCGTTTGCCGTAAGGGCCGAGAGCAACCCTTCCGGCAGCTTCAAATCCATCAGGATCCGGTCTGTTATCACCAGCACATGCTTTAAGCCCCGGATTTTTATGTTTTCAGCGAGCTGGCCCACACTGCCCGGTCCGGTCAAAAGCGCCGGCACCGGAAACGGAAAAACGCCGGCAACGACTTTCATCACCCCGTGCTGGGTCCGATACATTTTTTTCTTTAACGTCCAGATCATCTTATGCGTCCCTGTCTTTGATTAATATGTGAACTTTCCGGCCTGATTCCCTCTTTTGTCCGTTCAACCTAAAAAGAAGCGATTCCTCCAACCGGATATCAAACCGCCGGGATACACGCAACCGAATTTAGGCGCAAAAAACCATGCAACCGCGCTATTGGGCCAGCTCATAATCGAACCCTACTCTGTTCCGACCCAGCTGTTTGGCCCTATAAAGGGCTTGATCCGCCCTTTGAATAAAAGCCTCCGGCGATGCATCCTGAGGACGCCTGGCACTGACGCCCAAACTGATCGTCACTGCATAGCCATCAAGGGACGTGGTTTCAATGGTTTTCCGGAGCCGCTCGGCAAACTGGCGGCCGGCGGCCGGTGAGGTCTCGGGAAGAATAACAGCAAACTCCTCGCCGCCGTAACTGGCCGCGATGTCGCTTTTTCTGGCCTGATCGGCAATTATCCCGGCAACCCGCTTAAGAACCTGATCGCCTGCCAAATGACCGTATTGATCATTGAAGTGCTTGAAAAAATCGATGTCTATCATTATCAGCGTCAAATCCAGCTGGTATCGTCGACTGCGGCTGATCTCCTCGGCCAGGTGTAGGCGGCACGGCAGAACGGGATGAGTAATAAAATCGGGGCCAGGTGTGCCCTGGAATAAAAAATATCAAGTATTACAGAAATCCCGGGGCGTAATTATCCCACCCCGCCATAGGGCAGACAGAACAACATGCCCAGAAAATGCAGGACGCTGCCCGCCAGGACAAAGACATGCCAAATGGCATGGTGATAAGGCAGGCGCTTGCTGACATAGAAAACAATCCCGGTGGTATAGAGCAGTCCGCCGGCAACAATATAGATCAGCAGTCCGGGCGGCAGCATGGTGAGCATGGGCTTGATGGCAATCACCGCCAGCCATCCCATGCCGATGTAGATGGCCAGCGAAACTTTTTTAAACCGGCCCAGAAACGCCAGTTCAAAAATCAGCCCGGCAAAAGCCATGGCCCAGATCAGGCCGAACAGGGTCCAGCCCCAGGGACCGCGCATGGCCACCAGCAGGACCGGCGTATAGGTGCCGGCGATCAGCAGGAAAATGGCGGAATGATCCATTAACCGCAAAAAATGCTTGATCCGGCCGTTGGGAAAGGCGTGATAAAGAGTAGACGAGAGGTAAAGCGTAAAGAGCGATGCCCCGAATACGGAAAACCCCACCACCCGCCAGATATCCCGATAATTACCGGAATAAATGATCAGCGCAATCAGTCCGATAACCGCCAGGACCGCCCCGATCCCATGGGTGAGGCTGTTGGCGATCTCCTCGCCAAGGCCGTATTTCGGCGGCTCTTTTTCCGTATGGGCAGATCGATTTTGGGAACTCATAAATTGGCCTTGTTCACCCTATACCTGTTATAATCAATTCTGCAGATGGCTATTATAATCCGCCGGCCGGTTTTCTACCTGAAACGCCGGTGATTTCGCCCATCTGATACCGCCTGACCAAATCCTTATAGATGTCGATGGCCACCTGATTGAATCCGAGTTCATCCACGGTCAGCTCCCGCACCGCCTTGGCCGGTGCCCCTCTGATCAGGGATCTGGGTGGAAACGATTTGTGATAGGGAATAAAGGCATTGGCCCCGACGATGCTCTGCTCGCCGATCTCCACATATGACATGATGGTCGTGTTCATGCCGATCATTACATCCGCCGCGATCCGGCAGCCCCGGATCACCGCCCCGTGGCCCAGCGTAACGCGCTCACCAATGACAACCCCGGCTTCCATATCGCTGTGAATGACAACATTATCCTGGACATTGGTATCTTTGCCAATCTCGATCCGTCCCTCGTCGCCCCGCAATACCGCATTAAACCAGACACTCGCCCCTTCGGCAATGACAACATCCCCGTAAATCCGGGCGCCTTCGGCGATAAATGCGGATTCATGGATATCAGGCCCTAAGGTGCCGCCGCTATTGCGCTGTTCCATCCCCTTTTGCCTCACGTGTTTGGGTTATAGACAAGTCCCATGTTGACCATTTCTTAAAAAGCGGTTTCTGGTTTGTTGCGACCTGTTTCATAAAAATTAAAGCTGAAAATACAACTCACAAGTAAGTTAGTCCCGGGATGCGGTCTTTCTTAAATTGACAAAGCCGCCCATGGTTGATAAATACGCATATTTTCTAACATAAATTTTTCTAGTTAAAAAGGAGTTTGGAATGAAGCTTGCCCGATTTTTATTCATCTTAGTTCCCCTAATGCTCATTATCAGTTGTGCCCCAAAAACCTTTGTAAAGACATTGGAGCCCACGTGGGCCACTACTGAACTGCGGAAAGACATCTCCTATGAGGAGGCCTGGAATACGGTGGTTGATACGCTGGTCAAAGATTTCGATATGGAAGTATTATCCAAACGCGATGGCTACATCCGGACGAATTGGCTCTATACCTGGACCGGGGAAGTCAACCAGCGATATCGCGTCAGGGTTACCTGTAAGTTTACGCCGGACAAAGAAAAACTGGAGATGAAATCGGAAGCCGAATACAAAGGTGCCGGAGGATGGACCCGAGGCTATGACACCCGACTGCTGACAACCTTAAAATCCGATATCATGGGTAAAATTGGGCGAGCCACCCGATAGGAGGCTATGGAATGCGAAAATACATTACCCCCTTTATCCTCTTAATGGCATTGATCCTGATCTGCGGGTGCGGAAAAAAGCGGCCACAGACATTTAACCCCGTGTCCAATCCGAGTTGGAGCACTTTTGAAATTCGCGAGGATATTAATTTCAACCAGACCTGGCAAACAATTAATGATATCCTGATCGATAATTATCAGTTGGAATTTATTAATAAAGATATAGGTTATATAAGAACATCCTGGCGGTATGGATACAACGAAGATTACGAAGGAAAATATCGCAGTATGGTGGAAATAAAATTCAGCCCTGACCAGAATACAATCAAAATCAGAACCACATCTCATTATAAAGAAGATGATGATTACTGGGTGGAGGGCACAGATTCCAAACTGATCTCATCATTGAAATCAGATATTTTAGGCCACATTGGGCGAACTTCACGATGAGATAATACTCTCGGCCTACTAAAAAAGCAAAAATGCTGTCGAATCGGATTGCCTGATTAGCCCTGGACGGCTTGCCCGGCCGGGGCTATTTGTATCAATTTCCCAAGAATGCTGCCGCGAATGGCCGGTGCGGCGAGATTGTAATTGATTTTCATCGGGACCATTTCCAAAATCCCTTATAGTGCCTTGCGGGCGGCAAGCAGGCCGATGCCGCTTAGAATGGCCAGCCCGCAAAAAATCAGCACCATACCCACCCCCTCCCAGAACAGAGGCACTTCACCCAACTGGAGCCAGGCGGCGAGCACCCCCAGCACCGGGGTGGCCAGGGTCCCGAGTCCGGCCATGCCGGCGGGCATCTTCTGCAGGGCGTAAAACCATAATGTCCACGCCACGGCCGTGGCCAAAACGGCGTTGTAGATCACAGCGGCTATAAAATACGGCGTCCAGACAATCGGCCGGGATTCAACAAATACGGCGATTAAGAGCAGCGGCACCGCTCCAATCATTAATTGCCAAGCATTTAAAGCAATTAGATCCACCTGCACGAGGGACCGGAAATACTTGTTCCAAACTCCGGCAAGCGCCCAGGAAAATCCGGCCAGACAGGCCAGGACCGTACTTGCGAAATACGGATGGGTCTGCCAGGGATGGAACAGACAGATAAGCCCAACAAAGGCGAGCCCGGCAGCCAGCCACTGCCCGAAACGCATGCGCTCGTCCAGAAGCAGCCAGGCAAACACAATAAGCCAAAACGGCATCGTATAGACCAACACCGCTGTTTTCCCGGCCCCGCCGCTGACCAGCGCCCAGATAGAGAAACCGAAAAATCCGCTTGTCTGCAAAAGCCCCAAAAGAAAAACCCCGGGCAATGACCCGGGTGAGAGCCCCCGGCCGGAATAGGCGGCCACGAGAAACAGCACGCCACTTCCGATCAACGCGCGCATAGCGCCGAAGACAAACGGCCCGCAAAAAGCCAGCGCGGTTTTCATCACGACCCAATTATAGCCCCAGATGCAGGCGAGAACACCCAGGCCGATTACCGGAAGCCATTGGCTGTCATTTCTCATTGATTGGTCTCGCTGTAAAACCGAAACATGCTAAGCACCATCCAATCCGATCCATTTATCCGGTTCGCCCTATAAAATAACAATTATGACAATGACAATCATAACTTTTTTCATGGCGGATTCCTCGGATATTCATACAGGGATGAATCGAAATTTTAACTCGTATGAGCATCCAGAAGGGGAAAAAGGCACCGCCGATTTTCGACGGTGCCAGGAGGAGGAGGGATGTTTATTTAAAACCTACTTGCGCGTAGTGCTGTATGCCGCCTGCGGGGCTTTATAACCGGGGGTTTTTCTCTCCAGGCGCTCAAAATCGACCAGTCCCCCCCAGCCGGTATCCAGGGTATCGGCCAGAATCTTTTCCAAATAGCCCTTTTCAATGAGGCGGCCGTTTTCATCGTAAATATCCTGGAGCGGCGGGGCCTTTGTGCAGTCCGTGTATTTTTCGATAAGGGCCAGGCTCCTGGCGTTTTCAAATTTTTTGTAGCCGGTAATATAGGGGAAATACCCCTCCAGCAGGCTGATCCCCTTGATCAATTTCCGGTAGCGCTTATTTCGGGTGACCCAATACAGGGCCCGGTATGCGGATTTCTGGAGCAGCACCAGGATAAGAAACGCCCAGCGCGGCACAAACCGGATCTTTGGAATCACATGGCCCGGCACGGGATTATTCTCCACATAATAATTATACCCCACGTCATGAATGGTCCGGATACTGATCGCCTCCTCGCCGGTGGCCAGCCGCAAGAGCCCCTGGTGGAACTCGTCCTTTGCCATGATATCCGAGACCACCGCCGCCACCCAGTCCACGGGGACAATGTCTAACGTGTTGTCGGGGGTGGTGAGGAAGGGGAGTTTGCCCAGGTAACCCAGCATCATCACCGTATAATGCAGATTGTAGGTCTGGGTTTTACCGGTTCTGGCAGAGCCGCCAATGATCGTAGGCTCAAAAATCACGATCCGGTCGTTGAAGTTATTGATTTTGTCCAGTATAAACCGCTTGGCCTCCGCCTTGGTTTGGGCATAGGTGTTATCCGGTTCTCCCGGATGAAACTCCGGAAAATCCTCAGGGATAGGCTTTTTGTAAATGCCGTACGAATAGCCGGTGCCGATGTAATATAATGTGGCCTCTGTTAAGCCCGCGGATCTGCGATACTGCTTAATCTCATCAAACAGCCCATATATTTTCTCGGTAAATTCCACGTTGGGAACCCGGATGCTGTCATAAGGCTGGTCAAACCGAACGTCAGCCGCACCGTGAAGGATCTTTTCCGTTTTTTGGATAAGCTCCTGATGCATCTGCGGGGCAATGCCCAAGCGATCTTTTTTTACATCAATTTCAACCAGTTTGGAGCGAGCGGAGAGCTTTTCCCGGGCAGCCCGATCCATGTCTATTGCCTCGACCAGTTTTTCAAAGCGCGACCGGATATCCTCTCCATTCGAGCCGCTGCGGATCGCAAAATAAAAATGCGGGTCCGGATCTTTGGTCATCAATTCTTCAATGATCACGGGAACCACGGTGCCGGTGATGCCGGTTACAAAGTATTTCATCACTCCCCCTTATCAGAAGACATTGGCCAGTTTGAAAACCGAAATCAGTTTAATCGCCGGCAGAAAGCCCTTGTGGGCACAGTAGAACCGGTTTGTCCGCCCCTGAAACCGGGATTTGGTAAATTCAATCCCCTTAAAACTATAAATAAAATTGCCGTACCTGTATATCAGCCGCTCAATGTTCTTTAACACCCGGGATTCATAGGGTCTGTCGTCGTCATTTAAGATCAGTATGGAAAGCCCCAGATTAAGCTCTCTGATGCCCTCGGACTTAAATTTCTCCATTGCGTAAGTCATAATCGAATAAAAGATTCCCTGCCGGAATGAATTTGAAAATCTCGATATATTGGGGACATAGCTGATAATTTCCCCGTCCTTGTAAACCGGGTCGAAAAAGATGAACCCGATGAGTTCATCATTTATATAGGCAAAAAATTTGCGCGTATCCGGCTGGTAATCCATTTCCATGGGCCGGATCAAAAACCCGATTTCCCGATTTTTTATTTTTCGCGTCGTTATCCATTGATCGGAGAGTTCACGGTAAGTGGTGTCATTGCTGCCTTCCCGGATCACCACCCCCTTTTTGCGGGATTGATTGACCGCGGTTCTGAGAACCTGCTTTTTTTTGCCGGACAGGGTCCAGTTTTCAAGGTCCACCACGGTTTCAATGCCAAACTGGGTGGCATAGAAGCCAAACGCCTGATTCATCAACTCGGCCACCGGTTCCGTAATCTGCACAAACCCGGCATTCCGATAGCGGGACAGAAATTCGCCGATCAGGGTCTCCCGGTCCTTCTCATCGCAAACCGGGTCTGCCAGCGTCATCTTGGCCCCCCACTTGGACCGATACGCGATAAAGCCCTTGCCCGGCATGTCAAAATATTCCATTCCCGGCTGAAGCAATGAGGACGACATGCAGTGGCTGCCATATGCCCGCAGATATTCAATCCGCTCGTCAAGACTGAACCCCGCCGCTTCTGTGGTTGGCATGGCCCGTTTTGCCATTAACGGCAGTCGATACGTGCCCTGCATAACATCATCCGGATTCATGGCTTTTGGCGAAAAATCAAACATGGGCATAAGCGGTTCCTTTTTTTCGGATAAAATCAATTTTAAAAACCCAATTTTTCCAACTGGAATGTAAGTGTAAATATGACACATTTTAAATCAAAGACAATTCGAAAAGAATCCGGGGTTATCACTAGCTAAAACCTAGTGACTTTACATCTGTTTGTGCAATGAACCCTGTTTAATTCATTTTTTAATCTTTACGTGGATTTTCACGAATCCGTTATTATTTTCGGTGTTGGGTATTTAACCTAATTCCTAATACCCAACACCCAATACCCGAAATTACTTAAAATAGCTTAAATCCGGAGTATGATAATATATGACCCAGAACCCCATTCGGGTTGAAAATGCCAGGCAGAACAACCTGAAAAATATAAATGTCAGCGTTCCCGTGGGCGCGGTCACTGTGTTCACCGGCGTAGCCGGCGCGGGCAAATCCTCTCTGGCCTTTGAGGTACTTTATGCCGAGGGGTACCGCCGCTACGTGGAGACCTTTTCCCCTTATGCCCGGCAGTTCCTGGAGCGCCTGGACCGGCCGGATGCCGACCGGATTGACGGCGTGCTCCCGGGCATCGCCATCGGCCGCACATCGCCGATTCAGACCTCTCGATCGACCGTGGGAACCATTACCTCGATTGACGACTACCTGAGATCCCTTTTCGCCCGGGCGGCCACCCTTTACTGTGCACACTGCGGAAACCCCGTCCGGCGGGACACGCCGTCCAGCATTTTCGAAGATATCTTGGCTGCGGCTGAAGGCGAAGCCGCCCTTATCGGATTTACCCGGGATTTCGGGGATACGAGTCCGGATGCCGTCCGGGACACCCTCAAACAGGCCGGGTTTTCCAGGATATTTGAAAACGGACAGGCTGTGCGGCTGGAAAACGCCGGCCTGGATGCCGGCGGCGCCGTGACCGTGATTTTAGACCGGGTGCGCATTGCCCCGGATCGAAGAAGCCGGATAATTGACTCCATCGAATCCGCCCTTCGCTTCGGCGGCGGCCGGATGGAGGCGCGCATCGAGGGCCGGGAAACGCCGCTTTATTTCAGCCAAACTCTTCACTGCGCGGCCTGCGATATCGCCTATGCCGACCCCGTCCCGGCCCTTTTTTCCTTCAACAATCCCATCGGCGCCTGCGAGACCTGCAACGGGTTCGGCCGGATCATCGACATCGACCCGGATCTGGTCATTCCGGATGCCTCGCTTAGTGTTGAAGACGGCTGCATTCGGCCCTTTCAGACCCCGACCTTTTCCGTCTGCCAGGAAGATTTGATGAACTTCATGGTCTATCGGCGCCTGCCAACGGATGTGCCCTGGCGGGAGCTTTCCGGGGAGGCCAAAGATCTGATCTGGAACGGGGACCCCAAGGGCGCATGGTACGGCATCCGGGACTTTTTTGACTGGCTGCAGCGCAAACGGTATAAAAAACACGCCCGGATTTTCCACTCCCGGTTCCGGCAGTACCTCACCTGCCCGGCCTGCCGCGGCGCCCGGTTAAAACCCGCGGCCTTGCAATTCCGAATTGACGGAAAAAACTTTGCCGACATCCAGCAGATGCAGATCTCCAATGCGGCGAATTTTTTCCGGAGCTTAACCCCGGAATCCCCGGACCGGGCCACAGATATGCTGTTAGATGAAATCCGCAGCCGGCTGCGCTTCCTGCGGGATGTGGGCCTGGATTATCTGACCCTCGGCCGCCAGTCCCGGACGCTCTCCGGGGGCGAGACCCAGCGGGTCACCCTGGCCACCGCCCTTGGCACATCCCTTACCAACACCCTCTATATCCTGGATGAGCCGTCCGTGGGCCTGCACCCCCGCGACAAGACGCGCCTGGCCCGGGTGCTCTCTAAACTGGCAGCGGACGGCAATGCGGTGGTGGTAATCGAACATGATCCGGCTTTTATTCAAACGGCGGATCGAATCATCGACCTGGGGCCCGGCCCGGGGCCTGACGGCGGCCGCATTGTGCACCAGGGGACACTCGCCGGCCTTATCAAGCGCCGGCAATCCCAAACCGCCAAATATCTCAAGGGGGATTTGAAAATTCCCCGGCCTGAGAACCGGCGGCAGACAACGCAAAAAAAGCTCCGGATAATGGGGGCGGCTGAAAACAACCTGAAAAATTTAAACGTGGACATTCCCCTGGGCATGCTGGTCTGCATTACCGGGGTGAGCGGTTCCGGTAAATCCACCCTGATTGATCAGGTTTTGTATCGAAATCTGCGCCGGCAGAAGGAGCTTGAGGTCATGGAGCCGGGCCGGTGCGGTGAAATCACCGGCGATCAATTGCTCACCGAAACGGTTTTTGTCGACCAGGCCCCGCTCTCCAGAAATGCCCGGATGAACGCCGCTACCTACATGAGCGTGCTCGATCCGCTGCGCTCAGTATTTGCCGCTACAGAACAGGCAAAGACCATGGGGTTTACGCGATCGGCATTTTCCTTTAACACCGCGGCCGGCGCCTGCCCCCATTGCCAGGGCGCGGGGTTTGAGCGGGTGGAACTGCAGTTTCTGCCGGATGTCTACGTGAAATGCCCGGGCTGCGACGGCCGTCGGTTTTCGCCCGAGGTTTTGAATATACGGCATAAGGGGTATTCAATCGCCGATGTGCTGGCCATGCCCGCCCGGGATGTGGCGGCGCTTTTTGCCGACAATGCGAAAATCACCAATGCCCTGCAGCCCATGATCGATATCGGTTTGGGCTACCTGAGCCTTTCCCAGTCCGCGCCCACGCTCTCCGGCGGCGAGGCCCAGCGCTTGAAGCTGGCCCGGCACCTCGCCCGGGCCCGGCAGTCCGAAAACCTCCTCTTTTTGATGGATGAGCCCACCACCGGGCTTCATCCGGCCAATGTATCCGAACTGGTGGCCGCCCTCCAGAAACTGGTTGAGGCCGGCCACTCCGTGGTGGTGATCGAGCATGACATGGACCTTGCGGAATCCGCGGACTGGATTATCGACATGGGCCCGGAAGGCGGGGAAAACGGGGGGCGCATCTGTGCTGAAGGCCCGCCTGAGGCCATCGCCGAAATGCAAACCCACACCGGTGATGCCCTGCGGCAGGTTTCCGAACGCTATTTCGATCCCTCAATGAATAAAAAACCGGGGGCCGCCAAAACCGACAAAAGCATCCGCATCTCCGGCGCCCGGGAGCACAACCTGGACAATGTGTCGGTTGACATCCCCAGAAATCAATTGGTGGCGGTCACCGGGGTGAGCGGGTCAGGAAAATCCACCCTGGCATTTGACGTCCTTTATTCCGAGGGAAGGGAGCGCTTTTTGGACTGCCTGCCCGCCTATGCCCGGCAATACATGCAGCCGCTGGCCCGCGCGGACGTGGACCGGATCGATTCGCTTCCCCCGACCGTGGCCCTTGAGCAGAAAGTCTCGCGGGCCGGCGCCATGTCAACGGCGGGTACCGCTTCCGAGGCCTACCACTACCTGCGGCTGCTGTTTGCGGCCCTTGGCACCCCCTTCTGCCCCGAATGCAGAGTGCCGGCAAAGGCAGCCAATACCCAGGAAATCACCGGCCAGGTGATGGCGCATTTCCGCGGCCGGCAGGTTTGGATCCTGGCCCCGCTTATCCGCAAGCGCAAAGGCTATCACGAAGACGTCATCAAGCGGGCGGCCAAAAACGGGTATGCAAAAGTCCGGATTGACGGAGAAATCTATGAATCCGCGCATCCGCCCAAGCTTGACCGTTACCGGATCCACGACATTGAAGCGGTCGTGGCCAATCGTTCAATAGACAAAACCCATGAAGCAGATATTCGGGCGGACATTCAAAAAGGCCTGGAAACCGGGGCCGGCACGATTATCGTAACGCCAAAAAAAGCTGGTGCGGATCATTTCTACTCAATCCGCCGGGCCTGCCCGGAATGCGGGGCCGGGCTGCCGGTCACCGATCCGCGGCTTTTTACCTGGAGCCAGAAATTCGGCGCCTGCCCGGTCTGCGAGGGAAGCGGCCGCGCGGATGCGGCATCTGAAAACGGCGACGCAGAACCCCGCCCCTGCCCGGCCTGCGGCGGCACCCGCTTAAGGCCCGAGGCCCTGGCAATCAAAATCGGCGATTTTCATATCGGTAACGCGGCCGCACTTCCGGTTTCCGAGATCCTGGACTGGCTTTCCGGTTTAAACGCCGCGGCAAATGACATCACCCGCCAGATCATCCCGGAACTGATGACCCGGCTCTCCCTGCTCAATTCCCTGGGCGTGGGCTATCTATCCCTGGACCGGGCCACCAATACCCTGTCCACCGGCGAGGCCCAGCGCGTGCGCATTGCCGCCGAACTCTCCTCCAACCTGTGCGGGGTCTGCTACGTTCTGGACGAGCCCACTGTGGGGCTCCACCCCCACAATGCCCTGGCCCTGGTAAAAGCGCTCTGCGATCTGCGCGACCGCCAGAACACCGTGGTGGTGGTCGAACACGAAGAGCCCGTGATCCGGGCCGCGGACCACGTGATTGACCTGGGGCCGGGCGCCGGAACTTACGGCGGCCGGATTGTCAACACCGGGACCCCTAAAATGCTTGAAAAAACAAAGGACTCCGTCACCGGCCAATGGCTCAAGGACGCCGGCAAAATGACGCCGGCCGACCGGCGGCCCCTTGAAGACGCCGCCCATCTCATTGTATCCGGGGCGGACTGCCACAACTTAAAGGACTTGACTGTTAAATTTCCGCTGGGCCGGCTGGTCTGCGTCACCGGCGTCAGCGGATCGGGAAAATCCACCCTGGTCCGGGATGTCACCTACCGGGCAATCAAGGCCAGACTGGCCGGAAAAAAACTGCCGCCCTTACTTTCCGGACTTTCCGGCGCAGAATCTATCAAAAGCGTCAAGGAGGTTGATGAATCCCCCATCGGCCGAACGCCCCGCTCGGTGCCGGCCACCTACGTGGGTATCATGGACGCCATTCGGCAAGTTTTTGCAAGGACCCCGGAAGCCCGGGCCCGGGGTTACACCGCCGGCCGTTTTTCCTTCAACGTCTCCGGCGGCCGGTGCGAGGCCTGCAAGGGCCAGGGCCGGCACCGGGTGGAGATGCCGCTTCTGCCGGTCATTCACATTCCCTGCGACGTGTGCGGGGGAAAACGCTTTAACCCGGACACCCTGGCGGTGGCCTTCAAAGGCCGCTCCATCGCGGATGTGCTCGCATTGACCGTGGATGAAGCGCTGGATCTTTTTTCCGCATTTCCGGACATGGCGCGGCCCTTGAGATTTTTATCCGACATCGGCCTGGGCTATATCCAGCTCGGTCAGCCCAGCCCGACACTCTCCGGGGGCGAGGCCCAGCGCATCAAACTCGCCTCGGAACTTACCGCCCGCCAAAGCGCCGGCGGCTTCTACATCCTTGATGAACCCACCACCGGGCTTCATATGGCGGACGTGGCCAAGCTCCTCTCTGTTCTGCAGCGGCTGGTGGACCGCGGAGACACCGTGGTGGTGATCGAGCATGATATGGACGTGATCGCCGCGGCCGACTGCATCATCGACCTCGGCCCGGAAGGCGGGAAAAACGGGGGCCGGGTGGTGGCCTGGGGACCGCCGGAAATGGTGGCCGAAGCCGAAAACTCGCTTACGGCCAGCTACCTCAAGCCGTATTTAGAGCGCCACCGCGCCGTTACAAGTAAGAAGGGGACAAAATAGGCAAAATAACATTTTTGACTTTTTAGGTATATA
>JBKHAE010000165.1:0-4818 GCA_046543065.1 Desulfobacterales bacterium | reverse complement strand
CCTATAGCTCGACATCATTTTCCTTGTATCTGCGGCAAACTTGAAAATCGCTTGATTCAGATTAGATTATTAAACAACAGCTGACATTTTATTATAGAGAATTGTTATTTCATGACAGATAACGCATTCAATTTCTGGCAGGATCATTCCACGCAGTATTTGGAAATGGCCTTTCGGCGGGATAAAGAGGGGCGGCTCGAGAATCCGGACGGATACGGTATCCGGACCGGTGACTGCGGGGATACAGTAGAAATCTTCTTAATCGTGGATAAGGGCATGATTGAGGAAATCACCTACCAAGTAAACGGCTGTGTTAATACCAATGCCAGCACCAATGCTTTGATCGAGCTGGCTGAAAAAAAGGATATCGACACGGCATGGGCGGTAACACCGGAAATGATCGCCGATTATCTGGAAACCCTGCCAAAAGATCACTACCACTGTGCCGAGTTGGCTGTCGGAGCCCTTTATCAGGCCCTGGCGGATTACAATAAGAAAGCCGTCAATCTTTGATCGGGGCGCCGCGTTGCGCTGCATTCCTTTCTTACGTGTCATTTTAAAAAACATTGTTTATTGCGCGAAACTTTGATAAGGAATTAACAATTTGCATACAGTCTGGTACATTGCCATATTTTTGGTAAACAGGGGTAATTTTAGAAACAGTGAAAATTTGTTCTGACGGCAGACCAAAAGATTATGGGCTTTTAGCCCGAACGGTCGGCGCGGTGGCCGACCCTGCGACGGGCGGGTCTTCCTTTTGCGTAGGGCAGGCCACCGTGCCTGCCTGAAAAACAGAACAAAGCGTAGGGCAGGCCACCGTGCCTGCCTGAAAAACTTTTATTTGGAGGATGTGGGAAGAATGCCGTCTGATAAATCGACTTTCAAACAGTTACGGGAAGATGAAAGGGAGGTAAGAAAGCAGCTGATTATTAAAGCGGCCATGGAGCTTTTTGAGGAAAAATCGTTTCATGACATCGGCATGCGCGATATCGCCGTCAAAGCCGGGGTTTCCGCAGCTTCCATTTATCGCTATTTTCCAAGCCGGGACGATCTGTTTGTTGAAGCCCTGCTGCAGGACATCAACAACATTGAACAGCGCCTGCAGGAGCGGGTCGATAATGGGGAGAGCATTGAGGATCTGGGCATTGCGGTGGTCGATTATCTGATTGACAATGAGGCGACATTCCAGATGATGTGCCATTTCATGATTCGCGGGGAACTCAATCCCCAGGCCCTGAAAAAGTTCAACGGGGTGCAGCGCTATTTCTTAAAAATGTTTGAAAATGTGTTAAAGCAGATGGAAGGCGCGGAGAATCTGCGGCTTAACACCCAGGCATTTTTTGCATCCCTTGCCGGCGTGGTGCTGACTTTCCGAAACTATCCCGGCCGCACGGCCGATGAAAAACGCCGGGCCATGCACAAGCTGGCCTTGTTGATCATGCATCAGAGCGCAATTGATGCGCTGGAAAAAGCCTGATCAGCTAATACGTCTCCAGTCCAGACCTGGCGCTTATGTCTGCTTTGCCGCCGCCGCTTCATAGGCTGTATTTGCCTCTGCATAAAACTCAGATGCGGCCGCTGTATACCGCGGCGAGAAATGAAACAGGGTAAACCGCCGGGCATTTACCAGACCGGCGATTTCACCGGCTTGGCGGGCGGTCAGATGTTTTTTCCGCATGGCATGCGCCCGGTCCGCATCAAGAAAAGGCGCCTCGATAAACAGATGATCCGATTGCATTGCCAGTTTTCGGATTTTTGAGATGTTGGCCGGGGTATAGGCCGCATCCGCGATATAGCTGATTTTCTGCCCTTTGCTGATAATCGCCAGTTCATCCGTTAGATCCCCCAGTCGAAAAATCTGCTCCTCACCGTTATGTTGATCTGTCGGCACAGAGATGGGCGTATCCGGTGCTTCCTGATTGTATATGGCCTGTTTAAGCGCATAGAGCCAGGGACCGGCCTGCAGGCCAAGGCGATTCAGGGCATCCTTTCGAATGTTGATCCGGAAATGCTCTTCAAGCGAAAATCCGAGACAGGGCAGGCCGTGATCCAGGATCGCGGCAGTTACCTTGTGCCCGGCATCCTGATATAAAACCGCCGGCACATCGGTGCTCCGGCGTACATCCTCGGCCACGGGCTGAAACTGATGCGCGCAGGAAAACGTGCGGGTGATTCGGTACATATCCGTCAGCTCCGTGGCGTTTAGAACAAGCGAGTGGCTGTAATTATTGACCAGGTTCCAGGCATATGCGGAGAGTTTTCCCTCTACATTGGCCAGAAATCCCGCCGGCCCGAACAGGTGAAGCGTTTTTTCGCGGCCCAGAATGACGCGAAGCAGGGCGTCGAACCCGATAAAATGATCCATGTGGGTGTGGCTTACGAATACATGACTGATTTTCAGCAGGTTTCTGGGTGAGAGGGGGCGGATATCGCCCATGTCGAAAAGATAGGCAAACCGATCGTATAAGAAGGGCACAAACAGGCCCGGATCACCGGAAGGCGCATTGACAAGCCATGGGGAGACAAACGGGGGCATGTGTTACGCGAGCTGTTTGGTTACCTGCCGGTTGATGCAGTTATAAATTTCCTCGTCTGAGCCGTAGATATCAACAACATCCTTGTGGTTGATCAGCTTTTCAATCACAAACGCCGTTACATAGAGACTGACCACATGCGGATTGGAGACAATGTGCCGGACCGGTGCGATCTGGTAGTCGATGTCAAAATCGTCCGCGTGGATCAGTTTTTCCAGACAGTAGGCGATCTGTTCCTGCAGTGAATTCTTGCTGCTGGTTTCCACCAGAGCATTTTCCACCAGTTTCATAGAGATCTCATTGCTTAAGGTCTCCAGCCGGTCGCCGGCCAGATGGATGGCCCGTCTGCGTTCATATTCCTTTGAAGATTCAATCTTTGAGATCAGTTTTGCTTCTCCGTGATTGCTGGGACGGAATCGCTTTGACATGATCGTTGCCCTCTATATCGTAATTGGATTCATGGTTATTTTCGGATCTGCATCATAATCCTTCAACAAGAGGATTTCAAGGGAAAACTCCGGCGGCCGGGGTTTAATCAACCGAGGCCTGTTCAATGATCATCTGCATCCGGCGGTCACCGTTCCAGTAATTCCATCTGAGTTTGTAGACAATCTGCGTAAAATATCGGGCATCCTGATATGCCGGCGGCACATTAAACCAGATCGCATCAATGGGTCTATGGGGTCTGGCTGTCTGCTGTTTTAAAATGAGCCGCTGATGCCCCTGGCCAACCGGCCGGGCGTTTACCACCGCCACATCTTTGGCGCAGAAAAGGGGCTCTTCGTTTTCCGGCCCAAAGGGCTGAAGGGATTCGAGTTCATTGATGAGCTGTTCGCAAATCCGGTCAAGGGAAAGGATGCCGTCAACACGGATATAGGGCTCAAAATCCGCCGGCGCTGCCATCGCGGAAACCGCAGATTCAAATGCCTCTCTGAATTCTTCCAGCCTCTCGGTTTTGAGGCTTAAGCCCGCGGCCATGGGGTGTCCGCCGAATTTATCCAGGCAGGGGGTGCATTCAGAAATGGCCTGATACAGATCAACGGCCGGAATGCTTCGGGCCGAGCCTTTGCCCTGCCCGTTTTTAAAAGAGAGAAGCGCCACGGGGCGCCAGTAGATTCTGGCCAAACGCGAGGCCACAATGCCCAGGATTCCTTCATGCCAGTTATCACTGGCAAGTACCATGGATTTTCTGGAAAGCAGTTCAGGCCTTTCTTCAAGGTACATGCAGATGCGTTTAAAAATCTGGTTTTCAATATTTTGGCGCCGGGTATTCAGATGATGGACGGTTTCGGCAAGTTCCCGGGCTGTTTCAGGATCTTTTTCCTGAAGGAGTTTTACAGCCAGTTTGGCATGATCCATGCGCCCTGCGGCGTTTAAGCGCGGGGCGAGGCGGAAGGCGATATCTTCTGCGGAAATAAAGTTTTTGGCCAGTCCGCTGACCTCGATCAGGGCCTGGATGCCGGGCCTGGGACGGGTGTTTATCACTTCAAGCCCGATTTTTGTCAGCACCCGGTTTTCATTGACCAGGGGAACGATGTCCGCGATCGTGCCCAGAGCCACCAGGTCACACAGGGTCTTCAGGTTGGGCTCTTCATGCTCCGTCCAGTAATTGATATCGCGAAGGTGTTTTCGCAGGCAGACCAGCAGCAGAAAGGCCACGCCCACCCCGGCCAGGCAGTCGGTTCCTGCGGTACAGTCGCAGCGGCAGGGGTTTAACACCGCCGCCGCCGGGGGCATGGGCTCGGAAATGGCATGATGATCCGTAATGATAACATCAATTCCCAGGCGATTGGCTTCGATAACGGCGTCTCCGCTGCCTGAGCCGCAGTCGACGGTTATAATGAGATCAATATGGTTTTTGGCGGCCGCGTCGTGAATATGATCCGTTTTCAGCCCATAGCCCTCATCCACGCGATGCGGGATATACCAGGAAACCCATGCGCCGCAGGCTGTCAGGAACTCATGGAGCAGTGTGGTGGCGGTGATGCCGTCCACATCATAGTCGCCAAAGACCAGAATTTTTTCGCTCGCGCAAATGGCGCGGGCGATGCGATTAACGGCGGGGGTCATATCGGCCATGGAGAAGCCGTTGGGAATAGATTGAAATGTGGGATTAAAGAACTCCCGGATGGCGGCTTCGCCTGTAATGTTTCGGTTGGCAAGCACCGCCGCGGTCACCGGATGGCAGCGGGCCTTTTGCCGGACCTGTCGGATCAGGTTTTCATCAGGGGTTATCAGATGAATGCGTTTTTCCATATGCCGTTGTATACCCTATGATCAGTGC
>JBKHAE010000054.1:0-24618 GCA_046543065.1 Desulfobacterales bacterium | reverse complement strand
GCACCACGATATCCGCCCCGTAATCAAGAGGCCGCAGAAGATATGGCGTCGTAAAGGTCCCGTCCACGATCACCGGCAGCTGGTATTTTTTCCCGATTTCCGCCACCGCCCGGATATCTGTGACCTCAAGGGCCGGATTGCCGATTGTTTCCATGAAAAGCGCCCGGGTTTTCTCCGTGATGGCCGCCTCAAAGTTTTGGGGGTCGCGCGGATCCACAAAGCTCACCCGGATATCGAACTGCGGCAGAATGTTGTTGAACATGGTGACGGTGCCGCCGTAAAGGTTGTTGGCGGAAACCACCTCATCGCCGGCAGAGCAGATATTGATGATTGAATAATAGATGGCCGCGGTGCCGGATGCCAGGGCCAGGGCATCGGTCCCGCCCTCCAAAGCGGCCATCCGGTTTTCCAGCACCGCCTGCGTGGGATTCATCATCCGGGTATAGATGTTGCCCGGCCGCTGCAAGGAAAAAAGATCCGCCGCGTAATCGGAGTCATCAAATACGTAGGAGGTGGTCCGGTAAACCGGCACCGCCCGCGAACGGGTTTCCGCATCCGGGGTATGCCCGGCATGCAGGCAAAGGGTATTGAACTGATAGGGGGTTGGCATATGGTTTTTCCTTTCTAAGAACTTACTCGGACAAAAACAGCTCGGTGCTGATATAGCGCTCCCCGGTGCTGGGCAGCACCGTCACAATGGTTTTCCCTGCTAACTCTTCCCGTCCGGCCATGCGCAGGGCAGCCGCCACATTCGAGCCGGACGAAATCCCGCATAAAAGCCCTTCTTCCCGGGCCATCCGCCGGGCGGTTTCAAAGGATTCCTCGGCCCCCACAGTGACCACCTCATCAATAACCGATCGATCCAGCACCTCCGGCACAAAACCCGCCCCAAGGCCCTGGAGCTTGTGCGGGCCGGGCGCGTCGCCGGAGAGCACGGCCGAATCCGCGGGTTCCACGGCCACTGACTTAAATCCGGGCTTTCGCTCCTTAATCACCTGGGCCACGCCGGTAATGGTGCCGCCCGTGCCGACCCCGGCCACAAAAATATCCACCCCGCCTTCGGTGTCATTCCAGATCTCTTCGGCCGTGGTTTCCCGGTGAATTTTGGCATTGGCGGGATTGGAGAACTGATCCGGCATAAAGGCGTTCTTATTGGCGGCTAAAATTTCCTGTGCGGTCTGGACCGCCCCCTTAATCCCGTACTTGCCCTCGGTCAAAACGAGCTCCGCCCCGAGATGGGAAAGGAGCTTTCTGCGCTCCGTGCTCATGGTCTCCGGCATGGTCAGGCACAGCCGGTAACCCTTAGCAGCGCAGATAAAGGCCAGGGCAATGCCGGTGTTGCCGCTGGTGGGCTCCACAATCAGCGTATCCGGTCCGATCTTGCCCTCCTTTTCAGCAGCTTCGATCATGGCCGCGGCAATCCGGTCCTTGACGCTTCCCAAAGGATTAAAGAACTCGAGTTTCACAAGAATTTCCGCGTTCAGGTCCGCGCTCATCCTTTTAAGCCGGACCAAAGGGGTCGCCCCGATCGTATACCGGACGGTGGAAAAGACTTTCATAATGATTGATCCTTCGTCAGATAAAGATTAAAAAACCGATACCCGGCTAAGCCGTCAATACTTATAAGAATATCCCTGGTATTCAATAAATTCAAACCATAAAGTCCAAAATTTTAATATCGCCTTGCGTTTGCGGCACCGGGATAATACATTTAATTCAATTGTACGTTTTTTTGGTTAACCCCAGTCATCCACCAGAATCTTATAATCAGCCATTGGAGAGATTATTATGAAAACAAGACTTTTTATCCGTATCTGGGTCATATGCGGCCTGCTCGGTTTCCTTTGGACAGGACCGGCTTTTTCGGCGGACACATCAAGTGCCATGGGGCTTGTCAAGATGCTTACCGATCAGTTGGGCGTTACTGAAAAACAGGCCTCCGGCGGTGCAGGGTCACTGTTCCAGATGGCTCAGAAGGATCTTTCGGAAGACGAGTTTGGCAAGGTTTCAGAATCGCTTCCGGGGATCAGCCAGTTGATTTCCGCTGCTCCGGATGTTTCGGATTCATCATCCGGGCTGTCCGGAAAAATGGGCAGTGCCGCGGAAGGATTGGGATCTCTTAAAAAGACCGCTGAAAATGTCAATCGGCTCAATACGGTGAAGAATCAGTTTTCCAAACTGGGACTGGACGAGGGGATGGTATCCCAATTTATCCCGATTGTTTTAAAATATGCCAACACCCAGGGGGGTGAAACGGTGATGAATCTCTTAAAAGGTGTGTGGCAATAAATTAACTCAAAAGGGGCGCTCAAAATCCGTCCATACTGTCATTTCGAGCGGCAGCGAGAAATCTTTTCTTACAAGATTCTACGCCGCTTGCGCCCTTCGGAATGACAGCGCCAAAACAACCTAAAATAAATACAGATATGATTGCTTCCGTGGAAGAAGGACTTACCATGGCACGCAAGAAAAAAATAGACTGGAAAACAAGGCTCCTTTTTTCGGCCGCATCATTTCTTTTTTATGCCCTCGCCCATATGATCTACCGGACCTGCCGGGTGACCGTATTCGGAAAGGAACATGAAGATCAATACCTTCGCGAGAATAAACCCCTCCTTTTTGTTTCCTGGCATCAGGGCCTTCTCTACTATATTTATCATTTCCGAAATCGGAACGGCCTGATCATGGTTAGCCAGAGCAAAGACGGAGATTTAATCGACAAAACCCTCCAGTGGTTCGGCTTTCAATCCGTCCGGGGCTCAAGCTCCAGGGGCGGACGGGAAGCCATGTATCAGATGATTGAACAGGTGAATCAAACCGGGTGCAGCGCCGGTCTGGTGGCAGATGCGCCCAGAGGCCCCTTTGGCGTCGCCAAGACCGGCATTATTAAAATCGCCCAAAAAACCGGGCTTCCGCTTATTCCGGTGATGTGCTGGGCCAACCGGAAGAAGCTTTTTAACAGTTGGGACAAAACCCTTCTGCCCCTGCCGTTCAGCCATATTATCTTTTTTTATGCCCCGCCCATTTTCGTTCCGCCGGATGCCGATGAAGAACAGATTGAAAAAATGCGCCAGGACCTGACCGATCAGTTGAATCAGATGCACAGGGAGGCGCAGGCCTACTTCGCCGCTTAAAAACGATTTGTCTCGTTCCTTCGTTTCCTGCTTTTTCAGCGATAGATCAGCCGCGGGGATTCCAGCAATACCGTTGTACCCGGCGGCACGGACTGGGTGATCCAGACATTGCCGCCGATGACCGACCGCTCGCCGATCACCGTATCTCCGCCCAAAATGGTGGCCCCTGAATAGATGATCACGCCCTCTTCAATGGTGGGATGCCGCTTTTTATCCCGCATCTCATCGCTCTTGTCCGTGGGTACGGACAACGCCCCCAGGGTAACCCCCTGATAGATGCGGACATTGGGCCCGATTTCAGTGGTCTCGCCGATGACGATGCCCGTGCCGTGGTCAATGACAAACCGCTCGCCAATCGCCGCACCGGGATGAATATCAATGCCGGTCTCGCAATGGACGTATTCGGTCATCATCCGGGGCAAAAGCGGAATCCCCATCTCATGAAGCCGCCTTGCAATCCGGTGCACGGTAATGGCCAGTATCCCCGGATAGCTGAAAATAATCTCATCATAGCTTTTTGCCGCCGGATCGCCCTCAAAGCAGGCGACGACATCCTGGGCCAGGGTATCCTGGATCTTCGGGATGGATTCAATAAGGGACAAGGCGTGCTTATATCCGCGCTCCGTGCAGTCCGAGCACTCCTGGTCATATTTGAAGCACTCGTGGCGGATGCTGCGGGAAATCTGCTCCGCCAGCACATCAAATATCTCAGACACGGTCTGGCCGATGTGATAATTCAGATTGGCCGGATCGAGCCTGGCCCGGCTGAAATAACCGGGGAACAGGATCTCCCGCAGTTTATGGATCATCTCTATTACCGCGGATCGCGACGGCAGCTGCTCATAGTCAAGGTGGGAATAGCAGCGGGTGTCGTCGCAGCCGCTGGCGATTCGATCCACCAGGTCATTGAGCCGGCTGCGGTATCTGGAATAACTATGGATTTCCTCGCGGCAGGTGGGCGCCCTGCGGGCTTCATCATCTGGTTTCATGTTTCAGCCTTCTTTTAAGTAACTTCCGTTCAGGTATTAGGTTTTGGGTATTAGGTATTAGGTGAATCAAATCAAATCGTTATGCCTCTACGTAGTTTGAGGGTCACGGTTCAGGATTCAGGGTTTAAGAGACTCAGTGCCTTTGGTTTTGGAAAAGGCCTATAAAAAAGGCAATTTCCATCAAGTCCCCCTTTCGTAAAAGGGAGGGCTCAGATGGTACCCCTTTTTAAGGGGAACTCATGTGGTGGCCTTTTTCAAAGTGGGGGCCAAGTTCACGATTTACAGTTTGAAAAACTTAGTGCCTTAGTGCCTTAGTGCCTTAGTGCCCTAGCTCAGCGCCTTATCTACTGCGTCTGACACGCGGTCTGCTTCCAGAAAGGCGACATGTGCCGGAGACGCTCAATGACCGCCGGTAAGTTATCAATCACAAAATCAACCTCCTCACCCGTATTGTAGACGCTCAGGCTGAGCCGGATGGAACCGTGCGCGGCGGTAAAAGGCACCCCCATGGCGCGGAGAACATGCGAGGGCTCAAGCGAGCCGGAGGTACAGGCGGAGCCGGACGATGCACAGATACCCAGCTGATCCAGCATCAACAGGATGGCTTCACCTTCAATATATTCAAAACTCACACTCAGCGTATTCGGCAGCCGGCGGTTTTTATCGCCGTTTAGCAAAACATTCGGAATATTCTCCAGTATAGCGGATTCCAGTCTGTTCCGCAACGACTTAACCCGAGCCATATCATCTTGCAAATGCTCTCCGGCAAGCTCCGCCGCCTTTCCCAGTCCGATGATCCCCGGGGTGTTCTCTGTTCCGCCCCGCCTGCCGCGCTCCTGGTGGCCGCCTATTAAAAACGGCGCAAACCGGGTTCCCTTTCTCACATAAAGCGCTGCAATCCCCTTGGGCGCATGCAGTTTGTGGCCGGAGAGCGAGAGCATGTCCACCCCGGTGCGGCCCACGTCAACCGGTATCTTCCCCACGGCCTGGACCGCATCTGTATGAAAGACAATACCCTGCGATCTTAACCGGTCCGCAATCTCCTGTATGGGAAAAATAACGCCGGTTTCGTTATTCGCCCACATCAGGCTGACAACCGCCGTGTCATCGGTTAAATTCGCATACAGATAATCCTGATCAAGGACCCCGTACCTGTCCACCGGCACCCAGGTGACCCGGTAGCCGGTCTTGGATAGCTCCTCGAATAAATTTTTAATCGCCGGATGCTCGACCCGGGAGGTGATAACGTGTTTTTTATCCGGCTGAGATTGGAGCGCCGCCCGTATGGCGGTATTGTCGCTCTCCGTGCCGCTTCCGGTAAAAATGATCTCCTCGGGTGATGCCCCGATCAGGTCGGCTACTTTTGTCCTGGCCGCATTAATTTTCTGACCCACCTGCCCGCCGAAGGAATGCATGCTCGACGGATTGCCGTAAAGCTCGGTAAAATAAGGCATCATCTCGTCCAGGACCGCCTCTGCCACGCGGGTGGTGGCATTATTATCCATATAGATCACAGTCATTGTTTGACCTCCTTAACCACCAGCTCCGGTGTGACGAATTCCTGCAGCCTGGCCTCCACAAAATGCTTGAGCGTAACATCGGAAGTAGCGCAATTCATGCAGGTGCCTATGAGCTTCACGTAAACGGTGTCACCCTCCACATCGACCAGCTCAATACTGCCGCCGTCTTTTTTAAGCGCCGGCTTGATCTCCCGCTCCAGGGTCTCCTCAATCCTCTTGATTTTCTCAACATTGCTAAGCTTTTTTCCGGCAGGCGACGGCTGCGCTTCTCTTTTGTGCACCGTATCAATTATGGCCTGAATATCCTCATGGCAATTGCCGCACCCGCCCCCGGCCTTGATATAATCCGTGATATCCTCAATGGTTTTGAGATCATGCGCCCTGACCACCTCCTCGATCTGCTTGTCCGTCACCCCGAAACATTCACACACCACATTGCCTTCTGGTGCCGGTGCCTCATGAACCCCGCGATAGTTTAAAATCGCCTGCTTCAAGGCATCCTGGCCCATCACGGAACAATGTATTTTTTCTTTGGGAAGCCCGCCCAGATATTCGGCGATATTGTCGTTGGTAATTTTTTCCGCTTCTTCAAGGGTCATCCCCTTGACCAGTTCGGTCAAGGCCGAGGATGAGGCAATGGCACTGGCGCAGCCGAATGTCTGAAATTTCACATCCGCAATCCGCTGGTTTTCATCGACCTTGAACATCAGGCGCAGCGCATCGCCGCATGCCATGGACCCGACTTCCCCCACGCCGTCGGCATCTTCAATTTCCCCGACATTGCGGGGGTTCAAAAAATGATCTTTGACTTCGTCCGTATATTCCCACATGGCTAATGCCCCCTTTTCAAACACCTTTTGACCTCAACTGCTTTTCAAGTTGAGTAAAATCCGCTATCATACTACCACATTGTGGCTTTACTAAAAATAATACGTAATCTTTAAAGTTCAATCCCGAGTGGATAATCAGCACGGTGAATTTATTCTGGCGAACAACCCCATAACCATAGGGCTGTTCGCATGTAAGGTCGGCACGGTGGCCGACCCTACTTGACATCATGCCTCATAGAAGGGCGGGCCACCGTGCCCGCCTGAAAATATAGATAGAACAAATTTACCGAGGGGATAATCAGGCGATCAGTCGGCGGGATTTGAGCAGCGGGCGCGGATCAATCAGGTGCCGGCGGAACCAGCCCATACCGCCGCCAATGCCGATGGCAAGGGAGAGCAGTTCAGAAAAATGCAGCACCGGGATCTTTCCCGGCAGCGCACTCCGGATTTCAAGATTTAAATGGCACATGGCGCAGGCGGTGACCACACATTCAGCCCCTGCCCGGGCTGCGCCGTCCATAATCTTGCGCACACTCCGGGCGGCAATATCCGGTCGGGAAACCGATAAAAACGTGCCGCAGCATCGGGATTTATGGGACCAGGGCAGCGGTTCCGCCCCAAGGGATGAAAGAAAGTTTTCCATGGTGCCATGAAAGGTTGAATCCCTTTCATTGGTTCGGTTGTCCGGCGGAGGGATATATTTTTCAGCGCGCTCCATAAAAGCCGCACCCTATATCGGCGGGGCAATGGTGACCAGCACCCGCATGTCGGTTTCCGCCTGGATGCCGTGGGGTTCGGCGATATCAGAGACCAGGACATCCCCGGTCTCTGCGGGTATCTCCGCCCCGTCTTTTCCCAGGAACTTGCCCCGGCCCTCCAGAACCGCAATGGTGAGCTGGCCCTCGATATCATGGGAATGGACCGGCAGCGTTTGCCCGGCCTTAAAGTTAAAATTGATTACCTTGAAATAGGGAGAATCATGTACCAGGTAATTGTTCGGCGCATTCTCCTTGAATCCCACATCTTTGAATAGCTCATGCCGCTTCATCATATAGGAATCTCCTTTTGTCCAATCTATTTGAACAACTATTTCCCGGAACTCTGGTTTTAAAACAGACTTCTTCAAAATTGTTCAATTTTACTTAAATTGTCATCTCAAGCGACAGCGGGAGATCTTTCAGCTGCTTATATCGCAGAAAGCTTTCCCGTCGCTGCCGCTTTTCGAAATGACAAGGCGATAAATTCCCGCCTACCCCAAAATGGCCTGCAAATCCTCATCCGGGGTATTGATGGGCATAATATTGAACTTGTCCACCAGCACGTTAAGGACGTTTTCCGACACAAACGCCGGCAGACTCGGCCCCAGCCGAATGTCCCGAATCCCCAGGTAAAGCAGGGTCAACAGGATGGCCACCGCCTTCTGCTCATACCAGGAAAGCACCATGGAAAGCGGCAGGTCATTGACGCCGACCCCGAATGCATCCGCCAGGGCGGAGGCAATCTGGATGGCGGAATAGGCATCATTGCACTGGCCCACATCCAAAAGCCTTGGGATCCCGCCGATATCGCCCAGGTCCTTGTCAAAGAACCGGAACTTGCCGCACGCCAGCGTCAGTACCACGCAGTCCTGGGGCACTTTTTCCACAAATTCCGTGTAATAATTCCGGCCCGGCTTGGCGCCGTCGCAGCCCGCCACCAGGAAAAAATGCCGGATGTCTTTATTTTTGACCGCTTCCACAACCTTGTCCGCCACCCCCAGGACCGCATTTCTGGCAAAACCGACGGTCACCGTCCCCTTGTCCGTGTCTGCCGGAAAACCGGGCAGTTCCAGGGCTTTTTCAATGGCCGGGGTAAAGTCCTTGTCGGCAATATGCGTCACCCCGGGCCAGCCCACCAGACCGGTGGTAAAAATATTGTCCTGATAGACTTCCTGGGGCTTCTGGATGCAGTTGGTGGTCATGACGATAGCGCCCGGAAATTCGGCAAACTCTTTTTTCTGGTTCTGCCAGGCCGTGCCGTAATGCCCGTAAAAGTGGGGATATTTCTTTAGTTCCGGGTACCCGTGGCAGGGCAGCATCTCCCCGTGGGTGTAGACATTGATGCCCTTGCCTTCGGTCTGTTTAAGGATCTCTTCGAGGTCCTTGAGGTCGTGCCCGGAGACCAGAAGCGCCTTGCCCTGTTTGGCGCCGAGCGGCACGGGTGTTGGCTCAGGATGGCCGTATGTACCGGTATTGGCCGCGTCCAGGAGTTCCATGGCCCGCAGGTTGATTTCCCCGCACTTTAAAACCAGCCCCAGCATGTCATCCACGCTTTTGCTGGTATCCAGGGTGGCGGCCATGCCTTCATGGATAAAGTCAAACACCTTTTCATCCGTCTGGCCGAGAATCGCCGCATGATCCGCATACGCGGCAACTCCCTTGAGGCCATAGGTCAGTGTCTCCTTTAAGGACAGAATGTCCGGATCAAGGTCGGTCTCCGCCTCCACACCGACTTTCTCACCCTGGGCCACCATTTCATCCTTGGTCTTGGGCGGCACGAATGTGGCCGGGCCTTCGGTGAAATCGGTCCACCCGCCGGCGGCATCCACTTTCTGCTTTAACGCCTCCCGGTGCTTGACGCACTGATTAATCAGGTCCACAAACCGGTCCGAATCAAAATCCACATTGGTCAGGGTGGAAAAAATGGCCTCGCAGGTAAAATGATCGATGGCCTGATCCCGAACGCCGACCTTTCTGCCCTCCGCCGCGATCTGGGAAAGCCCCTTGACCGCATACATCAAAAGATCCTGCAGTTCCGCCACATCCGGCTGTTTGCCGCACACGCCGATTTTCGTGCAGCCTTCCCCTTTTGCCGTCTGTTCACATTGATAACAAAACATCGTTTGCCTCCTTTTTGTATCATTGGTTTCCATCAATTTCAGATTCATAGCTTTTCGGGAATCGCACCGATTTGACTTCATTTATACAGGCCTATGGCAGGGGTTTGTTTGACTTAGGTCAAGAACCGAATTTTTTTACTAAAATGGCAGGAAAAATAACGGGAGTATCTGCCGCTGCGCTCACCCCGTGATGGCCTGAGCCTGCCGGTCCGCCAGGCTGAGCATGCGCTGATAATCGGCGGGTGTATCCATGTCTTGGACAATTCCCGGGTCATTTATTGGAATCCGGCAAACGCGGTCAGGATTGGCATGCACCACCCGGTTTAAGGGAATGCCCCGGTCCACGGCGCTGCAAAGCATTCTGGGAAAAACAGTGGGGTGGCCGCCGCGGTCCTGGTAGACCGGCAGCAGTATCTGATCCGGCGCCTTATAATGGCAGGCGGCCAAAGCGGCATAGGTTTGGGCGGATACAAGCGGATGGTCGCACAGCGCCACCATGATTCCGCTGACGGATCCCGGCATTTGGGTCAAACCTTTGCTTACCGACTCGGCCATATGGCTTTTTAGACGGAGATTAAGCGCAATCCCCACCGCCAAATCGGCTATGACCGGCCGGATTTTATCCCGCTCGGCCCCAAGGACCACAACAATGGACTCGATACCGGCATCCAGCATCTGCCGGATGCAGAAGCGAACCGCCGGTTCATCCCGCACAGGGAGAAGCTGCTTGGTTTGCCCCATCCGCTTGGATGCACCCGCGGCCAGCAATATGGCCCCCAATTCTGCGGCCATGAACCCTCCTTTGCGCGATCAGTTCGCCCACAATACTTATAGCAATCTCACGGGGGGTCACCGCCCCGATATCCAGTCCCACCGGCGTATACACCCGCTCAAAATTCGTATCCGAAAACCCCATGGCGCGAAGTTTTTCAAAAAACGAGGCCCGCTTGCTCTTGCTGCCCAAAAGGCCAATGTAGGCGGCTTCGGTTTTAAGTGCCGTTTTCACGACGGTTAAATCATGGGCATGCCCCCGGGTGCAGACCACGATCAATGTATCCCCATCCACGGAAATATCAGAAAACGCCTGATCAAAAGCGCAGGCCCGCATCTGATCCGCATCCGGCAGCATCTCCGGGTTTAGGAAATCCTCCCGATCGTCAATCACGGTAACGGAAAACCCCGTATAAGCAGCCAAATGGCAAACCGCCTGCCCCACATGGCCCGCGCCGCAGACAATCACCCGCGGGGCCGGCAGAACGGGCTCGATATAGAGGCTCACCCGGCCGCCGCAGGCATAACCGGCCGCCTCGGTCAGCTCCAGATGGATAAGCCGGGGCTCGCCTTCAGCCATCATCCGGCGGCCCATTTCAGCGGCCTCACTTTCCATGGCTCCGCCGCCAACCGTCCCTATGGTTTGGCCGTCTTCTGCCACCAGCATTTTGGCGCCCTTTTTAGCGGGCACCGACCCCTGGCTGTCCACCAGGATAATCAGCGCGCACGGGATGCCCTGCCGCCTCCGCTCTTCCAGTGCTTCGAATACGGTTGTCTTATTCAATGGTTTACCTCTTGAGTGGCTTTTCCATGTACTTTTTTGCCCCCCCCTTTGAAAGTAGCCACCACCTCAGCCCCCCTTTGAAAAAGGGGGGATTGGGGGGATTTATATTGAACCATGATGAAAAATCCCCCTAAATCCCCCTTTAAAAAGGGGGACTTAAAGGAAATTGCCTTTTTTATAAGCCTTTGCCAAAGCCAAAGGTATTGAGGCTTTTAAACCTTGGGCCGTGAACCCCCAAACTACGTAGAAGTATAAAGCTTTGATTTAATTCACCTAATACCTAATACCCAAAACCTAAGACCTGAAATTATTTAAAAATGATCAGCGAATAGCGTTGAGTTCTTCCTCAATCACGCCTTTAAAAAGATCCAGCTTATATGCGGTGCCGGGAAGCGGGTCAGCGCCTTCAACCACCGCTTGTGCGGCTCTTTCAATGGTTTGCGCATCCAGGCGCCGGCCGCGGATGGCTTCCTCCACGGGCTTACTCCGCCAGGGCACCGGCGCGGCGCCGGATAGCACCACCCGGCCATTGATCACTTTATCGCCGTCCATTTCCAGCGCCAGCGCCACTCCCGCCAGGGCGAAATCCCAGGACCGCCGCGCCCGGACTTTACGGTAGGCGCTTCTCAGGTTCGCCGGCGGCCGCGGCAGCTCGATATGGGTGATCACCTCCCCCGGCTTCAAGACCGTCTCTGCCTGTGGATTTTTTTTAGGTAGTACATGAAGGTCCTCCACCAAAATCGTTCGCTTGCCGTCCGGTCCCATGGTGCGGACCTTTGCCGCAAACGCCACAAGCGGCGGAGCGGTATCCGAAGGATGGGTGATAATGCAGATCCGGTCATGGCCGAATATGGCATGGAACTGATGCTCCCCGGCCAGCGCATAACAGGTATCCCCGCCTTTTCTGAGGCAGTCAAACTCGCCCCGGTAATACCAGCACCGGGGTTTCTGGCAGAGGTTTCCGCCGATGGTGCCCTGATTTCTAAGCTGGGGGCTGGCCACTTCCGATGCCCCCCGGGCAAGGCCCGGATACTTTTTCTGCACCAGCGGATTTTCCGAGACCTCAGTGATAGTGGCGAGCGCGCCAATCAAAAGGCCGCCGTCTGCGGTTTCCTTGATCTGTTTAAGGTCCGGCAGCGCACTCAGGCTAACCACCTTGTCCACGTCCATAATACCTTCGCGCAGACAGCCGATGAGATCAGTGCCCCCGGCATGCACAGCGGCGCCTTTTGCATTCAGGTGCTTTACGGTATCTTTTAACGAGTCCGGCCGGACATATGAAAATTGCGGCAGCATGGCTTATCCCTCCTTCCTGGCTGATAAGTGTCGGCGCATTTCAATCGGGTTTACCGGGGCTTTGGTAAATCGGATGCCCGTGGCCATGTAAAGCGCATTGGCAATGGCCGAGGCGGTGGGGATGGTGACCGGCTCACCCAGGCCCTTGGCCCCGGTATTATTGGCCTCCGGGTCATCTATTTCAATGGGCAGGCTCTCCATATCCACAGGCACATCGAGTGCTGTGGGCAGTTTATAGTCATGCCAGTTCCGGTTGCAGAGCTTGCCGGTCTGCTTGACATCCAGCTGCCGGAATTCGGTCATCCCGAAGCCGATGCCCATGACAATGCCGCCGAAAACCTGATTGTCATATGTGAGCCGGTCCAGCACCCGGCCGCTGTCATGCGCCCCCAGAAACCTAAGGACCTTCATTTCACCGGTTTTGGTGTTGACCTCAAGTTCGCAGAACTGGGCGGCAAAGGGGTTGACGCTCTTGTTTTCCGGATTGGGGCCCCGGTAGCCGACACCGACCACCACGCCCCGCTTTTTCAGGCGGCTGACATCGGTGATTTTAATCCGCTTGTCCTTGTCTTTTTTCGAGACGATCTCAGCACCTTCGTAGTCCAGATCCGCTGCCGGCACATCCAGATCTTCCGAGGCCATTTCAAGGATCTGGCGTTTCACATCAATGGCCGCGTTCCGGACCGTGGGCGACTCGGTGGGAACCGTTTTGCTGCCGCCGCTGGGTGTAGCATACTGGGTGGTGCCCGTATCTGCATGCTCAATCTGGATTACCTCTGGTTTGACCCCCAGCTCTTCTGCTGCCACCAGGGCCATCACAGTCTTGGTGCCGGTGCCGATATCGCTTGCACCCATGTTCAGATTCACCGATCCGTCCTGAAAGAGCTTGATAATCACCGTCGAGGGCGGCCCGCCGCCGCCCACAAACCAGACGCAGGCGCCCATGCCAACGCCCCGCTTGATGTGGCCGCCGGACTGGTTTTGTTTTCTGGCCCGCTTTACCGCATCCTTCCAGCCGAACTGCTCGGCCCCCCGCTAAATACAGTCCTTGGGACCTGTGGTGGTATAGGGGATGCCGTCGCGTCCCTGGCATACGGTGGGTATGTTTTTAAGCCGAAGTTCAAGCGGATCCATGCCGATTTTTTCCGCCAGCTCATCCATCATCTGCTCAAGCGCCCAGCTCCCCTGGGGATGGCCGGGCGCCCGGAAGGGGCGGGCCACCCCCGCATTGATATAGACATCCCTGGAATTGCACCGCACATTGTCGCACTTGTAAAGATCGCGAATCAGCCAGTCCACCAGGGCGGTGCCGCCGCCCGGATAGGCTCCGCTGGGGCCGATACAGTCAAAATCAAACGCGGTAAGGGTGCCGTCCTTTTTGACGCCGGCCTTAAGCCGCATGGTATTGGCCGGGCGGTTTCCCACACACAGATAGGTTTCCTCGCGGGTTAAAATCATCTTGACCGGCCGTGCCGCCTGTTTGGCCAACAGGGCGGCGAGCACCGTATATTTTCCCGGCCACAGCTTGCTGCCGAATCCGCCGCCCATGTAATGGCCCACGACCCGGACCTTGGAAAGCGGCATACCGAGCACCTCCGATACCTCGGACTGGACCGCATAAACCCCCTGGCTCGACTCCCAGATGGTCAGCCGGTCCCCATCCCAGTTGGCCACACAGCCGTGCAGCTCCATGGGCGTATGCAGCTCGCACTGGGTTTCATAGCGCTTTTCCAGGACCACGTCCGCCTCTGCAAAGCCCTTGTCAACATCGCCCCGCTCATATTCATCTGTCCCCGCCAGGTTACCGTCATCATGGACCTTGGGGGCTTTGTCCGAAAGAGCCTTGTCATGGTCGGCCACATAGGAGAGCACTTCGTAATCCACCTCGATGGCATGGGCCGCATCCCATGCCTGGTAATGCGTATCCGCGGCTACAGCCGCCACCACTTCCCCTTCGAACCGGCAGTGGGGATCAAACAGCGGACCGGTGTAGCTGCGGTATTTCCATTTAAGTCCCTTGGCCGCATCTGAGTCCCCGGTGATCACCGCCCGGACGCCCGGCATTTTTTTCGCCTTTCCGGCATCCACTTTTTTGACCCTGGCATGCGGATGCGGGCACCTGAGAATGGCCCCGTAGATCATATTAGGCAGCTTTAAATCCGACGGGTAAACCGCGGTGCCGCTGACCCGTTCATAGCCATCCACACGGGGGGTACGCTTTCCCACCACATCGGTCTGCTTCCAGAATGCCGGCTCTTTGCCCGGCGCCGGGGTTTCTGGCACCGGCAGTCCGTCTGTATAATAAACATTCCTGTCCTCAGCCATGATTCCCCCTATTTGTTTTTAAGTTTCGCCGCTTTTTGGGCGGCCCGGAAAATATGGGTATAAGCACCGCACCGGCAGAGGTTGCCGGATACACCCAATTGGATTTCATCCATCGAGGGCCTGGGGATCTTTCGCAGAAGCCCCTCCACCGCCATAACTTGGCCGGGCGTGCAGTAGCCGCACTGGAAAGCATCCTCTTCCAGAAAAGCGGTCTGAACGGGGCCCAGATCCTCACCGCTCATCAGCCCTTCAAGCGTTGTAATCCGGCGGCCTTCCGCCTCCACCGCCAGGGTCATACAGGCATAATGGGGGATATCATCGATCAGCACCGTGCACGCCCCGCACTCCCCCCGGCTGCACCCTTCTTTGGTGCCGGTCAGGCCGATGGCCTCACGCAGCACGTAGAGCAGGGTCCAGCGGGGTTCGACCAGGACCGCGTGGTCCACCCCGTTAATATGGAGATGAATTTTTACGGCATCCGTCGCCTCGAGAATTTTCTCCGGCGACGCCGGACTGGACCTGGCTGCCATGGCCGCTCCGGTAAAAGAGGCGCCCACAGCGCCGGTGCCCATGATCTGCATAAACCCCCGCCGGGTCATGCCGCCTTTGCCGGCCCCGTCATTATCGCGATGTTCTGAACACATAGGCCCCTCCATGCATTGATGGTTATGTATGAATGGTTGTTTTTTTACTGAAGAAATACTTGTAAACGGACAAACAATTGAGAGGATTATAGTTGAGCCCGGCGCCGGCGTGAATACATTAAAACCCGTATTTATCCATCAATTATCCCCTATTTCATTATCAACAGACTGACGGCCATGACCAGCATCCCCCCTATCAGCCCTAAAAGGCTGTCATGGCCCTTTCCATAAGCCTGACTGGTGGGCAGGAGCTCATCCAGGCTGATATAGACCATGATGCCGGCCACACCGCCGAAAAGAATGCCCATGACCTGGGGCGGGATCACGCCTTGGGGGCCGCCCACCAAAACGCGAAGCACCACATAGGCGACGCCGGCGCCGACGGGCTCGGCCAGGCCGCTGAGAAGGGAATATACGAATGCTTTTTTCCGGTCGCCGGTGGCATAGAATATGGGCACGGAGACGCTGATGCCCTCGGGGATATTATGGAGGGCAATGGCAATGGCAATGGCCAGGCCGACCTTTGGATCCTGGAGTGCGGCCAGAAATGTGGCCAGCCCTTCGGGAAAATTGTGGATGCCGATCGCCAGGGCCGTAAACAGGCCCATGCGCATGAGCCTGCTGTTTGATGCCGTATAATCAGGGCCGCTTAAAAGCCCGGTTTCAATGCCCTGGCAGGCTGCATGGTAGTCCTCCGGGACTGGTGCCAGTGGATTATGCAGCGGAGCGGTCAACTCTTCGGAATGGGGCTCATGGGGGTTCTCCGGCGCTGGAATGAGATTATCAATCACCCCGATCAAAAGGATGCCCCCGAAAAACGAGGCCGCATTCACCCAGTGCCCCCAGTAATCCCCGTATTGAATCGTCAGAGATTCGGCGCCTTTAAAAAAAATCTCGACAAATGAGACATAGAGCATGACCCCGGCCGAAAATCCGGTTGCCACAGATAAAAAGCGATAGTTCGTGCGCTTGGCGGTAAACGCGATAATGCTGCCGATGCCCGTGGCCATCCCGGCAAACAGGGTAAGCCCGAAGGCAATCCAGACTTGTGTCATATCATCTTTCCCATGTCTTCCGGGTTCACAGCCCGATCTTAAAAAAACAGGGCGGGTTGTAAAACCCGCCCTGATCAATCAACAGAATCAAATTAACGGAATCAAATCAACTGAGCCAATCACAATGGCTTAAGCTATTTACTTTCCTTAAAAATTTCCGGGGGCCGCTTGGTAATGCCCGTGGCGTTGGGATAGTCCTCGTATTGATGGGCCTTGCGGTCTTCTTTTATCAATTCCCTGGCCTCCTTCATGAACTCGTTATACCGATGCTTGCACTCATAGAACCCGTGCCACCAGGTATAATCCGGCGCCATCATGGCCGCGCCCATGCGCGCGCGGCGGCCCTCATGGTGCCAGAGTTCATAGAATTCGTTTTCCAGGGCCTCGTCAAAAAACCGGTCCTGATCCAGGAGCCCTTTTTCATAAAGCTTGTCCAGCATCTCTTTGGCCGGCTTAAAATAGACATCATTATATTCTTCAACCACCTGGTCCAGGGTCTCGTAGTGGGCCTTCACCCAATTCTTCCCGTGGCACTGCATGCAGATTTCCTGCATTTTTTCCCGTTCCACCTCCCAGTTGGTCTCAGCGGGGAAGGCTTCAAATTCAGAGGGCCGAACGGTCAGCGGCGCCTGAATCTCCCAGGAGAGGCGCTCGGTCACATCATGGGTGGTCCGGACCGAACCGGCACCGGACATATGGCAGGAGGCGCAGGTGGGGGCCCGGTAATCAACGCCCGGGGACCAGGTTCCCGGTGCGGAATCCCAGTTGTATTCATCGCCGAAGGCATCATAGATGGCCCCGTGCTTGGATTCGGTATAAATCTCGATCTGGGGGTGATCCGGACCCAGGTGGCACTGCCCGCAGGCCTGCGGCTTTCTGGCCTCCATGACGGAAAAACGGTGCCGGGTATGGCAGCTGCTGCAACTGCCCTTGCTGCCGTCGAGATTCATGCGGCCCACGCCGACATTGGGCCAGGTCTCGGGGGTCAGCTTACCTTCCTCGTCGGTTTCGAGTACCGTCCCGTGGCAGTAGTAACAGCCGGACGCCCGCTCGAAATCGCTGTTCATGCCGTCGTTTAACCAGGGGTCGATCTTCCAGATGATCTCCAGGGTATTGGCGTGCTTGCTTTTGCTGTACTGTTTGGTCTCATCCGGGTGGCACCGCGAGCAATCCTTGGGGGTCACCGCGCCGGCCACCGGCACCCGGTATTGCTTTCGGCCCCATTCAGAGTCGGATTTTTCATACTGCTGGTAATGATCCTTGGCCACATCCGGGTCATGTTCTTCCGCTTTATGGCAGTCAATGCAGGTGATATTGGCATTGGCGTGTCGGCTGTTCGCCCAGTCCGCAAAAATCCCGGGATGCTCCCGCTTATGGCACTGGATGCAGGCGATACCCGCATCCGGAATGCTGCGTTCAATCCGGAACTCCTTTTCCTTGGCCATATCCTCTTGGGCATGCGCCGGATTTATCGCCAGAATACCGGCAGCAAAAAGGCTGACTGATAAAAATACGCCCATTAACAGATGTTTCATGCCTGCCTCCCTTTTATAAATTTATAACGGCTCATACTGCTTGTATTGATAAACCTGTGTCGGGTTATGGACCAGGTCGCGATGGCAGTCCACGCATCGTTTTTCACTGCCCGGCCGGGCATAGATCACCGAGCGATGGGCCAGCATGGCCCCGCGTTTGTCCGGGATATGGAGAATGTTGCGGTGGCACTTCATGCACTGATCGTTATCAAAGAATTCATACGCCTTCTCCCGGTTCTTCTCGCGATCATATTCATCCATCAGGAAATGGGCGATGACATCCTTTATGCCGTGAAGCGTCTTGGTGTAGAAAAAATCAATGGTATCATGGGGAGCCGGGAGGTGGCAGTCCATGCAGTCCGCCACAAACCCCTGGGCGTTGTTGACGTGCGTGGATGTCTTCCAGGTGTTATAGGCGTATTCGATTTCATGACAGGAGGCACAGAACTGGGGGGTGGAAGTCCGGACCATGGTGTAGTAGGTCATGCTGAAAACCGGGAAGCCGATGATAATACCGAGTGCCACCAAAACCAACGCTTTAACCCATTTCTTTGAAAACATAGTGCCCCTTGCCCAAAAGAAAGGTTGACAGACCAGTCCTCAGCGTCTCTACATGTTTCTATATCCGGCTGTTTATTTAAATATCAAGACAGCTTAGGATTTTTCAATAAATATTTTTGCCCCGCAGATCATAAATGTTTCGCCCATGGACCATAGTGAGATAAAACAAACATAACCGAAAACGTTGAACAAGGAATTGACCTGGCGCAATTGCATCAATAAAATTTTATATTATCCGGATTCAGGGTTGATTTATCCTTTAAGCCCTGTTTTTACCCTCCGTCTGGGGGGAGAGTCCCCCGCGGAAATACAACTTTCTTAAATCAAAGGATAAAAACGGATGCCCCAGACAATTTATCTCGATTACAACGCCACCACGCCCCTTGCCCCTGAAGTCCTTGAGGCAATGCGGCCGTTTCTTGAAACAGAATTCGGCAACCCGTCCAGCTCCCATGCTTTCGGGGATATCCCGCGGCGGGCGGTTGATTCGGCCCGCAGCCGGGTTGCGGGCTTTCTGGGCTGCAAGCCGGAAGAAATTATCTTTACCTCAGGCGGCACAGAGGCAAACAACCACGCCCTAAAAAGCGCGGCCATGCTGCGCGCAGACCGGGGCAAACATATAATAACCTCGCAGATTGAACATCCCGCAGTGCTCCAGGTTTTCAGCTTTCTTGAAAGGCAGGGATTTGAGGCGACTTATCTGCCGGTGGACGAAACCGGCCGGGTCTCTGCCGGCATGCTTGAATCCGAAATCCGGCCGGATACGATCCTTATCTCCATCATGCACTCAAACAACGAAGTCGGCACCGTCCAGCCCATAACGGAAATCGCCGGCATTGCGGAAAAACACGGCATTCTCATGCACACAGACGCCGCCCAGTCCGCTGGAAAGATCCGGACGACAACCGATATTTCCGGCCTGTCGCTTTTAAGCATTGCCGGCCACAAGCTGTATGCCCCCAAAGGCATCGGCGCCCTCTACATTAAAACCGGCCTGCATCTCGAGCCCTTCTGCCATGGCGCGGGCCAGGAAGGCGGCCGCCGGGCGGGCACGGAAAACGTTTCAATGATTGCCGGCCTGGGAAAGGCCTGCGAAATCGCTGAAAGAGATTTTGACAAAAACTTCACCCATATGCAGCACCTGCGCGACCGGCTGGAAGCAAAAATTTCGGCTGAAATCTCTGATGCAAAAATAAACGGCCCTCCTCAACACAAACTGCCCAACACGCTAAGCATCTCATTTTACGATCTGGCGGCAAACAGGATACTCGATGAAATAAAGGATCAAGTTGCGGCGTCGGCGGGCGCAGCCTGCCATGCGGACACGGCTTCTGTCTCCCATGTGCTTTCGGCAATGGGCCTGGATGAAAAATGGGCCAAGGGCACGCTTCGCCTGAGCACCGGCCGCATGAGCACTGAAGCCGAAATCACCCGGGCAGCCGAAATAATCACGGCGGCCGTAAAAAAACTTAAGGCGGCTCATTAATCCGAATGTCCTGCTGAGTTTAATGATTACTTGAACCGTTCATTCAGTGTTGGCTGCGAGCTTTGCCAGTTGCATAGTGCGGCTACCAGCTCTCGATCCGGTTTCCCTCGGGATCGCGCATGTAGAAAACCCGGGCCTCCCAGGGATGGTCCTTTATCTCCGGTAGCGCAAGTCCGGCATTTTTTAAAAACGCGTGAAACGCTTCAATGTCTTCGGTTTCCAGGGCCAGGGTAATGCCCTGGCCGCCGCTGCTTTTTTTTGCCACCCGTTTTTCGTTTGCGATGCTTAGCCTGGCCCTGTCGTTCAGGCAGAACTCCACGGACTAGTCATTGGCTAACTGAATCCGCAGCCCGAAAACATCGCGGTAAAAACGGACCGTTTTTTCCCATCTGCGGCAGTAAATAATCGTATTTGCCGTTTGGATGCCCGGATTTGTTTGCAAGGTTAATCTGCTTTTATCTTGGGGGTTGTCATTGACAGAATCTGAACAGGATGTTCTCAAAATACTGTTATAATCGGGAGGATATTGACTAATAAGTTCTATGGGTGGATGCGCTATCGACTTTTTGATCATAATATATTTTCATTATTTTAGCCCCCTTTTGAACGGATACGCCGTAATTACAACGCTTCTACCGCTCTCACATGAAAAAACAACCTTTTATGAGCGTGTCATCTGCAATGAAAATGAATTGAATCGTATCCGGGAATATATTTCCTTTTTGTGGCAGATGCCCAAGACAATGATGTCATTGTCATTCACTCTGAAAACCACGCGGTAATCACCGACTATGAATTTCCAGTAATTTTTCGGCGTCTTTCGCAAAGGTTCGCCGTATTCCTGGGGAGCTGTGATCAGGCGAGTTTCTATGGCCCTTTTTATCCGAATAAAAGAGGAGGGCGTTTGATGGTTATAGATAATTCCTCCGGCAAATCGCCCATAGATATTGTAAATGAGGACATTATTTTCGCCATGAAGGAAATGCGGGGCTATATCGATTTCACACCTGCTGATTTCATGGAAATCTACCGCTTTGCTTACAACCATGCCGTGGACCGAATCGCCCGTTCCATGCCCGCCGAAGAAGTCATGACCCGGCAGGTAGTTACCGTGGTCGCCGAAACACCGCTTCTTGAAACCGCCGAGTGGATGGCCGCGGCCAAGATATCCGGCGTGCCGGTGGTTGACGCCGGTAATGCCGTGATCGGAAGCAGCAAAATTCATGCTCTGGGCTTTTAATACGCGCTGATTATGGCCGGCCTGAGAGCTGTTGTGATGCTGGCAGCCGCCCTGCTGTTCAATAACATTTTGTCGCACCGCCGGTATCCGGAGTTCTGGTTTTAAACACACCGCAATAACAGTGTATTTCATTCTCAATTTTTGTCTTGGACCGTGGGGCTTAAAACTTTACCCCGATTTTTTCAAATATCATGTCCAAATAACTTTTGCCGTTGACGCGGCCGTCAATCTGACTTCCGTTTTCCCGGCTCTCAGACCAGTCCAGGCGGAACACATTTTTGGCCTTCATGGCCTCAATGACGGCAAGCGTCTTGTCATCCGGAGGGATGCCCTCTCCGGCGGTGCCCAGGGGAGACGAATCCCGGAGCAGGATAAACGAATGCACAAAAAATTTTCTGCCGTGTACCTGGGTCAGTTTTTCGGCCAGCTCGTCCAAATGCCCGCTTACCGCAATATTAACCTTTTCATTTTCCTGCAGGGTTCTGGGATTGACAATCCCCGTCTGCCCCTTGGGGTCCACCAGCACGACATGGGTGTGCTTTTTTTTCTCATCCACGATCCAGAACACAAAATCCGGAAAAAACGCCTGCAGATCGGCTTCCAGGTAAATGCCCACCGAGCGCATGGACGCCTCGTTTCGCATGAGGTAGAATTCGTACCGGCTTTTCTGCGCCCCGGGTTGCTGCAGGTATGAAGACAGATCCCGGACAAACTTGGCCTCGCCAAGGTTTAATAGCGGCGGAGAGGCACCCTCAAAGTTCAATATATTGAATTTTTCAAGCGCCTGTTTAAGGCTTTCATCAAACAGGGGCCCGTAAATATGAAAATTTTCTCTGGTTTCGGAAAAATCCAGCCGCAGAGACTGCTGGACCGGCTTGAAATTTTTATCCAGCGCATTTTTGACCCGTTCCTTTTCCGCCTCATCTTTGCAGGACAAGTGCAGACTCTGTTTTTGGGCAAAATCACCGGGCCGGTCTTCTGCCGCCTGGCACACGCCTTCTTCCAGCCGGTAGTTGCGCCGGTTGATGTCATTGACCACAACATTTCTCACCCGGTTTAAAATATCTGCCTGGAGCTGCTCCACAAGAAACACCACTGCTGCAAAGCTGCGATCTTTGGGCCCGGCATGGTAAACCAGGGCCCCGCCCCGCTTTAAAAGCATCAAAAGCTCTGCATCCGCCAGACAGCCGTTGTCCTTTACCAGAAACCGCACCTGCTGCTTTTGCTCCCAGGCCTTTTTCTGCCTGCGCCACCGGTTCCACGGCAGAAAATCTTCGTGCTTTTCCAGCCAGTTGTAAAGCTCTTCCAGAATGTTGCGCTCCGGCTGCTGCTCCGGGTTGGGCCTGTAATCCAGGCGGATGGGAAAGGACGAGATGGTTTTTTCCTCTGTGCCGTTTTCCCCGACATACTGCCAGATCCATGCCTGCTGCCGCCGGTCCCACAGGATGTAAAGCGGTGCATCAAAGGCCTTCCGGCCCACTTTCGGAGCCTTGAGTCTTTCGCTGTATTCCTCAAAGGAAAGTTCCCGGCCGTGCACGGTCACGGGCCGTGGTGATATGGGCACCGGATATTCCAGGGGCACGGGCAGGTCATTTTCCAATCCCTGCAGGAACCTTTCCAGGTAGGATTTTTTCAGGCTGAACACGTTTAAGGTTTCCAGCCGCCGCAGCCGGGCCGCAGGATCGGTCTGCCGAGCCAGGGCTTCGTAGTCCTGGATATGTTCGAAATACCGCCGTTTGCCGTCGTTGTTCTGCCCGTGCAGGCGCACGCCCCGGCCGAATATCTGGATGATCTTGTTGCCCCGGCTGGCCCCGAGATTGATCAGACCGATCACCGAGACCCGGAAGCAGTTCCAACCTTCGGCAAATTTGCGGCTACCAATCAGCACGTTGACAGGCGATCCGGGCGTGTCAATATGATTGAATTGATATTGATCACCGAAAATATTGTCTTTTGACAGCTCCACGAGCATGTTGCCCCGGCTGTCTGTGAGCTGTTCGTGGCCGTCGCAGTCGGAAACAAATTTTTCGCCGTTTCCCACGTTGATCAGGCCCCAGTAGCCCCCTTCGCCCCAGGACAGCCATACCATATCCGAGACCCCGGGCCTTCTGGTCAGGCGGAGGCGCCCCTGTACCCGGCCGTTGAAGACCGGATGCAGCCGCTGTGTTTCCTGTTCATCCAGTCCTGCCAAAAACCGCAGCAGCTTGCGGATATCGGATACCTCATCGCCCTTTCCCTCGTCTTTGGGATCCACCACCGTGTTTCCCATAAAGGCCAGAAGGGGCCTTCCCGGCAGCAGGACCGGATTCTGTCCGGCCGCGCCTGCTCCGGCCATTGCCCGGTGATCTTCGATCTTGTCAGCCAGGCAGGAAAATGCCGCCATGAAATTTTCATATTCCTCCCGGCCCGAGTCGGCAAACCGGTCGTCTTTGATGCTCTGGATGGCAAAATCCTTGCCGTAGCCGTCCTTGAAAAACCGGTAGTAATTGTAGTCATATACGATCTGCTGCTGGTATTCCTGCACGTGCTTTTCGGCAATGCCGTGATAGGTGGCCGAGTATTCGTATAAAAAGCTGTTTTCCGGCGCCAGAAGATCGTAGCGCAGCTTCTTGAATGCGCCCACCTCTTTTCCGCCGCCGGAAAGCCCGATATGCCCCTCGTCGACCAGCACCAGGCGGAAACGCCCGTGCCGCTGCGGCAGGTCAAAAAACCCGGGCTCACGGTTTAAGAGGGCTGCGGTGGTGGCGATGGTCAGCCGGATGCGGCTGCCGCACTGCCGGTTTAAGGCGGAAATGAATGCGCCCAGCTCCTTTTCGTGCTGCTCGATCAGGTTAACCCCGGGGGTGGTCACAATGATCTGCAGCTCGTCAAAGCCCTGCGGCCCGCCGATATGCTCGATATACTGCAGGATGTTTAAATGCATGAGCAGGGTCTTGCCGCTGCCGGTGGCCATCCAGTAGACAAGCGCCTTTTGATCGGTAAAATCCGTGCCGCTTCGCTGGCAGGCCAGCACGTGCTCGGCAAAATACAGGGCCAGGATCTGATAATAGCGCAGCTTAAAATCGCTTGCCTGCTGGCAGTTGTACCAGTCCACCCAGGAACGGATCTTTCGGGCGGCCTCCTGGCTGAGCCCGGTCTGCTCCGGCGGGCCGTAGGCTTCCACCAGGCGCTGATATTGCGGGTCCCGGCTGACCGCGGCCCGGGCAAAATCGCCCAGAAGCTTCTCGCAGAGCCGGTTATACAGCTTCAGCTCCATTGGGTCCCCTGCAGAAAGTCATCCTTTGTCACCACGCGAACCGGAAGATCCAGATGCCTGAAGTCCACGTCATGATTGACCTCCAGCCGGTATATGCTCGGCCCGGTTTCCGGATTCTTATAGGATTCAAGGATTTCTCGGATATTGGCCGTGTCATCCTCGCCCGTGTCAATATTGCGAAACACGATCAGCCTATTGTGCGTGGTCTCTACTGCCCGATATACCCGGTCAAAGCCGCGGAACACGCGCCTGGATTTGATCCAGTCGCCCTGCAGGTAGCACCAGGTCTCCAGCAGGTCGATGGTTTTTTCCTC
>JBKHAE010000053.1:0-24761 GCA_046543065.1 Desulfobacterales bacterium | reverse complement strand
GACGGGCCATCAGCGCCCGGGTGGCCTGCTGCATTTCAAGGGCGGTGCGGATGGCATTGTCTGCCGGATTGGCATCTGATTCCATCAATCCGAACACAGCAATCAGCTGATCGCCCACGAATTTGTCCAGCAACCCGTTATTCTTAAAAATGATATCCACCATGATGCTGAAGTATTGATTGAGCATCAATACCACCTCATCCGCCTTCATTTGCTCAGCAATCGCCGTAAACGAGCGGATGTCGGCAAAAAGCACCGTGACCTCCCGCCGCTCGGTTTCCAGCAAGACCCCGTCCTTCAGATTAATCAACTTTTCCACCAGATTATTGCCCACATACCGGCTTAACCGGTTGCGCAGGGCCTCTTCCTGTTTGGTTTTTTGATAGGACAGGGCCAGATCCCGGGAATAGACCATCAACTGGGTGGCCTGCTCCTGGTTTTTCCGCTTCATCTCCTCCAGTTTTTCCATCAGGCTGTTAAAATGACTGGCAATTTCATTTAACTCCTGATCCGCCTGAATCCGTATCGGCCCGTTTTTTTCACCGGACTGCAGGCGGGCGATTTCCCGGGTTAAAAAAAACAGCTGATCCGCTGATCGGCGAAGCAGAGAAAATCCGCACAGGATGGAAATCAGTATCAGGGGTAGAAAAAAAAGAAAGGTCTCTGTGACATTGATTTGATCGTTAAAAAACAAATACAACAAGAGCAGATAGGGAATCACCGCCATTAAGGCCAGCCCCGCCACGATTTTCCCGCTAAGGCTTCTGTAGTCGCGGTATCCCGCTTTTGCCCCTTTCATTTCACCCGCCCGGTATCACTGCCATCCATCCGCTCAAAATCAAACGTCCGATCAAACCGCACCGCCACACGCACTGACTCATCTGCCGGCGAGCCGTCACAGCCTTCAACACGTACCACGGTCGCCTCGGACCGCACACACGCCTGGACATCCTGCGTGCCCGCCAGATAAATCTTTGTTTCGATCTGCTGACCGGCATAATACCTATCCGGCCGCTGAGGGAAAAACAGGGCACCGCCGCCGGATATATCCTGCAATTCCCCCTGATCCGTATCCAGGGTGCCCTGATTTCCGAAAAACGTCACAGAAACGTCAAACTCCAGGGGATATCGGCGGAAAACTCGATTATTTTCGCGTTCAGGGGGCTGCAGCACGGAAGGGATGCGGGAAGAACTGCGCCAGCGGGCAGAAATAGGGTTTAACAAGCGGTGGAAAAAATCTATGAATCGGTTTCCCATGGGCACAATCTACTGTTCGCAGGATACAGCCGGATTTGCGAAATCTTCGGCAATTATCTGGATGGGGATTGCCGTATGGCCAACATCAAGTAATAACGCACACCCGCCGGACCTCATGAATATCGGTTAGACCCTTAAATAATTTTATAATCCCGTCCTGCATCAGGGTGGTCATGCCCTCCTGCTTGGCCTGGCGGAAAAGCTCTTCGGCGCTGGCCTGTTTCTTAATCATCCGCTTGATCTCATTGCTGCCATCCATCAATTCATGAATACCCATACGGCCCTTATAGCCGGTGCCGTTGCACTGCTCGCATCCCGCCGGCGAGTAGAGCTTTAAATCCGATGAATATTTGATTCCGGTATTTTCAAACTCCTCCTCCCCGTAATCCCTTACCAACTCATCGAATTCCTCTTTGGAGGGTGTATATTCCTTTCGGCAGTTTTTACAGAGACGCCGCAAAAGGCGCTGCGCCAGCACCACCAGAAATGCATCCGAAAAATTCAGTGGATTTAACCCCATATCCAGAAGCCGGGTTACGGTTTCCGGAGCGCTGTTTGTATGAAGGGTGGAGAACACCAGATGCCCGGTCAGCGAAGCTTCAACACCGATGGAGGCTGTTTCATAGTCCCGCATCTCACCGACCATGATCACATCCGGGTCCGCCCGGAGAAAGGAACGCATGATCCGCGCGAAATCAAGCCCGATTTTATTTTTAACCTCCACCTGGCGAAGGCCTAGCTGGGAAATTTCCACCGGATCCTCGGCTGTCCAGATTTTTCGCTCAGGCGTATTGATATGATGCAGCGCGGAATGCAGGGTGGTGGTTTTACCGGAGCCCGTGGGGCCGACGCACAGAACAATCCCATAGGGTTTACTGATGGCCTTTTTCAAAAGCTCGTAGTTACGCTCCGTTAAGCCGAGATCCTCCAGCTGCATGGCCCCGCTTGAGGCCAGAATTCGAAGAACGACATCCTCATAGCCGCCGGCCGTGGGCAGGGTTGCCACCCGAAGTTCAAATTCGGGGATTCCCCGGCGTTTTAATTTAATCTTGCCATCCTGGGGCATGCGCCGCTCGGCAATATCGAGATTGGACATAATCTTAATTCTTGACAGCACTGCATGCGCATAGGAGTTTGGCACCTCCAGGAAATCCTGACAGACCCCGTCGATGCGGAAGCGGATCTTGGTTCGCTTGGTCACCGGGGACGGCTCAATGTGAATATCCGAGGCATCCTTGCGATAGGCGGAAATGAGCACCTGATCAACCAGCCGGACGACTTTTCCCGAGCCTTCATCATAGACTTCTTCCCCCTCGTCCTCATCATCCTCGTCTTCTTCAAAGGCGATATCCGGCATGTCCGCCAATGCGTCTTCTCTGGTCCCGCCGCTTTTTTGATGGGCTGTCTGCGTTTTTTTCTCTGAAAAAAAGTGATTGATAATGGCCTCGATGTCCTCTTTGATACCGACGGAAAAAATAAATTTATTGGTATTAAAAAGCGCCTTGGCATGATCCAGCTTTCTTAAATCCTTTGGATCATCCATTAAAATCTCGATATGACCGACCTCCCAATGAAGGGGCACCCAGAGATCCTGCAGCAGAAAGGGCTTCTTTAAATTACTGATCAACTCATAGGGCACCTCCATCTTGGGGTCAAAGGTGCGGAAGGGGCAGTTATAATAAGCGGAAAGCGACTTGCCGATATCCTCCTTGGAGACCTTGAACTGCTCCATAAGGACGTGTTCCACGCTCTTTTTCATTTTTTTGGCCAGCGGCAGGGCCTTTTGCAGCTGGGCGGTGGAAACGATTTCGTTTTTCAGCAGATAGTCATACCGGGATTCAAACCGCCGCTCCGGCTGGACAGCCTCCAGCCGCTCCTTTAGTTTGGGATAGACGGGATTGATTTTTTGAACCGCCTCATAGCATTTGGTCGCAAGCTCCTTATAATCCCGTTGATCCAGCTCCCGGCCCAGTCCGAATTTGATGGCGGCTTCGGTCTGCTGTTCAAGCTGAGTTTCCCTAATGATGCGCTCGACTTCCTCAAACGCCTCGCCCGGCGGATATACGGAGAGCAGACAATCCAGAAAATCCTGCAAAAAATCATCGATCGAAAAATCGGTCTGGAAAAGCTTCTGGTATTCCGGGACCGCCTCTTTATAAAGCCCCAGCTCCTTGAAGGCGGTTGCACTGTCAAAGATTTCCGGCCCGCTCTCGCCAATGGAAAGGCCGGACTTGATGTGGGTCACCTCTTCGGAGGAGAGCTCATAGTCTGAGGTCTCCGCGTCTTCTTCAACCTCCTGCTTGAGGTCGTCGATCTTATCCTGAATCTCGCGGCGCCTGTCCGCATCATCCTCGGGCAGTTCAGACAAGACTTCCTGATACAAAGCCAGAGCCTCATCAAACAGTCCGTGCGATTCATACGCATCCGCTGTTTTCAGCCTGGATTCGATGCCATTGCTTGTTGTTTGAGCATCTCCCATCGTGAAGACTCCTTTATATCCCAAAAATCAAAAACTGCCATTTACATGGCATTTTTCATTTTCCATAATTTATCTAATAATAACAAAATCAAGGGATTTTGAAAAGCCCAAAGGCTGTTTCCACAATGATTGAACGTCTACGAAAACATTTCTAATGGCAGCCAATGCAGCCGAATGGGGCGGGACGCGTTATTCAGTGAGGGGGCCACCCATACAAAACATATAGTTTCAAATCTCTACCAAAGACCCGGGCGGGATCCTTAAAAAATCTTTTTCCGGAGGAGTTGGCCAATTCCTTTGCCGGCTTTTTGTTTTTCAAGGGTTGGCAGGAGGACTTCACAATTTAGACGAACCATGGAAACCGGCGCATGCTCATCCAAAATTACCATCAAATAGCCGGCGCCTGTTTTGCGTATATAAAACCGGCCTTCGTCAAACATGATTTCCACTTCGGTGATCCCGGACAATTCATTGACCATGGGGGACCAGTCTATCCCTTTTATTTTTTCTGCATCGGATTGATAATCAGCGGTAAACTGTGAAACTGACACCTCCCCTTTGCCTGTGAATAGCAACACACCGTGAACGCCCTCAATACTTAATACATCTTTGAAAATGTCCGCCATGGTTCATTCCATTTATCCAGCTGCTGGGTTATCAAAATCTGCATCAACTCACCGCCCCGATGATTTTATCCCGCGGCGCATCCGGGTCGATGGAAATAACTGCGGTTTCTTCACCCGGTATCACCAAATACTGCCCTTCACCGCCCTTATTGGCATACACCACGTTCAATTCCCCGAAATCAAAAATCTCGCCCATTGAAGCGGCACTGGTCGCCAATGCCGCCCATCCTGCGTCCTCATAAATATCTTTAACACCTGCATAGCTGCCCAAAGAGGCGGTCAAGCGGCGGCTGGCCGATTCAACCGGAGACAGCTCTTCTTCAGAGACTTCGGCTTCTGCCGGTGACTCGGATGCCGGCTCCTCTGCCGCCTGATCCATCCCAACCCCGGAAGCTTTGGTTTCTTCCGGATTATCTGCGCCCACCGGCTCATCCAGAACAATCTCGTTTTCCCCGACGGCTGAAGCCTGGCGCGCTTCTTCATTTTCATCCTTGGAGCGCATGGCATCAAGCAGAATGGCCTGCAAATCCCCCTCAATAAGCTTTTCAGCAAACACGCACTCATTTTCGATTGAAACCGAGACACTCGACCAGGACAAAATCTCATAGGCGGCAGATTTGCCCTGCTGATCCCCGATACGGGCATTAAAAAGCTCCCCGTTTCGGAAAAACAGCACGCCCCCGGTATTGCCGGCTTTATTTAGCACCTGTAATGTGCAGGTCTGCTGCTCCATTTCCACCAGCTGAAGAAATGTTTCCAGGGAGACATTGTTTAAATTGCCGCCTTCAGATTTTTTACGCAGCATTTTATTGATTTCCCGGGCAAGGACATCAGTTTCAAAAGGCTTGGTTAAATATCCGGCCGCACCGCTTCGAAACACCACATCCTTGGTTTTGGGCCGGTCATATGCGGTAACGATAATAACCGGGATATCCGGACAACTCTCAAGAATCCGGGCCAGCAAGTCAAAACCGTCCATTCCGGGCATGCGAAGGTCAGAGACCACCAGCATGATATGATCGCGTTGAATTGCCGCCAGGGCCGCCTCTCCGCTGTCCGCGGTGTGAACGATAAAATTTTCCGCGTAATTGGCGAGCTCCTTTTCCATCAGGCTGAGCCATGACTGATCATCATCGACAATCAATACTTTGGGCACCATCTGCTTATTCCTCTATGCTCTCTCTTTGCACTGCCGGTTAATGCATCAATCCTGTCAATGCCCCTAAATCTCAACATTAAAAGCATATATCTCATCAATATATTCTTTATGCCAGGATGCCAGATATTTGCGAAAACTTTTGGCTATACCCAGCTCTGAGACAATCTCCCGGACGCACTCGACCACCCCGCTGACCAGCTGGGTCTGCGGGGCATCCCCTGTATAAAATAACTGTCCGTTGGCATACTTGAAATCTCCGGCAAATGGATCCAGAAAATCATATTTGTCAACTTTTTCCACAAACTTTCGGTTCAGCATGGTTTCAAAATCCGACCGGATTTTTCTATTCGAACGCACCACGCTCTCCAGCAGGGATAGCAGGTTTTGCAGCATCTGCAGCACCCGCTGCTGATCCGCAGCCGTCCGTTTCCGCTCTGCAGAAGCAGCCGGCTTTGATTGACCGGACTTCTCAGCCCGGCCTGCGGATTTTTTGGCGGTCTTTTGCGATGCCGACGCAATGGTGGCCAAATCCGTTTTCCAGACATTAAAAACCCCGCCTTGCTGCCGGCACCGGCTGATCAGATCATCCCGGTACTCCCGGCTGCGGTCCACAGATCCCTTTCCCTTGGCCGAGGCACCGCCGATCACCTCGCCGTTGAAAAAAAACAAAAGCCCGCCGGCGGCATCTGCGTTTAATTTTACATCCACATAGCCGGTGAGCCCTTCTTCCTCCATCTTTTTGATTAACGCTTCAAGGTCGGTGAATTCAGAGCTCAAATCTTTATACAGGGCTTTGGAATTGGTCAGGTTGGCCCAGTAATACAGCCGGTCCGCCTGAATCCGGTAGACCGAAACCGAAAAATTGCTGCCGGATGCGGCCTGAATGATTCGGTCAATGGCCGCCTGCCCGTTTAACTGGGTTTTTCTGTCTTTATAGACCCCATTCAGGACGTTTTCATCGTCAAAAAACACCACAGCTTCCGCTGCAGGGGCACGGAAAAAGATGCCGCCGCTCTCAAGCGCGCCCTGGTAATGCTCCATAAGCTTATCAATTTTGAGGTAGTAGCTGTTTAAATCCTCTATTACCGGCTTTTCCCTGGGTATAATGATCATCGCATTTCAGCTCCTGCACTCATAAGATCCATAAACGGGTATAGACAAAACAAGCAATGCGAAAACTCCGCATTGCTTGTTTTTCCGATCCATTTGGCCTGCATACAACTGGCTATCGCCGGCGGCGCAACCGCTCAATGGAGAACCTGAGGCTGTCCTGCATCCGGGAAATGGCATCCGCCAGGTTGCCGATCTCGTCTTTGGATTTCACCTCGATTTCAGCTTCCAAATCGCCCACACTGATGCGGTCCGCGGCTTCAGTCAGGTACTGAATATTCCGGGTGATCCGGTAGCCGTAGATGATAATGCAGAGGCCGATGATGATAATGGCGCCGATTAAAATCCCGAAGTTGATATTCCGGGTGTTTCTGGCCATCTGCATGGCGGTCCCTTCCAGGCTCTCGGTTTTCTGGGTAAACTCATCAATATAGGCGGTGGTCATCAACAGAAACGGCTTGCCCTCCAGTTCTATCGGTGAGACCGCCATATATTTATCCCGGATTTTCCCGTCCGGATCTTTCCAGGAATAAAACCCCTCGGTCTCACTCCCGCCTTTGGCTCCGGTCAACACCTCCCAGAATTTATCAAAGTGCGGGCCCAGGGCTTTGCGGATCATGTCAATATCGTCAATTCCGATAATATTCGGATTGGGATGGGCCCAGATCGTCCAGTCCTGGCCTTTGTCGGGCTCAGGCCATTGAATCAGGCAGGAATATCCGGTTTCCCCCACGTTTTGGACGGCGATACCGGAAAATTCCGGGTCGTAGTTGAAATCCTCACGTTCCAGGCCTGGGTGATTCCGCAGATAGATTTCGCATTGCAGCGCCACATCCCGGGCCTTCTGCATCAGCTTTTCTTTACCTTCCTGAAGCACGAGCTCGGTGCTTTCCTCTGTAATACTGGTCGCCAATTTATTGAGCTGCTGCTGGGAGAAAAAACCGGTGGCAGCGATCAAAAGAATCGGGATCACCAGAAACAAAAACATCATCTTCCCCCGAAGTCCCAAAAAACCTGAGGGGCGGGCGGATGAAATCTCTGCGCGGGATCTCCGCTCCTCCCGTGGCGCACTCGGCGGCTCCTCAGCCGGCGTCCGGGATGGCGTTTCAGCCGCGCCTGTGCCGGCACCGCCGCCGAAAGGCTGAGATGCGGCGGCTTCCTGCTCTTCAATGAGTTTTGACAGATTGGTCACATGACCGCATTCACCACAGCGGACCCGGATATTTTTCCCCTTATACTGCTCCACCTTGTCCGGATCGATGTGATAAACTTTCCCGCATTCCTCGCAAATAACCGTCATGACTCGCCCTCCTTATCAAAATTGGCAACCTTATATTGACGTTCGGCAATTAATTTTTCCTACCCTTAAATCCCCGCCATTTTGACATATCTATGGCTTGGTGTTTCAGGTTTCAATCTCTCTTAACTTTTTCACCATGGCCTGCTGAAAAGCCACTTTTCTTTCTTCCCGAATGATCTGACGAGCCAACAAATCGACCAGTTCCGCCGCGCGATGCGCAGGAAACCGGGATGGGTCCTCCCCCATATCATTTATCTCATCTTCGATCACCACATCCGCAATAGGCCCCATGGCCCGGGACAGCTCACCGGAGAGCGTATTGAAAAAATCCCGGCCAAGCGTGGGCATGGCCTCCCTGGCCACCTCAATGAGCTTAAGCTTGTGCAGCTTGTTAAGAATCCCCCGAAGATGCTTCATGTTCACATTCAAGGATCGGGCCACTTGCGCGAGATTCTTGGTCCCGTCCAGCTCCATTAAAACCTGGAGCATCTCACTGTCAAGTGACACCTCGCCCAGATCAGCGCGCACGGTTCGCTTAAGCACCAGCCTGGATATATCTCCTGAGAACTCTACCATATGTCAGCCTCCGACGACCCTTATGGCATCAAGGGCCATCATGAATTGATTATGTTATTTGAATCAATGCGATCCCCTGGCATCGATTGGCCTGTCATGCCAATCACTGCATCAGGCGCCCATATTCTTGATCAACTGACGCATAATCCGGAATTCTTCCTGAATCGTCTTTTTAACTTCAGACAGGATATAATCCGCCAATTCCCGGGACTCCGGGGATAGGCCGGCTGGAGCCGGCGCCGCCTCTGCGGCCGGGGCCGCTTGACCAGCCTCTGCACCTTCCTCGAAAGCTTCCGCCGTCCCCTCCTGGGACAGGATCCGCTGCTTGAAGCTTTTGTATTTTTTGACCTCTCCGGATATCAGCTTCTTTTTTTCCGCTTCGCTTATTCCCTTTGAAAGCAGGGCTTTTTCAAATTTTTTATAAACCGAGGTCACCAGCTTAATGGCATCCGGATGCGCCCGGGCTTTTTTGGCCTTGATATACTTACCCAAAGATTCATGGAGTTTTAAAAACAAAAGGTAAACCCGGTCATCCTGATAGCGCGTTTTTAAGCGTTTGACCTCCTGGAGGAACTCCTTCATGGTTTTATCGGTAATCTCCCAGTCAATGGAGAAAACCAGCGCTTTCAAGTTATCAATCGGAGTGGCTTCCTCAGATTTGGCGCTTGCTCCGGCCTTTTCGCTGCGGGACGGTTTTTCTTCACGGGCTTGGCCGGCCGGGATATCAGAAGCTTCAGAAACAGGGGGTTCTTCAGGATCTTCACCCCCGAACAGTTCGTCCAAGCGGCTGGACACCTCTGCATTCAGGTTTGCATCTTCATCTTTGGCACCCAATTGTTTACCCTCCTCGTGTCGGTAATTATTCGAGTTTTTTCCTTAAAGACGTTACGGTCAGGGCGATGATTTTTTTCATGGTGGCCGCGACATTATCGCCTTTCACCGCGCTCGCCTCAAAATATGGCGCCTTCAATCGGCTGTTTAGGTCCTTTTGAAGGGTATCAATGGTTAGAATGGGAATGCCTTCTTCTTCCAGATCCCGTTTGTTGTACTGCATGACCAGCGGAATATTGAATATGTTTTTATTAAAAGTTTCCAGATTTTCTTTAAGATTCTGCAGGGACCGGATATTCATTTCCCGCCGCAGATCCATCGAATCCGCGACAAAAACGATACCGTCCACCCCCCTTAGCACCAGCCGCCGGGTGGCATTGTATTTGACCTGTCCCGGAACCGTGTATAACTGGACTTTAATGCTGTGCCCCTTGATTTCGCCGATATCAAACGGCAAAAAATCGAAAAAAAGGGTTCGGTCGCCATAGGTCTTAACCGTTACCATTTCATTTTGAATGCGCTTCTTGAACTTTTGGTTAATATATTCAAGATTCGTTGTTTTCCCGCCTCGGCCTGGCCCGTAGTAGACGATTTTGACCTGAACCTCCTTTTTCTTCGGATTAATTAACGCCAAATCGTTTTCCTCCAGAAATAATAAGTTAACAGTTGTGAGAAGCTTTCTCTCTGTCTCGGCGGTTATACCAACAAAAGCCGGGATGATCCTTGCGATGATTGATTTGACACTATCCTGTCGCGGGCTTTTAGTTTAAATCAGTTTCTGAATCCGCTTGATGGCTTCAGCCACTTTCAGGCGCAAAAATCCAAGTGAGACATTTTTGTCGAAAATGGTCAAAAGCAGCAAGTCTTCTACCACCTTGCTGAAATGGATGCTTTCCTCCTCGCCCTTATGAAAAAGCAGCGAGAACTCCTGCTCCCCGATGATATTGGCCATGGCGCTGACTGCCCCGTAATTGCCAGCGGCCAGGGCCGCCAGCGAAAATACGTCATGGCTTTTATCACCGCTGTCCAGATTAACGATCACATTGCCGGCCAAATCCATTAAAATAATGCTCTGAACCCCCATATCGATCAGTTCTTCCTGAAGGATATTCTCAATCGATTCAATCTGCTGTTTGTCAAATTCAATCGTAAAATCCATGAATCCTCACCTCTTAAAATATCATTTTATACCGATTATCCTCGGCTGGGCGTCCCTTGCCCGGAGTATATCTAACGCTTTGATGTTAAAACCTGATTATTGTTCATTAACGTAAAGCTTGTGCAGAATCAAACAAAAAAAGGGCCAAATAATTCGGTTTCATTTGAAAATCTGACGGCTGCGCCCCTAAAACATCCGGCTGCCTGTCTTTGCCAAAGAATCCGAAAATTACGCAATTCCGTTTTCTACCATAAACAGCGGTTTGGATGCAAGCAGGAATCATATGTTCAGCACGGGTTATTCATTCTTCAACAGTGCCGGCAGCTAAACCCCGGATGCCCTTCCCCTATCCCCTTTCAATATTGGTTTTTGAAAAATACCAGTCCACCAGATCGGCGGCCAGCCCTGTGTACTGTTCGACCCGTAAGTCCCGGAGCCGCTGCTTGACGGATTCCGGCACATTTTCCAGGGTGGCGATAAAGGCCTCGATATCATCTTGGGTGACGGATCGCCCCCGCGTCAAAGTTTTCAGCTTTTCATAGGGCTTATTTTCTTTATAAATCCGCATCACGGTCTGCATGGCCTCGGCAAGAATCTCGGGATTGGCCGCCATATCCTTTTCAAGTACGAACGGATCCACGCTGACCCTGTCCAGCCCCTTTAAGGTGCTCTTAAAACCGATCAGCAAATAGCCGAAGACCGCCCCGAGATTGCGCAGCACCGTACTGTCCGTAAGATCTCTTTGAAACCGGGAATTCAGGAGTTTGACCGCCATGTGCTCCATTAATGAGATGGCCACGCCCATATTGCCTTCGCTGTTTTCAAAATCAATGGGGTTGACCTTGTGGGGCATGGTTGAGGAGCCGATCTCGCTGTCCACGGACTTCTGCTTAAAATAGCCGAGGGAGATATAGCCCCACATATCCCGGTTTAAATCGATGACAATGGCGGCGATCCGGATAAGGCAATGGAGGATTTCAGCAATATAGCTGTTGGGATTGATCTGGGTGGTCAAAAGAATCGGGGTCACCCCCAAGTATCCGGAAATAAAATTCTGGGAGGCGGCGATCCAGTCGACATCCGGAAAGGCAAACTGATGGGCGCAAAAATTGCCGGAGGCGCCGTTCATTTTGGCCTGGATATAGGCAATTCGGAGATTGCTGTACTCCAGCCGCAGCCGCCAGGCGAAATTTGCCATCTCCTTTCCCATGGTTGTTGGGGTGGCCGGCTGACCATGGGTTCTCGAGATCATCGGGGTCGTCTTATCGGTTTCAGCCAGAGATTCAAGCTTCTGGAGGATCTTGACCAGCTCATCCAGCAAATGCTGGCGGCCGGATTTAACCATGAGCGCATAGGCGGTGTTGTTGATGTCATCCGATGTGCAGGCAAAATGGACCCACTCCTTTAATCCGGAAAGCCCCATCTCGCTCATTCGATCCTTGATATAGTATTCCACCGCCTTCACATCATGATTGGTGATTTTCTCCGTTTCCTTGATCGTTTTGGCCGCAGCCACGTCAAAATTTTCGTAAATTGCGCTGATCTTTTTTAAAGCGACCTGATCGGCGGCATCCAGGTTCAAATCCTTTAATAAAAACCGCAGCCACTGAATTTCCACATATACCCGGTGACGGATCAAACCGTATTCGGAGAAAATTTCGGTGAGATCTCTGGTATATTTCAGGTACCGACCGTCAAGCACCGATAGGGCCTGGATATCTTCCATACATTTTCCTTTCACAATGCGGCGTCAACTTCCGGCGTCCCCGCCATGGCGCAGACCGAAATCCGCTTTGGGCTCCATTTCCCGGATATACTCGAAAAGCCCCTGAACAATGCCTTCACACAAATCCGCCTGGTACGCCGGATCCGTCAGGCGCCGGCATTCCCGCTGGTTGCTGATAAAGGAAGTCTCAACCAGGACAGACGGCATCTGGGCCCCCAGCAGCACGTAGAACGGCGCCTGCTTGACGCCTTTATTATTGATTCTTGAATAGTTGCCCGCCAGATGACTGCACAGGGAATCCTGCACATAGGTGGCCAGCCGGCTGGATTCATTGATTTTCGCGTTATTTAACAGATCCTTCAGAATCGAATCCAGTTCACTAATGTTTTTCCGGGAGGTGGAATTCTCGCGGGCGGCCACGGCAATGGCCTCCTCATCCGTGGTGAGATTCAAAAAATAGGTTTCAATGCCGAAAGCCCGGTGGTTTCTGGCGGCATTGGCATGCACGGAAATAAATAAATCGGCTTTCTCCGTATTGGCGATGGCGGTGCGCTCCTCCAGGGTCAGATACTTATCCGTCTCTCGGGTCATCAGGACTTCGCAGCCAATCTCTTTTTTTATGGTTTCTGCCAGTTTTTTGCAAATCTCAAGGACCACCTCCTTCTCATGCACACCCCGAAGATAGCCGGGCGCCCCGTAATCTTTGCCGCCATGGCCCGGGTCAATAACGATCCGATTGATCCCCAGATTCAAGGACCTGATAATCGAATCTTCCGGCGCCACCTTACTGGCAATTTTCGCTGGTGTGGACTCACCCCGCACATCAATAACGATGCGGAAAGGATTTTTAAGGGAAAAAATATTATAATCTTCAAAGGATTTGATGTCCACGACCACCCGGACCACGTCCTTCTGGTACTGGGCGGCGCGGGCGGTTCTTAAGAGGTTATCGTTGATGGGAATCTTTTTTTCCACATCCCCCAGCCGCGTATTGTTCAGATCCACATAAAGCCGCTGATAGGATTTATCGATCGCCGGATCCTTTTTTAACAGGTTGTTCTGAAAGCTGGTCTCCTGTGTGGCATCAATCACCACCCGCGTATATTCGGCATTGGACCAGTACCGGATACCGGTAACCGTGGCCATTGAGGAATTGTCTGAATCTTTGGCCCGATCCGCCGCCGGATTGGCCTCGCTTGCCGACACCGCCCGGGAAATAGCGTCCCCGATGCTATCCGGCATCTGATCAAGTTTTGCCGCGGCCTTCTCCCGGTAATCGCTTTTCTGATATTTTTTGGTCAGCCGCTCATAGATCTCGGCCGCTTTTTTCTTGTCTTTCAGACTGTAGGAATGCGAATAGAGCTCTTCGTATAACCGGGCGGTCATAAACATGGCGGCCGGCGCCCAGGGGTCTTCCGGATGCGCCTGGTAGGCCGCTGCGAAGCGGTCGATGCAGTTTTTCCAATAAACCCGGTATTCCTGACGTTCCGGGTGATTTCGCAGGGCCTTATAACAGGCTTCGCCCTTAAAATAGAGCTGCCGGGCGGATTCGCCAAATACCGGTTGGGAAAGGCTAAAAAGCGTCAACCCGCAAAGAATGAACATGCTGACCGCAACGTGTGGGCGCAAATATTTGAAATGGGCCATCACCTACCCCGTTTTTTGGCATCGCCTGAATGATTGGCGGTTTCTTTCAACATGTGCAGATAATTGATGGCATCAATCGGTGTAATTGAGGATACATCAATTTCACGCAGTTTATCAAGTATAACCTGCTCCGGCGGCCGAAAAAGGCTAAGCTGCACATACCCTGCCCCGGCGGTTGACTTATCAGAGACCTCCTCTGGGGATTCGCCCAGCGGATAGCCCGTGTTTTCGACATTGGCAAGAATTTTTTTTGAGCGTTTGACAACGGGCTCCGGAATACCGGCCAGACGCGCCACCTGAATCCCATAACTGCGGTTGGTGGCCCCGTCAACCAGTTTATGCAGAAAGATAATTTCATCATTCCATTCCTTCACCGCAATGCTGAAATTCTTTACCCGGGGCTTGATCCGGGCCAGTTCGGTCAGCTCGTGGTAATGGGTGGCAAACAGGGTTTTCACCCCTTTGCCGCGCAGATCATGCAAATGCTCGGCCACCGCCCAGGCAATACTCAAGCCGTCATAGGTGCTCGTGCCCCGGCCGATCTCATCCATTACCACCAGGCTCTTGGGGGTGGCGTTATTGATAATATTGGCGGTCTCCTCCATCTCGACAAGAAAGGTGCTTTGCCCCTGGGCCAGATTATCCAACGCCCCCACCCGCGTAAAAATCCGGTCGGTAATCGAGATATGGGCCGAAGCCGCCGATACAAACGCCCCCATGTGCGCCATTAAAACAATCAGCGCCACCTGCCGGAGCACCGTGGATTTACCCGCCATATTCGGCCCGGTGATAATCATGACCTGATTATCCGTATTATCCATGGCCACGGAATTGGGCACGAAGCGCTCACCCGCGATCAGCTTTTCCACCACCGGGTGGCGGGCGTCATCGATGGTGATAAGGCCCTCGTCATTGATTTCCGGCCGCACGTATTGGTTCAGATCCGCAATCTCGGCAAAGCCTGTCAGACAGTCCAGCCTGGCGACAAACCGGGCCGCTTCGGCAATTTGGGGATGCCTCGCCACCACCTGTTCCCGGATGTCCTTGAACAGCTCAATCTCCAGGGCGATCCGCTTCTCCTGGGCACCCAGCACTTTGGCTTCGAAGGTTTTCAGCTCTTCGGTGATATAGCGCTCCGCATTGACCAGCGTCTGTTTGCGGATATAATGGGCCGGCACGGATTCCGAGCGGCTTTTGGAGACTTCGATATAATAGCCGAATACTTTATTATAACTGACCTTTAAAGATTGGATGCCGGTGCGCTCCCGCTCCTTTGCGGCCAATTCCGCCAGGTAGGATTTGCCTTCGGTTGAGATCCGGATGAGTTCATCTAACTCCCCGTTATAGCCGCGCTTGATCATCCCGCCCTCGTTTAAAACCGGCGGCGGATCCTCGGCTATGGCGGCATCGATTAAATCCGCCGTTTCCGAGAGCGGCGCAGACAAATCATCATCCCAGTGATATAAATCCGCGGACAAGACATTCAAGTCCGAAATAATAGCCGGCAGGGTCTTAAGCGAGCGCTTGAGGGCCAAAAGATCCCTGGCATTGGCCTGGCCCATGGCGATTTTACTGCCCAGCCGCTCCAGGTCAGCCACGGATTTTAAATTTTCCCGAACCGATTTACGAAGCGAGAGCTGGTTTTTCATCTCTTCCACGGCATCCAGGCGGGCCTGAATGGCTGATGCATCCTGCAGCGGATACCGGAGCCACTGACTGAGAAGGCGCCCGCCCATGCCGGTGACCGTTTCATCGATAACCCCCAAAAGCGTCCCCTGCCGGGCGCCGGTCCGAAGGTTCTTTAACAGCTCAAGGTTTCTGCAGGAAATATCATCGATAAACAGGTACCGATCCAGATGATAGGTCTCAATACCGGTCAGATGCGTTATGGCCTGCTTCTGGGTATCACAGAGGTAATAAAGAAGGGCCCCGGCGGCAGCTACCCCGGATGCCGCTGATTCACAGCCAAAGCCCTCAAGGCTTTGGGTCTGAAACTGCTCGATCAACCGGCGGCGCCCGGTTTTAAAATCAAACACCGAGTCTTCGAGAAATGTAAGCGCTGTATCCGCAAACTGCAGGCACACGGCTGCATAAGCATTACTGCTGCGGGCGGTCTCAGGCAACACAACTTCGCTTGGGCCGATGCGGCGGGCTTCCTCAAGGATGGTATCCGGGTCAGCGGACTCGGCCAGCCGAAAACTGCCGGTGGAAATATCAAGACTGGCGATGCCGTGTATTCTCTGCCCGAACCACAGGGCAATGACAAAATTATTGGTTTTCTCATCCAGGAGGCTGTCATTTACCACCATGCCCGGGGTAACCACCCTTACCACATCCCGCTTGACCAGCCCCTTGGCCTCTGCGGGGTCCTCGGTCTGATCACAGATGGCCACCTTGTAGCCCTTTTCTATCAGCCGGCCGATGTAGCCCTCAACTGCCTTGACCGGGACCCCGCACATGGGAACCGATTCTTCTTCGTGCTTGTTTCTTGCGGTCAGCGTGATCTCAAGCTCCCGGGAAGCCACCCTGGCATCATCAAAAAACATTTCATAAAAATCCCCCATGCGGTAAAACAGGATGTAATCGGCGTACTGCTCCTTAATCGCCAGATACTGCCTGATCATGGGGGTCATTTTGGATGTTGCCATGGCCGCCGCCTGGGTTTGCAAAAATTACCCCTGATGCTGCTGGTCGGTGGATGCCGACGGTTCCGAAGCTTCTGCGGATGCGGCCGCTGCATCCCCAGACGAAGGGGTTTGCTTGCCCAGCCGGGATTCCAGCTCCGCGACCTTTTTCCGCTCCAGGGTTAACTCCTCGCTTAGCTGCCGCATCATCTTCCGGGCCCTGAAGCGGTGGGTGAGACTGAAAAAATAGGATATCAGGAGGCCGGCCACAAAAAGGCCCAGCAGAATAACGCCGATGTTTAATTCAATACTGTATTGCTGAATCCAGAGATTGATCCGAATTGTCTCCGGGGTCATTAAAAATTTCAAATTCTGATAAACCACCAGGGCGATCAGGCCCAGAATAATCAACCATAAAAGCAGCTTAATCTTTTTCATCTGTATCCCCCTTAATCGGTAAAGTCATTATATGCTGCGCTATATCCTAAATTTAGGTTAATCAAACAGCCCATCCCGCGTATCCGGCATGAACTTTTTATGCTGACTTTTTTTTCAAAAAAACTCAACCGTTTTTTAAACTCCGCCGCTGTCCGGCAGGATATATTTATCCATTTTTTTTAATAGGTTAACGGGACAACCGCGGTGTTGCCCCACACGCCGATCCGATCATTTACGATGACAACAATGGCTGAGACCCCATCTATCCCGCGCCCCCAACCAATGGCCCGATCGATATCATCGGCTGAGCCTACCTGATTGCCGATTGCGGTAGCCGCCGCATCCGCCAGCGGACAGGAGTGTGATACCACGCACACCGCATCCGCCCGCCCATAGCTGATGGAATGGCCGATGGTGGCCGATGAAGTGCACACCCCCAGCGGATGCGCAGAGGCATCCAATTCCAGGCCGATTTTATGGGTAAACGGCGATCGGCCGGCATCAATCGCCAAGGTAAACGGAGCATCCAGCTTGACAAACACATCCCCGCCGTTCTCCACCATAACTTCTCCAGAATCCGCCAAAAGTCCTTTGCCCACATACTCGGCCATGGCCCCGGCAACCGTCGCCATTGGCCCCACATTGACGGCCCGCGCAGCCGCCGTCATATCCCGGATAATGGCGGGCGCCGGTCCCGGAACCGGCACCGGCGTCATGGTGGATAAAAATTCCGGAACCTCAGCGATATAGGATTCAATATAGCCCCGATACCGGAGTACATATTCCCTGGCCTTTTCCGCAAGGGGATTTATGGTTTGCACCCACAGGTCGGTCTCCTTGACGCAGATCCGGTAGCCGCAAAGATGGGCATTGCCCATGGATTGCCGATAAAGCCGCTCTTGTCCCATGCCCGGTTCCTTTTATGCCAAAGACGCTTCCGGACGGAGCCCTTCCGGCGCCTGCCTTAAAAAATACTGATCCGTCATGCCCGAGATAAAATCCCGGGCGATTTCCGCGGGCCGGTGCGCGGTTAGATAGGCCTCGGCCATGCCGTCAATGAAGCCGGCATAAACCGGGGAATTTTTGCGCTCTTGCCGAATATCATCTACAAACTGTTCAAAAAGCACCCGGTAGAGCTGTTTAATAGTGGATAAATTTTTCTTTATCATGGGATTTTTGTAAATCCGGTGGTAATTGAATGCCTTCAGCGCCTTTAAGGCATCTGAGATTTCCGGGCTAAAGGCGATATAATCACTGTCCAGACTGTTGTGGATGATGTCTGTCACCAGGTTATACACAATGGTGCCGTTCGTGTTGCCCAGATATTTAACGCTTTCTGCAGGCAGCTCATTTCTGTCGATTAAACCCAGCCGGATGGCATCTTCAATATCCCGGCCCACATAGCTGACCGTATCGGCAAACCGGACCACACACCCCTCCAGGGTCATGGGCAAAAGGGATACCGGCGCACCCGATTTTTTCTGCGCCATCTCCTGCTCATGATCCGCAAACGTTTTTCCGCGCTGCGGGGCGATCCGCTGATCATGCACCTCGCCGTCATGGCACAGGACCCCGTCCACAGTCTGCAGGCACAAATTCCACCCCTTTCCCTTTCTTTCCACATGCTCCAGAAACTGAACGCTTTGGACATTATGATGGAACTCGCCGATGCCCGCCTGCCGGCAGAGTTCGGAAAGGCAGCGCTCCCCGTCATGGCCGAACGGCGGATGGCCGATATCGTGGCCAATGGCGATGGCCTCGATCAGATCCTCATTTAATCCGAGGAACCGGCCAATGGTTCTGGCCACCTTTGATACCAGCTGCACATGAAGCATCCGATGGGTGATATGATCATTTTCAATCAGGTAAAACACCTGGGTTTTATCAATATAGCGGGTGTAGGCCAGAGAATGCAGAATCCGATCCACGTCCACGGCAAAATTCTGCCGATAATCGGCCTCCAGGCGTTTTTCATTTCTGGGCCGCACACCGGATCCGCTTTTTACGGCAAACCCCGAAAGCTGGAGGCTCTCCCGCTTATCCAGAATCTGACGCAGTCCTTCCAGATCAGATCTTCCCATCCCGAATCATCTCCCCCATCAATTCCGTGTAATCAATGCCGGCTTTTTTAAACCCCTGTTTACCGTATTTCATGTTGGCTTCCAATACATAACAGATACCCGCATAAATGCAAATATCGAGTCCCACATCATTCCAGCCGCAGCGGCGGGCCGTATCCAGGGCCAGGGTTTTTGCCGCCCGGGGCACATCATCGAGCTCAATCGCGCCGCCCTGCCCGATGTTACTGCGGAACTCCCCCGGCCCGCCGACCCGCCAATAGGCGTGCGCAACCTGGTCGCCGATCACCACGACCCGGATATCCCGGTCGGTTGACAGGTATTGCTGAATATAGGCAACCTTTACCATTTGACAATACTGATCCAGCTCGGCCTGGTTGTGAATTAAATACACGCCCCGGCCAAGGGCGGAGCCGCGGGCAATTTTGGCCACAAACGGAAAATCAAAGTGCCGGCGGATCTTCTCTGATTTGCGGCGCCCGTAAAAAAATCGGGTTCGGGGCACGGGCACATCCAAGAGCTGAAACAGGGTGGTCTGCTTGATCTTGTCCTGAACAAACCGGTAGGTGTGACTGCTGGGGAATGTATTTTTCCCCATGGCATCGAACATGTCGATATAATGAGTTGAGGGGTAATAAATCTTTTCCGCCCGCCGGATAAGATCGGCCTCTGCTTCTGAATAATCGGAGAAATTCGGCCGCACCCCCAGCGTGCGGACATTCCGGCAGCCCTTGAGACGGGCCTCCAGAGCGATCACCGGACTATCAGGGAGATGGGGACTTCGGAAGTTACCAGACATCGGTGTGATATATGCGGGCCGCATCCCTGCATAGAATCCGCCGGGCCGGCCGGCCGTCTGCTGAGGCTTTGTTTTCAGGCTGGCGAAATAACAAACTGCTGATCCTCCACTGAAACATTCGGCCAGTATTGATGCATGCGAATCTCAAAGCCGGCTTCCTTCCCATTGCTCAGAACAATTTGCCAGGGAATGGAAAAGCCGTGAACCTGCCGGTAATCAGACAACTTTGCCGTATAGCTCAGACTTTGCTCGTCATAGATATTGACAGCGGAAACTGCTGCATGATCCGGGCTTAACGTGATCTTCTCGACCATGCCGCTCCAAAAACGGCGCAGAACCAGCTGGTCGGCGGCGTCCTCTGTGCGGATCATATCCACTTCGCCATGGGCATACACCGGAAACCGGCCGGCCAGATAGTAAACCATCTCCTGGATGGTGACCGGCACATCAGTCACCCGGTCCAGATTCGGATTGGCCAGCCGATGCTGCCGCACCTCCCGGGTATCCATTGAATAATAGGAAAAACATCCGCCGTCATAGGCCAGTTTCATCAACGGCCGTCCCGCAGGGCCTAAGATTTCTATGCGCAGGCGGCCGTCCATATCGCCTATCCATGCGATCCGCGCGCTTTGTGAGCCCTCGGCATTCCATAGTCGGATGCTGCCGATGCCTTTGAATGTTTGAAGGGCCTGATTTCGGTGATATAGCCGGGCCAGCAGGCCTTCGCCGGGGGTTTCGCCTTCCCTGACATCGGGTTTAATCCGGGGCTGGCAGGCGGCAAACAGCAAAAGTGCCGCCGCCAGGCAAACAAGGCCGCATCGCTTCATCCCCGCTAAAACCCGCTTCGTTTCAGGGCTTCGATTTTTCCTTCAAGAGAAGCCGCATTTTCCGCGTTTTTTTCAAGCGCTTTTTCGTAGGCTTCAAGGGCCCGCTGCGGCTTGCCGAGCTTGTCATACACATCGCCCAGATGTTCGAGCAAAATCGGATCATCTCCAATCAACTGAACGGCTTTTTCAATGTACTCTCTGGCTTTTTCATAATCCCCCCGCTGATAATACACCCATCCCAGGCTGTCGATGATATAGCCGTTCTCGGGTTTCTGCTCAAGGGCCTTACGGATCATGGCTTCGGCTTCTTCAAGATGCATACCCTGATCCGCATAGGTATAGCCCAGATAATTGAGCGCATCCGCATGCTTCGGATCCTGCTCAATCACCTTTTTCATCTGCTCAATGGCCGCATCGGTCTGCCCCTTTTTGTCATAGATCACGCCCAGTTCAAAATGGAGTTCTGTATTATCCGGATCCATCTCGATGCCCTTTTGAATCAGGGTCTCCGCCGCCTCCAATTCCCCTTTTTCCATGTAAAAAGAACTCAGATAGGGAATAATTTCGGCCTTTCCTTCTTTGTCCACGGCATCCAGTGCGTTTTTGAGTATGCCGATGGCCCGGTCCAGATCCTCCTGCTGGTAGGCGATGATCCCCCGATGAATCGCGGCATTGAGGTAGAACTGCGACTTCCGGGGCACGGCCTCAAACGCCGCCACGGCTTCATCCACCTCATCCAGATTGTAATGCACAATCCCGGCTGCGTAATGCAGGCCGGGATTATTCGGGGCGCTTGAAAGCATGCCCTGGAGTACAGTTAAGGCCTCATCGTATCTTTCCTTAAGCACCAGCCGCTGAATCACCGTGCGGATGACACTGGCATCATCAATACTTCGGCGCCCGAGGTCGGCCAGGATCTCGTCTGCGGCCTCGGTTCGAAACCGGGTATAATAGGCCAGACTCAGTTCAATGGCTGCCGCCACATTATCCGGATCATTCGCCAGAATATCCTCATAGACGGAGATAACCTCATCCTCCATATTCCGGGCCTTATAGAGCTTTACCAGCTCCCAGTGCGGCTGATTCAGTGAAGGGGCCAGCGAAATGGTTTTTTTGAATGCGGACGCCGCCGCCTCAAAATTGTCCTGGCGGGCATGAATTTTTCCCAAATGGAAATGCCCGACATAATCCTCGGGAAAAATATCTACCATTTTTTTGAACACCTTCCGGGCCTGATCCAGTTTTTCCTGATCCATATACAGTTTGCCCAGAATTTTATAGACTTGCTGTCGCTCGGGGTCAATGGACAGGACCCGTTCATAGATCGGAATAATTTCGGCATCCGGATCAAGGGTCTGTAAAATGGAGGCCTTCATGATCAGAAAATCCGGGGATTCCGGCTCGGCAGCCAGAATGTTTTCAACCATTTCAAGGGCTTTTTCATAGTTCTGCTTATGCAGATGCAGAACCACGAGCTCCTTTTTAAGAAATAGTGCGTCCGGATCGCCGCTAATAGCGGCTTCCATATACGCTATGGCCTTATCCACGCGCCCCTTGTTTTTCTGGAGCTGAGCCTCCAAGAAATAATAGTAGCTGTTTCCCGGCGCGCCCGGCTCTGCGTCGGATTTCTCCGGCGGCGCACTTTCCCGGGTCTGCTTGTGGGGGGAAGTTTTTTTTTGTTCAGGCGCTTTGGCCGCACAGCCCGAAAATATCAGTACGGCTGGTATCAGCAGCCCCATCAGCCAACGAACCGGCCATTGATTGCTTGCATCCATTTGTGATTCCATTGCGTATCTGCGATAGCGGCCAGCAGCCGCGGATCTATTCATACATTTCAAAATCAGGAATTTCCCGTTCAAAAAAGGTACGCATCTTTTTGACAATATTTTTCTCCAGCTGCCGCACCCGCTCTCTGGAAATATTGTAGTTATCGCCGATGTCCTGAAGCGTCTGCGGCGTATCGGTAAAAATGCGCTTATCAAATATCTCGATTTCCCGCTCGGTCAACTGCTGACGAAACTCGGCCACTTTTTCCTGAAGCAGGCCCTCGACCTCTTTTTTGGCCATCTGGTCTTCGACCGAGGCTTCAGGGGAACTGAAAAACTGGCCCCGCTCGGTATCAGAATCATCCTTTAACGGTTCATCCAGGGATACATCCCACCCGTCCAGGCGCTGGTCCATTTGGGTAATCTCCTGCTCCGAGACCCCGAGCCGGTCTGAAAGCAGTTTGGGCTGGGGCACGAATCCCTGGTCAATCAAATTCTGCTTCTCCTTCTTCAACTTGAAAAAAAGCTTCCGCTGCCCCTGGGTGGTGCCGATCTTGACCAGCCGCCAATTATCCATAATAAACTTCAGGATATAGGCCTTGATCCAGAATGAGGCGTAATAGGAAAATTTGACATTTTTGTAAGGATCAAATTTCTGCACCGCATGCATCAGCCCGATATTGCCTTCCTGAATTAAATCCAGAAGATTCTGCATCCAGACCCGCTGGAATTCCAGCGCAATTTTAACCACCAGTCGCAGGTTGGCGGTGGCTAAGGTATAGGCAGCCTCCTTATCCGCGTTTTCGCGGATGCGCTTACCCAGCTCAATCTCTTCTTCCCGGGTCAGAAGGCGGTATTGATTGATTTCCGATAGATAGCGCTGCAGGGGATCATATTCAACCAGGCTTTTATCCGGCTCAACCGTCTCGGTTTTCTCTTCCGCCTTTTTCCGCTGGATATCGGTTTTCTCCAAGACCCCTTCCAGGGTTTCGGCAACCGCTTTATCATTTTTCTGCTTTTTTGAGGATTTCTCTTTATTATTTGGCATAATTATACTTTTAAATCGTATGCTGCCGTCATGCAAACCCAAACAAGGCTATAAGACCGGCAGGCTGCGTTGGCTGCGTTTTTGATATGGACAAAAATGTTAGCGGATGTTAATAGTCTTTTTTTAAACATGCGCCTGTAGCTCAGCTGGATAGAGCAACGGACTTCTAATCCGTAGGCCAGGGGTTCGAATCCCTTCAGGCGCGCCAAAAAAATCAAGGGTTTTCTCAAAACCCGGGAAAACCCTTTTTTAATTTTAGGACCCGGCCTGATCACCAACCGCATGCAATCCCCGCGTTTACAGCCAAACCATTATTTTCCCGGCACATGCAGAATCTATTAAAATTTTAATGTAGCATCAAACCGGGGATAATTCAAATGCTCTATAAGATCATCTATGCTGGACTTGATTAAGATGCCGGAGGCTTATTAACCGGAGATTTACGGTTTTTGGCGTGGAGCAGGGTCCAGTATCCGAACAGATTCACCGGCGTGGCATCCATCACATCCAGCGCATTTTCGGCGATAAACCGCTGCTTGGAAAACCGGGGACGAAAGCCCAGGACCTTTTGAAGGGGCGTTAACATGCTCTCAAACAGGCTGGGGAAAAAATGATTATTGCTGAAATGGTTTAAAATAAAAATATCCCCGTCCGGCTTGCAGACGCGCTTTATCTCATCCATCATCAGTTGGGGCTCGGGCACAACAGTGGCCACATACATGGCTGAAATCTTATCAAAATAATTATCCGGAAAACAAATTTTTTGGGCATCCATGATAGAGAGGCAAATATTTGACAAACAGGCCTTCGCGATGTTTTCGCGGGCAACCCCCAACATATCCGGAGAGATATCAATACCGTAGACCTGGACATCCTCAGGATAATAAGTTAGTGCCAGCCCCGTGCCGATACCAACCTCCAGAACCCTTTCCCCGCTGGAACAACCCATCTTTGCCACCGCTGTTTTCCGACCCTGCTCAAAAATGCGGCCGAAAATTTTATCATAGCTTCCTGCATACCGTTTATAGGTATTTATTATTGATGATTCATCCATTGAAAACCTCTGCAAAATCCGGTCCATTAATTTTAGCTGCTTATAAAAATTGATCTATTTAGGACAATTGGAAAAGATGAGTCAATGCTTTATTTCATATTTTAAACTTAAGCGACTGAAGGTCCTTACGCAATAAGAAATACTAGCCTTTTTTCGCATGCCCGGGACCATCCGCCTTTTGCCGGCAAATGATGGGAATTGACCAGGGCTAATTTGTTCTGTATCCAAATCGAAATCGCTATCGGGATCGGGATCGA
>JBKHAE010000164.1:0-4963 GCA_046543065.1 Desulfobacterales bacterium | reverse complement strand
GGTGTAAGGTGTAAGGTGTAAGGTAGAGAGTGATGGCGAAAACAAAGATTGTCTGCACCATCGGGCCGGCCAGTCAGCATCAGCATACGCTGGAAGCCATGATCAGGCAGGGCATGAATGTGGCCCGGCTTAATTTTTCCCATGGGACCCATGCGGATCATGCAGCGGTGATTGAGCGGATTCGCAAAGGCTCCGCGGCGATCGGCAAACCGGTGGCGATTCTTCAGGATCTCTGCGGCCCCAAGATCCGGGTCGGAGAAATTGAACCGCCGGGCATCCGCCTTGAGCCCGGGGATACCCTTACGCTGACCAGCAAGCCGATCAAAGGTTCGGAAAACCGGGTGTCCGTGAGTTATCCGGGGCTTGCCCGGGATGTGACCGCCGGTGACGAGATTCTTTTGGCCGACGGCATGATGGAGCTCGAAGTGGTGCGCACCTCTGAGACGGATATCGAATGCCGGGTGATTATCGGCGGGGTGCTGACATCGCATAAGGGGATCAATCTTCCCTCCGGCAGTATCCGGGTGCCCGCCTTAACGGACAAGGATAAAACGGATCTGGCGTTCGGGCTCTCCCATGATGTGGATTATGTCGCCCTGTCCTTTGTGCGCACCCCCGAAGATATTGAAGAAGCCAAGCAGATCATTGCCAAGGCGGGCAAAAGTACCCCGGTGGTGGCAAAAATCGAGAAGCACGAGGCGGTTAACAATATTGATGCCATTATTGCCGTGGCAGACGGTATAATGGTGGCGCGCGGAGATTTGGGGGTGGAAATACCCCTGGAAACCGTGCCGGCCATCCAGAAGGAGCTGGTACGAAAGACCAATGCCGCGGGTAAACCGGTTATCATCGCGACGCAAATGCTGCGCTCCATGGTGGATGCCCCGCGGCCGACCCGGGCCGAGGCAACAGATGTGGCCAATGCCGTTTTGGACGGCACCGACGCCCTGATGCTGTCCGAGGAAACCGCCACCGGCAATTACCCCGTCAAATCGGTGGAATATATGACGCGGATTGCGGAAAATGCCGAGTCTTCATATGTTTATGAAAAATCATTCTCCATGATCACGGACATCAAAGTGTCTGAATCTGTGGCCCATGCCGCCTGCATTCTGGCGGATCATCTGAATGCGGCCGCCATTATTGCATCCACGCAGTCGGGCTTCACCGCAGCCCAGCTTTCCCGGTTCCGGCCGAAAAGCCACATTATTGCCTTGTCTCCGGATGCGCAGACTGTCCGCAGGTTGTGCCTGTACTGGGGATGTTTGTCCAGTGAGGTAGCCCGGGCGGATGACGTGGATGCCATGCTGGAGACCGCCGTACAGACTGCCCGGGATATCGGCCACGTAAAAGAAGGGGATTTACTGGTGATTACCGCCGGCCACCCCCTATGGCAGTCCGGCACCACAAATATGATTAAAGTGCGGGAATTGTAAATCAGTTTTTGGCGCCGGTATTTTTCGCCGGCGGGAGCAGGGAGAATTTTTCCGTATCAAGCTCCTTGACGGCTTCACGGCTCTCCGGGTGCGCGGCATGTATTACCTTACCCTCGCTGTTGACAATGGTGTTGTCATCAAGAAGCAGCATGCCGGTCTGGCTGATCATCTCCCGCTTGAACTCAAACGCATACTCCATGCGCTTCTTGCGCAGCAAGTAGTGCAGCACCAGAAAGATTGAGCCCAGCAGAATCGCCCCTACCAGCAGAATCCCTAAAATAATCAGAAAGATATTCACTGCCCGCTCACCCGCATACCCAATCATCCGGAAGATATCCCCCAGTTTGTAAAAGATGATGGCCCCCACGCCAAGCGCCAGCAGCAGGCCCAGAAACTGGAACTGCCAGGACAGTTTAAAAAATTTGTTTTTGGCAGATGGCGCATCATAGCCTGAGATGCCCTCATCGGCGAGAAAGGCTTCGGAGTTGCCCCCGTCTTTGAAATAATATGTGTTAAAGGCGATGATAATGATTCCCAAAAGAAAGGTAATGGCAATCGGAATGGTAAAGGCGGCAAAGAAGTACTCTTTCCAGGGAAAGGGAATGTCAAAAGGCTCCAGCTGAGTCAAAAAACAGATAAAGAAAATCAGCACTTCCAGGCATCCGATAAGCACCAGGTACCGGATGAAAAATTTTTTCAGTTCATCTTTATGAAACAGGTCGGCAACGCCCCTTTTACCTTGTTTTTCAGCGGCTTGCGCGGTTTTTTCCTCCATATTATGCCTCCACAGCCGGCCTTTTGGTTGTTCATACCAATAATGTTTTATTTTAGGGCCGGATGGTTTTTTGTCAAACAGGTGTATATACCTGTTCTGAATTTACACCTGGATTCAGGTTATAGATAAGTGATTGAGGTACTTGATTCGGCCGGGGTTGTCAATGTGATTTTGGGGACGCGTCCGGGGGGCTGGGGCCCCTTTGGAAAGGAAATGGCGCCTAATGCCTTGATGTATGCCGGATATCGCATCCATACATGGGCCACTGGGATCCGGCAAGTCCGCCTGAAGCCCCGTTTATCGAATAAACCCGGCCCTCCATGGTGCCGATGAGAATGGTGCCGGCAGGGGTTAGCGCAGGTGATGAGTAGCGGATCGGACCAATGGTTTCAGACCGCCATTTTTCCCGGCCATTCGGGCCCAGGGCGTATATTCTTTGGACAGAGGCGATATAGATGGTCCTGTTTTCAGCGATTGCCGGCGAAGATGCCATGATGCCGTCTGTCGGAAAGAGCCATTTTTCTTTACCTGACGGGCTCAGGGCAAACAGCTTGCCGTCTGCGGCGCCGGCATAAACGGTCCCATCAGGCCCGATAACAGGGCCGGGCTCAATAAATCCGCTGGGCCGGTATTGCCATTTCAGGGTGCCGTCCGGTGTGACGGAAAAAAGCCGGCCATTCTCTGATACCACATAGATCGTGCCGTCTGAGGCGATGGCGGGCTTTGAAATAAGCATCCCCCGGGTCTGAAGCGCCCATTTTTGGCGCCCGTCCGGTTCAATGGCATAAAGGCTGCCGCCCATGGAGCCGATATAGATGGTGCCATCCCGGTCAATGGCCGGTGAACTGATGATGCCGCTCTGGGTTTGAAACATCCATTTTTTCTCGCCGTCCGGGCTCAGGGCGTAAAGGTTTTTGTCAGTGGAGCCGAAATAGATGGTCCCGTCCGCTGCAATCGCGGGTGTGGAGTGGATGAAGCCGCCGGTTTGAAACGTCCATTTCTTTTTGCCCCTTGGCGTTACCGCGTAAAGCAACTGATCCCGGGAGCCGATGTAGATGGTGCCGTCATCGGCGACAGCCGGCGAGGAGCGGATTTGGCCGCCGGTTTGAAACGTCCATCTCAGTGTGCCGTCGGGGTTTAGTGCATACAGATGTTTGTCGTCTGAGCCCACATAGATGCTGCCGTCCATGCCGACAGCCGGCGATGAGCGGATCTCGCCGCCGGTCTGGAACATCCACTGCTTTGTGCCCACGATTTCGTTTTGGTTGCAGGCGGCCGGCAGCAGAATAAGGAGCAGGCAAAAAGAAATAAATAGGTTTTTAGCTTTCTGCCGGGCCATCAGTGTTTAAAGCTTCGCTGTCCGGTAAAGACCATGGTGGCGCCTGCTTCGTTGCAGGCCTCGATGGATTGGTGATCATTTAAGGAGCCGCCCGGATGGGCCACGGCGGTTATCCCTTCCCGCAGACCCACATCCACCCCGTCCCGGAAGGGGAAAAATGCATCACTGATCATGGTCGCCCCGATCAGGCCGCCGTTTTCATCTTTCACGCGGGCGTCAATCTCCGTCTTTTTATCCGGATCTGCCAGGTTGTTGTAGGCAAGCCCGTGGGTCTCAAAGCAGTAGCGGTCCGCCAGTTTCCGATAGGCCTTGTCCCGGGCGATTTCCGCTACCCCCACCCGGTCCTGCTCGCCGGTGCCGATGCCGACCGAGACCCCGTTTTTTACATAAATCACGGAATTGGAAGTCACCCCGGACTCCAGCAGCCAGCCGAAAAGAATGTCCGCATATTCCTGTTCCGTGGGTTCCCGCGAAATTTTGTAATGCGTGCCCTTGTATTCGCATTGGGCCAGCTGCATGTCAGCTTTGGAGCGGGCATTCGGGACAAAGGACCATTGGGTAATGAGCCCCCCGTCAATCAGGCTTTTAAACTCCACTACCCGCTGGGCGGCAAAGGATTGCAGCTGTTCGATGTTTTGAATTTTGATCACCCGAAGGTTTTTGCGCCGGGCGAGGATGTCGATAACCCCGTCCTCGAATTCCGGGGCCACCACTACCTCGGCATATTGGTCGGCGATGGCTGCGGCGGTTTCCGTATCCAGAGCCCGGTTAACGGCTATACAGCCGCCAAATGCCGCCACCCGGTCGGCCATGTAGGCCTTGTGATAGGCATCCGGCAGAGTTTCGGATATGGCGGCGCCGCAGGGATTGTTGTGCTTGACGATAATCACCGCGGGCTTGTCCGTGAGGTACCGCAGGATGTTTAAGGCATTGTCCGCATCCGTGAGGTTGGTTTTCCCCGGATGCTTGCCGGACTGCAGAAGCTCGGCATCAGATACCAGGTGCTTTCCCGGCGCGATGCTCCGGGTTTCGCCCAGAACCAGATTACCGTTTATCAGCCGGTACAGGGCGGCCTCCTGGCCCGGGTTTTCACCGTATCTGAGCCCTTTCCGGACGTTGTCGATCACCCAGTCCACCTTTTCATAATAAAGGGTCTGCCGGTTATTGTCGTCCACAAAACTGATCTCCATCCGGGGCGGAAAATGATCATCCATAATGGTTTTATACATCTGCTTGATATCGTCGGCCATATCTATTCACTCCTGTTTATCGTTCATACTTCACCGTTCACCGTTCACCGTTAGAACGTATGCGTTCAGGCGCGCTGTCAAGCGTCGCCTGGAACGCTTGGTTGGGACTACTTTCCTTCTCCGTCCAAATCGAAATCGCTATCGCTATCGGGATCGAAATCGC
>JBKHAE010000052.1:0-24967 GCA_046543065.1 Desulfobacterales bacterium | reverse complement strand
CTCACCAGATCCCGGCCTTCCATTTTGGGGATTTCCCTGGCCCGGGCGGATAGAGACGCCGGATCCAGATCCCGTGTGGATATCACCGCGCGCATGGCACCGGCATTCCGGATATGCCGGGTAATGGCCCGGGTGTCCAGTTCATGAATTCCCAGGATATTCTGAGATACCAAATAGTCCTTTAAAGAGGCGGTCGCCCGGAAATTACTCGGAAATTCCTGGTATTCCCGTAGGATAAAGGCAGCTACCTGGACCCGGTCGGATTCCACATCTTCCGGATTGACGCCGTAGTTGCCGATCAGCGGATAGGTCATCACCACCATCTGGCCGCAGTAGGAAGGGTCGGTCAGCACCTCCTGGTAGCCGGACATGCTGGTATTAAACACGACCTCTCCCTCGGGTTCCCCGTGTCCGGTGAAACTTCGGCATTCAAACGTTCGGCCGTCTTCGAAGGCAAGCAGGGCTTTTGTCATTGCTTCTGATTCATCCGTCAAGTTTTTGATAAATTGCTTAAAAAATCCCTCATCTCATACCAGATTCAGCCACCCAGTCAATTAAAAGCTACTTTAGAGCGGCGTATTCTCCACCAGCTCCCAGACCCCGCACGGGCAGGCGCCGGCGCAGAAGCCGCAGCCGATACAGCGCTCAGGGTCCACCACATACTCATAATCCCCGTTTTCCTCTGCCGTCCGGCTGATTGCCGCCTGGGGGCACACCGCTTCACAAATCCCGCAATCCCGGCACGCGCCGCAGGAGGCGCACTCGCTGCCGCAGGCGTTCATGTCGTGATATTCGGTAATCCGGGGGTCAAAATATTCCAATTTGACGCGGTGCTTGTCAATCACCTCCCGAAAGTCCCAGGCCGCCCGGTGGATGGTGTGAGATTCGGACAGCTGGGGATCGACAAACCCTTGCTGTTTATCCGAAACCGGCTTGACCAGCTGCTCGGGCCGTTTGCCTTCCAGTATGTCGGCAATAACGGCCGCCGCCTTCCGGCCCGCGCCGATGGCATCGGTTAACAGGCCCGGGGCCACCATGTCGCCGATGGCAAATATCTTCGGATCTGTTGTCTGGTAATATTCATTGACAGCCACATAGCCTTTTTTGGCTTTCACCGTATCCGGCAGAAAGGACAAATCCGGCATGTCCCCGATGGCAACCACCACCGTATCCGCCGGCAGCAATTCACCGGTATCCAGATAGACGCCGGCATCGGTGATTTCCTTTGTATAGCAGGGCCAGCGGAACTCGGCCCCCACGGCCTCGGCATGAGATTTTTCCCTGCCAAAGGCAGCCGGCTTCTGCACATCAATTAGCTGAATCGATTCCGCCCCCAGCCGCTTGGCCTCCACTGCCACATCACAGCCCACATTGCCCGCACCGATCACCACCACCCGCTTGCCCGGGTCGATGGCACCGGTTTTTGCCCGGGCCAGAAAATCGTTTGCCGGAATCATCCGTTCATTGCCGGCAACCGGCAGGGTTTTCGGTTTTTGCGCGCCGGTGGCGACCACCACATAATCCACCTCGGCTTTAAGCTGCTCAATATCATCCCGGGAAAGCTTCTGGTGCAGATTCACATGCGGAATGGCCGCGCTTACCCGCTCCAGCTCCCTGGCCACGATGTCCTTGGGAATCCGGCTCTCCGGGATTACCGAAAGAATTTTTCCACCCAGTAACGCCGACATATCATAAATGGTGGCCTCATGCCCCCGAAGCCTAAGCTGCCAGGCCACGGAAATGCCCGCCGGGCCGCCGCCGATCACCGCCACTTTGCCTTCTGAAAGTTCCGGCAGCTCGGGCGTTTTGGCCTCGATGCTGGCTTTTCCCAGCTGGGTGACATCAACCGGCGGCATATTAACGGACTGCTTGGTGCAGGCGTTCATGCACAGATTGGGGCACAAATAGCCGCACACGGTTGCCGGAAACGGGGTGTAGGCAAGCGCCATATCAACAGCCTCGTCCACCCGGCCATCGCGGATCATCCGCCAGCGGTCATCAACCGGAATGCCTGTCGGGCAGGCGGCTTCGCAAGGGGCTTTATACATGCGGTTGGCCCATACCGGCACATATCTGCGCAAATCGCCGGAGGTGATCACCGGAATCTGGCTCATGTCCATGTCAGTCAAGTCGCCGATCAGACCGCCGGCGCCAAGCTCCCGGTTCCAGACAGACTGGTGGAATTCCTGCATGGACCTTATTTTTCGCACCACCTTGTCCCGGGGCGTTCGCGCGGCAATCAGCTGCCAGCGCTCACGCTCGGATAGCTCATCATAAAGATCCATGCGACCGATCGCAGCCAGAAACTGCTCCAAATTTTCCGCAAGCCATTCCCAGTCCGAATCGCTTATCGGGGTGAGGCGCGCGTCGCTTTTGCTGTATCCGCCGTGCGGGCCGCGGAAAAATACCTTGCCCCCGACCATGCCGACAAGCGGCCGATAGCCAAGAATATTCTCCGGCGTCTGGGCATCGATTCCGCAGATCACAGCGATGCCGCCGGCCATGAACTCGCCGAAGTAATCCCCGGCAGAGCCCAGCACCCAGAGTTCCGGCGGAGAAAACCGCGGATTGTGCTTGGTCATGGTCATGCCCCGGGCCCCGATGGAGCCGGCCACCCACACCCGGCCCTGGGCCATGGCATTGGCCACGCCGTTTCCCGCATGGCCGTGCACAATAATATCCGCCCCGCCGTTTAGCCAGCCCACATCATCGGATGCCGGCCCCATGTTCTCGATGCGGGTGCTGGGAAAGCCCATGGATCCCAGCCGCTGGCCGGAATGACCGGTCACGCGGATATGGACCGGCTCTTCACCCGCCTTCCACAAACGCCCGCCGATGCCGTGATGTCCGTAGGCATCCACCTCGATAAAGCGATGGCCTTTTTCAACGGCTGTCTGAATCCGCTCTTCCAATACGCGGGATTCGAGCCGAACACCGTCTTCCCTGCCTGATATGAGATGGTATTTTGGGTCTGATTCCATAGTTTATTTATACCACATATTTGATCTGAAGCCGCTCTGCGGTCGCCTTATCATCAACCCCCAGCGCATCGGACATACCGATGGGAAGTGAGGTAGAACGGCCGAGCGGGGCCACGATTTTTCGAAGCTCCGTATCAAAGGCGACATACATATCCACCACCCGCTGGGCCACATCATCGGGATCCAGGCGCCGGTAAAGCCGGGGATCCTGGGAGGTAATCCCCTTGGGGCACTGACCGATGTTGCAGATATTGCAGCGGCCGGTTTCAGAGCCGAGGCACCCGGCAGCCGCCTGCATCACGTATTTGCCCACCTGAACCCCGCTTGCCCCCAGCATAATCAGCGCTGCGGCATTGGCGGCCAGATTCCCGGTTTTTCCGATGCCGCCCCCGGCAAACAGCGGGATTTCATTCTGCTGACCAACGGAGACCAGGTTCAAATAGCAGTCGCGCAAACAGGAGGCGATGGGATGGCCCATGTGATTCATGGACACGTTGTAGGCCGCGCCCGTACCGCCGTCCTCGCCGTCAATGGCAAGACCGGCTGCATAGGGATTTCGGGTCAGGTTGTTTAATACGGCAAGGGCGGTGGATGTGGCGGATATCTTCGGATACACCGGCACCCGGAATCCCCAGGCCATGGACATGGACTGGAGCATCTTGGCCACCGCCTCCTCGATGGAATACTTGGTCTGATGCGTCGGGGGACTCGGAAGACTCACCCCCTGCGGAACACCGCGGATGGCCGAAATCAGCTGATTGACCTTGTACCACATCAAAAGCCCGCCGTCGCCGGGCTTTGCCCCCTGGCCGTACTTGATCTCAATGGCGCACGGGTCCACCTTCATCTCGGGTATGGCGTGAATGATCTCATCCCACCCGAAGTAGCCGGAGGCGATCTGCAGGATCACATACCGCAGAAAACGCGAGCGCAACAGCCGCGGCGGGCACCCGCCTTCCCCGGTGCTGATCCGAACCGGCATGCCCAGCTCCTCGTTTAAATAGGCTACCCCCATCTGGAGCCCCTCCCACATGGGGGGCGAGAGGGCGCCGAATGACATCCCGCCGATGATCAGCGGGTAAATCTCGCGGACCGGGGGAATCCAGCCGCGCTCCCGGATCAAGCGGATATTCTCCTCCGGCGCAAGGACCCGGCCCAGGAGGCTTCGCATCTCAAATTGGTGCCGGCCGGCATCCAGGGCCGGATCGGTTAACATGGAGATCCGGGTGAACTTGATCCGGTCCAGCCCCCCGCCGGGAACATTTCTCCGGCCGCCGCGGCGTTCCGGCTCGCCGCCCTGATTGATGTGAAACGATAGTTTTTCCGCTTCATCGGAGTGCATCGGCATAATCGCATCATTGGGGCAGACCATGGTGCACATGCCGCAGCCCACGCAATGATAGGCGGGCGAGGTGCGCTGGCGAATCCCGTAATAGGTTTTGAAGACATTGGCCGGTTTGGTATTAAGGCCCATTTCCACGTCCACGATGCGCTTTCGAAAGACGCCGAGTTCAATGGCATGCACCGGACACACGGCCGTACACTTTCCGCACAGGGTGCATTTTTCCTTGCTCCAGGCAATCTGCCAGGGCAGATCCTTGATACTTAATGAAGAAGGGATAATTTTTCCATTTGATGACATATCTTGGCCTCTTGATGATCCGGACTGACAACCACCGTATCCATATGCATGGGCTGAAAATCGGCTTGTTTGTCCCGGTCCGGCAGCACCGCGTCCAGACCGCATATTTCAGATGAAAACACATACATGCCGGGACGCCCGCCCACAACGCCGGGCCGCAGTTTTTTGCGGTCCTGGGCCATGAACATGGTATTGTCCGGCAATACCCCGATGATACAGTTCGGGCCGTCGATAATCAATTTCCGGCAGCTTTTCTTCATGTGCTTTAAAAACATCCCGTCCGGATGATCCTCCAGGTGGTCATCCTGAAGCGGGGTGATAATGTGCTTGTAGGCTTCGATATTCAAGCCCAGCCGCATGTGAATGTAGTGCAGAATATGCACAAACACCTCGGAATCCGAGTAAAACCCGCTATAGCCGGAAACACCCCGGCTCATGAGATATTCCCGGATGGGCACAAACGCCGTGTTCTCCCCGTTTGTCATGGTGGAAAACCCCTGGATGAAAAACGGGTGGCAGGCGTACAGGTCAATGGCGTAGTTGGTGTTCTGGCGGCCCTGGGCCATAACGATCCGGGCGTTTAATTTCTCGTTGGAAAGCTCGAGATAATTGCCCACGGTCAGGGGATCGCCGATTTCCTTAATCATAATGGTATCCGGCCAGAAAGAGAAGACAATCATATCATGCTTCTCCCGCCCCATGGCCTGGAGCTTTAAGCGGATATCCAGGAGGCGGCTTTGCTTTTCCGCATCGCTTAAGCTCTCCCATTCATCCGGGTATTCATAGGCGCGGATCAGGTAAATATCCCGCTTGGGAACGCCGGGCGGGGGGACTTTCGGCACCTTGATGGTGATTTTATACTTGGTCAAAAACCCGATATCGATCATGAAGCTGTCCAGGCGCTTCAAGCCCGCCTCGGTAAAAATACCGGATAAGATGGGGGCATCCTTCATATCTTCAAACGGTCCGCCCAGGTCCCGGAGAAAAAGCCCCACCCCCGAGCCGTCATGGCCTTCGCGCATCACATCCAGGGCATTCAGGGCCACCATGGGAGATACCGGCGCTTCACTGGTTAGACCGAACAGTCGACACATAAAGGCTCCTCATAGTAAAGCCGCTTATAAACTCTTTGCACGGCTTGTTTTATTATTATTTTTCCAGCACAAAGTTTTCTTGCAAATCACATGCCGAAAATAATGCTATATTTAATCCTCTGATATTTATACTTAACTTTATATTTTTCCCTTTACGCATGGGTTTTTTTGTACATTTTTGTCATTTATACCGGAATAAAAACAACAAAATTGTAACACACCCCTAATCATTCAGTATTAAATATTTTATCAACAAGTTATCTGGCAGCATCAGGCGGTATAACCATTGAAAGCATTCCCTCCCGGGCCGTGCGCCCGGGACCGAGCGTAAAAGTAACTTTAAAGGCACTGAGGCACGGTAAATTTGTTCTATCTATTTTTCAGGCGGGCACGGTGGCCCGCCCTACGAATGGGGAAAAACCCGATTCATCGTAGGGTCGGCCACCGGGCCGACCATAAATTCTTGATTTCATTAACCCAATACCTGATAACCAAAACCTAATACCCGTGAAGTTACTTAGAAGGGAATCTGTTTGCCTAGCTGAAAGCTAATATATCATCAATACGAGCGGGGTGCAAAAAAGTCGAAGAGAGTTTCAGGGCAAATTTGTTCTGTCTTTTCTTAGGCAGGCACGGTGGCCTGCCCTACGGCCACATGCGTCGTAGAGTCGGCCACCGTGCCGACTAATTGTCCGTTAACAGGACCGTGGTTATGGGTTTTGCGGTTAGAACAAATTAGCCGTGAAGGGAGTTTAGTCAGGACGGCGCGGAATCAGCCTGATAACGGCCGTCCTGCTGGCAGGAAAACGAGCTTATTGTTACCGCAACACCCCCTATTCGGACTTCTTTTTCTTCTTTTTGGGGCGTGTCTTGCCAAAGGTGCCGCGGTAAATTTTGCCTCTTTTGCTGCGGATGTCGCCTTTACCCATTTTATCCTCCTATAAAAATAATTTCCAATCGCTTTTTAATGGTTCACGGTAAATTTGTTCTGTCTTTTTTAGGCAGGCACGGTGGCCTGCCCTACGGCTACATGCGTCGTAGCGTCGGCCACCGTGCCGACTATCTATCCGTTAACAGGACAGTAGTTATGGGGCGGTTAGAACAATTTAGCCGTAGCAATGGTTTGGAGGTTCTTATAAAGGATTTTTTTCGGATCTTCAACCCCTTCTATATTCCGCATCTATCGGGGGCTGATTTTGGCGGAAAGCTGCTTAAACCCCGGATGTTCGCGAAGACTGTCAAACCGCGGATCCCGCTTAAGCTCCGCCCCGTCCGAGAACCCCTTTTCAATGGCTTGATCCAGAAAACTGAGCGATCGTTCCGGATCGCCCTTGATCGCCCATAGGGCGGCCAGGTGATAGTAAAAATGGGGTTCTTCGGGGGCCAGGCGGATGCCTTTGGTAAACATATCCATTGCCGCATCCAGTCCGCCGGTTTGAAAATACACCATTCCCAGCCGATTGAGGGCCAAGAGGTATAGCTTTCGATCCGATGGGGAAAGATTTGACAGCACAGCCTCATAGTCGGCCATGGCGGCATCAAGCTCTCCGTTTTCCTCAAACCGTATTCCCCGCTTGAAACGAAGCGCCATGTTTTCCGGCTGCTTATCAATCCGCTGATTAAGGCAATCAATCGGTGTTCGGCACTCGTTTAAAAACTGGCTCAAGGCCCGGAGCCGGTTTTGGGCGCTTTCATTTTGCGGGTTTCGCTTTATGGCGTTCTGATACTGCTTGAGCGCTTCCCTAAATTCCCCCGCCATGGAGAGCGCATAGGCGAAATGCTGATAAATACCCGGGGCCTGATAGCCCATTTTCAAGGCGTTTAAATAGGCGTTGACGGCGTCTGCATACCGCTTCTCATTAATAAAGGAGAGTCCCAGATTGAAGTAGACCGCCGGGTGGGCTTCAATATCAAGGGATGCCTGATAGTGGGTAATCGCCTCCGCGTGTCGGCCGTTCTGCTGCAGGGAATAGGCCAGGTTCTGAAGCGGCCTTGCTTTCTGCGGCGACTTTTTGGCCACATCCTTCCAAAAGGTCACATCCGATGCCCAAATCTGATTTCGCTCATAGGTCCAGAAACTAAACACCAGGGCGACCGCAACCCCAATCGGTATAATAACCCGCCAATTCTGCTTCAGTCGCCGGGATAGCAGCCAAACCGTCATCAAACAGAGCATCATGGACGGCAGATAAAGCCGGTGCTCGTATATGAGCTCAATGCCGATGACCGAGGATTCAATCACCAGATTGCCCAGAAACCATAACAGGCAGAATGAAATCAACCGATACTTTTTGGCTGAATAAAGGGTGAAGACAAGGATGACAAGAATCATACCGGCCGAGGTCAGGGTGGTCAGCGGTGCGGCAAGCGCATCGGACAGGGGATATGAATGATCCAGCAGAAGCCGGCCGGCCCGGGGAAACACGATGAGCCCGGCATAATAGGCGATCACCCGCCATTCGGTCAGCACACGCTGGAAAAGACTAAAATCCCTGCGCTCATAAGCGGAGAGGATGCGCTCCAGCGGATGGCCGCCCAGATAAATATAGCCGATCACGCAGAATACCAAAAGGGCGGCAATTGCCCCAAACATCAACCGTTTTGAGCGGACCGGCCGCAGATCCTGAAAGAAAAACCATTCATAGAGCAGAATAAATACCGGCAGCATACCGGCATTCTGCTTGGTAAACACAGCGCACAGGCCGGCTAGAACACACCCGGCCAGGTATCCAGCCGGCTGGAGCCGCCGGCTTTGCTGCATGGCCAGGCGGCCTTTAACATAAAGCAGCAGGGAAAGGACATAGAAAAGGGCGGCCATACTGGTCATGCGCTGCACAATATAGGTCACCGCATTGGTCTGCACCGGGTGGACCAGCCAGATCAATACCGCCAGGAAGGCCATCCAGTTTGCCGCCGCTTCAGTGGTCACATTTTCCGGGGCCTCCTTTTCATTGATTACCCCGAAAGTCAGGCGAATCAGAAAAAAGAGCAGCCCGGCGGTTAGCAAATGAACAATCAGATTGACCAAATGATAGCCGAAGGGGTTTTCTTTTCCGAAGTAGTAGTTTAAGGCAAAACTTAAGTTCGCCAGGGGCCGGTTTTTGGGTTTTCCCTCCAGGGCCGCGGTTTTCAAAGCCTCCCAGGAGAATTCGGTCATATGGACATTGGGATCATTCTTGGTGATGTAGTTGATGTCATCATAGACAAACGGGGCATGAAAGGCGGCACCATAAAGTATCGCCGCGGCCAGGCAGAAAACCGCCAAAAAGATAAGTGTGCGCCATTTTGAGGGAAATGTTGAATTCATATCACCAATCAGCACCATCAGGTCAAATTTTATTTTTTATATCAGACGCGTGGGGCCTGCCCAAATAAAATCTATCGCTTCTATCGACTTCTGCATCAAAATGATTACTTATTGAATTAAACCCCGAACGGAGAAAAAATATATGCCTTTTGAAGCCTTTATCCGGGCGGCCTCTTTTGCGGGCATCCTGGTCGCCCTGCTGGCGCTGGAGAGTTTTAATCAAAGAAAAGACCGGGTGGACTCCAGAATAGTCCGATCCTTTAAAAATCTGGGCCTGATTTTGATAAACACCCTGGTTTTAAGATTAATCATACCGGTGGTACCGGCCGGTTTCGCCGTTTTCGCTGGCACCCAGGGCTGGGGCGTGTTCAATTATTTCGAGACACCTGTCGTCATTCAATGGCTCGCCACCATTCTCATTTTTGATTTTATTATCTATATCCAGCACATCCTTTTTCATGCGGTGCCGGTGTTATGGCGGCTGCATATGATACATCATGCGGATTTGGATATTGATGCCACCACCGGCCTTCGCTTTCACCCGATAGAAATCATTATCTCCCTGTTTATCAAGCTGGGGGCGGTGGCGGCTTTCGGCTTTCCCGCAGGGGCGGTGATTCTTTTTGAAATCATTTTAAACGCCACCTCCATGTTTAACCATTCCAATATCTACATACCCGGGGCCATCGACAAATGGATCCGGCGGCTGATTGTCACACCTGACATGCATCGGGTTCATCATTCCGTGATCCTTACAGAATCCAACAGCAATTTCGGCTTTAACCTGTCCTGGTGGGACCGGCTGTGCGGTACCTACCAGGCTCAGCCCGCGGCCGGACACGACAATATGGTAATCGGCCTTTCCCAGTATCGGAGCCCCCTTTCCCTATGGCGCATTATCATCATGCCGTTTACAGACCCGCCCGCTCCGGGACCGATTAATACGCATCACAATTAAGCTAAAAGCAGGCTGGATAAAACACCCCTGAATGATTATATTAATAAAATAATACAGGGGGTTAATATGAAATTCAAAGACAGAAAACACGCCGGCAGGCTGCTTGCCGAAAAGCTAGCTGATTATGAACCGGACAACCCGATTGTGATGGCCATCCCCAGAGGCGGGGTGGAAGTGGGCATTCAGGTGGCAAAGCGTTTGAACTGCGATTTTGAATTGCTGATTGTGCGCAAACTGCCCTTTCCGGATAATCCGGAATCCGGTTTCGGCGCCATTGCCGAGGACGGCAGTTCGGTGGTTTTTGACCGCTTTGCCCAAACCGTGCCGGAGACCGAGCGCCAGCAAATTTATGAAGCGCAGCAAAATGAGATCAAAAGCCGGATCCGAACCCTTCGCAAAGGCCGGCCGCTGCCACCGCTTAAAGGGCGAACCGTTATTTTAATCGATGACGGGATTGCCATGGGTTCCACCATGCAGGCGTCAGTGGCCATGTGCCGGAACCAGAAAGCGCAAAAAATTATTGTGGCTGCGCCGGTATCGTCCCCACGGACAAAGACCGAATTTCAGTCCCTGGCCGATGACGTGGTCATATTGACCACCCCGGAATTTTTCCAGGCCGTGGCCCAGGTGTATGAGAACTGGTATGATGTGTCGGATGAGGAGGTCTTGGAACTGCTTGATTCTTCTAAGTAACTTCACGGGGTTTAGGTTTTGGGTATTAGGTATTAGGTTGATGAAATCAAGAATTTATGGTCGGCCCGGTGGCCGACCCTACGATGAATCGGGTTTTTCCCCATTCGTAGGGCGGGCCACCGTGCCCGCCTGAAAAATAGATAGAACAAATTCGCATAACATTTCCTGAAACCTATTATTCCTTTTTTCCCTCTGTACCTCAGTGCCTTTAAAGTTATTTTTAGGCTCAGTCCCGGGCCCACGGCCCGGGGCGTATACTTTAATGCGGATTAATACATGTCATCCATATCTTCCGGATAGCCACCCGGCATTGCCTCATCTTTCTTCTTTTTCGGCTTCTCGGCGATCATGGCCTCAGTGGTGAGCATCAAACCGGCAACCGAGGCGGCATTCTGGATCGCAAACCGAACCACCTTGGTGGGATCGATAACCCCGGCCTTCATCAGGTCTTCATAGGTTTCGGTGGCCGCGTTAAAGCCAAAGTCATCTTTTCCTTCAAACACCCTGTTAAAGACAATAGAGCCTTCAAGGCCGGCGTTTTCCGCAATCTGACGGAGCGGGGCCGCAAGGGCGCGCTTTAAAATGCGGAGGCCTTCCTTTTCCTCGCCCTTGGCATCGAGCTTTTCAAGCGACTTGATGCATCGCACCAGGGCCACCCCGCCGCCCGGGACGATGCCTTCTTCGACCGCCGCCCGCGTGGAATGCAGGGCATCCTCCACCCGGGCCTTTTTCTCCTTCATCTCGGTCTCGGTGGCCGCCCCGATATGAATCACCGCCACCCCGCCGACCAGCTTGGCCAGCCGCTCCTGGAGTTTTTCCCGGTCATAGTCGGATGTCGTGTCCTCAATCTGGGCGCGCAATTGATTGATTCGGGCCTCGATATCCTTCTTTTTGCCCGCCCCTTCGATGATGGTGGTATTATCCTTATCGATCTGGACCGTCTTGCAGGTGCCCAGGTCATCCACGGTCACGCTTTCAAGCTTCACTCCGATATCCTCGGATATCACCTGGCCGCCGGTCAGCGCCGCAATGTCCTGGAGCATGGCTTTGCGGCGATCGCCGAAGCCCGGCGCCTTCACCCCCGCCACCTGCAGCGTACCGCGAAGCTTGTTCACGATAAGCGTCGCCAGGGCCTCGCCGTCGATATCCTCGGCAATGATCAGAAGCGGCCGCCCCGCCCGGGCGACCTGCTCCAGAAGCGGCAGCAGATCCTGCATATTGGAAATCTTTTTCTCGTGGAGCAGGATATAGGGATCTTTCAGGTTTACCACCATCTTTTCAGAGTCCGTCACAAAATAGCCGGACAGGTATCCCCGGTCAAACTGCATGCCCTCGACCACCTCCAGGGTGGTTTCCATGCCCTTGGCCTCTTCAACCGTGATCACCCCTTCCTTGCCCACCTTTTCCATGGCATCGGAGATAATCCTGCCCACGGTTTCATCGGAATTGGCGGAGATGGTCCCGACCTGTTCGATTTCCTTTTTATCCTTGGTGGGCTTGGAGATTTTTTGCAGCCGTTCGACAATTGCCACCAGGCCCTTGTCAATGCCTCGCTTTAGGGCCATGGGATTGGCGCCGGCAGCAACCATCTTCTGACCTTCTGTATAAATGGCCTGGGCCAGCACCGTCGCCGTGGTGGTGCCGTCTCCTGCCACATCGCTTGTTTTGCTGGCCACCTCCCGGAGCATCTGGGCGGCCATATTTTCGTATTTGCCCTTGATTTCAATTTCCTTGGCCACAGTCACCCCGTCTTTGGTCACAGTGGGCGAGCCAAAGCTTTTCTCCAGAACCACATTATTGCCCCTGGGCCCAAGGGTCACCTTTACAGCGTTGGCAAGCGTATTAACCCCCCTTAACATATGATCCCTTGCGCTCTGACCATAACAAATCATTTTGGCAGCCATGATTCCAATCTCCTTTATTTATTGAATAATTCCCAGTATATCGTCTTCCTTCATAAACAAATGCGCGACTTCCTCAATCTTGATTTCGGTTCCGGCATATTTGGCAAACAGGACATTATCGCCCTCCTTGACATCCATCGGGATTCGTTTGCCCTTTTCATCCCGTTTTCCCGGGCCAACGGCCACCACTTTTCCCCGAAAGGGCTTCTCCTTTGCCGAATCCGGAATCAGGATGCCACCTTTTGTCTTTTTCTCTTCCTCTTCCCGAACCACCAGAATCCTGTCGTTTAACGGACGAATCTTCATTTCTCAAACAATCCCTTTCCATAGTTGATGAAAACGTTATATCGAGCGGCGGCTGCCCTCCCGACTGACATATACCCCACCTGTGCGCCGAATTCCGGCAAGTTGGGGTAATTAATTTTTGGGTATGGTAAAAATCTGTTCAGGTAAGCTTTAAACCACTTTAAAATAAAGCAAGATTCCCATATGTCAAGGCACACAAAGGAAATTTTAATATAAACGGAAAGTCAGCGTTATATTGCTTAACCGTATACCGGCTATGAAGAAATTTAAATACGCGACAAAACTGGTGCCGGAAATGGAAGCCCTGTTTTACTGGGGGAATTTTTATGGCAGTCGGGTTTGGCGGAGCTTGAAACGGCTCATCCATAACATTACCCAAAGGTAATCCGAATGCTGGCGGATGCGCTATCGCTTATCCGCCCTACATGCTACATCCTGAAATTACAATCAAGCACAGAAAGGTGAGCCATGGGAAAGATTATTTGGGATTAAGGGCGCTGGATTGCGCCCTTAACATGTATTAAGGTGGCGTCCCCAAGGGGATTTGAACCCCTGTCGCCGGCGTGAAAGGCCGGTGTCCTGGACCGGGCTAGACGATGGGGACGCATGGTTGATTATATCATATGGTGGTGGGCCGTGTAGGATTCGAACCTACGACTCTCTGCTTAAAAGGCAGATACTCTACCAACTGAGTTAACGGCCCGAAGCTCTCGGCTCAAATTATTTATAAATTAATATTTTTATCTTTATTTTCAAACAGTGTCAATAAAAATTGTAAAGTTTTTTGCCAGGCAGCATTGCGCCTACTTTTTCCAGAATTCCGGCACCAGAAAGATAATCACGGTATAGATTTCAAGCCGGCCCAGAAGCATGCACCAGACCAAGAGCCATTTGCCGAGATCCGGAATATCCGCATAATTGCCCATCGGCCCGACCATGGCCAGACCGGGACCGATATTTCCGATGGATGCGGCCACCGCGGAAAACGACGTTATAAAATCCACACCCATACCGGCCAGCAGAACTGAACAGATTCCAAAGAGCCCCATGTAAAGGGCGAGAAACCCCAATATGCTGCCGATGACCGCATCAGAAACCGTTTTACCGCCAATTTTTACCGGCGCCACCGCACGCGGATGCACCAAATTAAAGAGCTCTTTGTAGCAGTATTTAAAGCAGCACATGATCCGCATCAACTTCATGCCGCCGCCGGTTGAGCCTGCGGATGCGCCAATGAACATGCATAGCAACAGGATCAGCTTACTCATGCCCGGCCACTGGTTAAAATCCGCCGTGGCATAGCCGGTGGTGGTCAAAATTGAAATTACCTGGAAGGCGCCGTGCCGAAGCGCATTGCCAACGGATTGGTAGACCTGTCCGTACACATTAAGGCTTACCACCAGAACCAGGATGCCGGTAACCAAAAAATAAAACCGGCATTCCGCATCCCGCCAGAATGCCAGGGGTTTTCCTTTAAGCATCTGATAGTGCAGGGAAAAGTTCACCCCGGCCAGCAGCATAAAGACCATGATCACGATATCAAAATAAAGGCTGTCAAAATGGGCGATGGAGAGGTTCTTGGTGGAAAACCCGCCAGTGGGCATGGTCGTAAACATATGGCAGAAGGCGTCAAAAAGTCCCATGCCGCCCAAAAGTAAAAGCAGCAGCTCCACGAGAGAGATCAGGGCGTAAACCTTCCACAGGGTCTTTGCCGTGTCGCTGACCCGGGGCTTTAGCTTATCCGGCACCGGACTGGGCACTTCAGCCTTGAACAGCTGCATGCCGCCAACACCCAAAAACGGCAGAATCGCAACAGACAAAACGATAATGCCCATGCCGCCCAGCCACTGGATAAGGCTTCGCCACAACAGGATGCCCCTGGGGGTGGCTTCCACATTGGTCATCACCGAGGCACCGGTGGTGGTAAAGCCTGAGACCGATTCAAAAATCGCGTTGACAAAGGTGTCAAACACCCCGCAAAAGTAAAACGGCAGGGCGGCGAAAAGCCCGACCGCCGTCCATCCGATGGCCACAATCGCCATGCCCTCCCGCTGACTGATGTGCTCAAGCGGCCCGGTCCGCAGGGGCAGATAGAGGGCCATGCCCACAGAGATCGTGATAAGCGTGGCCTGGGCCAGGGAGAAAAGGCTTGAGTCGTCAAAATACCAACTGTATAAAAGGGGAAAGATCATGATCAGACCCAGAAAAAAAACCAGAATCCCGACCATGTTAAAGACCACCCGCCAGCGCATTTAAAAGAACTCCAGCTTGACGGTCAGGATTTTTTCGATTTTTGAAATCACCTGGCGTTTGGCAAAAATAATGATGCGGTCATGCGGCTGGATCACGCTGTCCCCGGAGGGGATCATAATCTTATCTTCCCGGATAATGCCGATGACCAGGGCGCCATGGGGCATATCAGTATCCCGAAGGGGTCTTCCGACGATATCCGAGGTCTCCAGCGCTTCCGCCTCCCAGACCTCGGCCTGTTCATCGGAAATCGTCCGGGCGGAAAGCACTTTACCGCGGCGGATGTACTGAAGAATGGTATCAATGGCTGAGAGCCGGGGGCTTACCACCTGCTCCAGCCCGATGGAGGACATTAATGGAAAATAGCTGAACTTGCTTAACCGTGTAATGGTTTTCCGGGCGCCCATCCGCTTGGCCAGCAGTGATACCAGGATATTGGTCTCCTCGTCATCGGTCAGGGTGATGACCACATCCATATCCTGGATGTTTTCTTCCACCAAAAGGCTCTGATCCGAGCCATCCCCATGGATCACCACCACCTTGTTCATCTGCTCGGCAAGCTCGGAGCAGCGGGCGGGCGCTTTTTCGATCAGCTTGGTATAGATGCCTTTTTTCTCAAGGGACTTGGCCAGGCGAAGCCCGAGCCGGCCGCCGCCGACGATGAAGGCACGCTTCATGGGCTTGAACTCTTTGTCAAACGCCTTAAGAATGCGCGCAAGGCCCGCTTCCTCGCTGATAAAATAAATTAAATCCCCGGGATAAATCCGGTCATCCCCGCCGGGGATAATCAGCTTTTCGTTTCGCACCACCGCAGCGACCAGCACCTTGGTTCCGATCCTGCCGGGCAGATCCATAAGTTTCAGTCCAGCCAGCCGCGCGCCTTTATCAAGATAGATGCCCACGAACTTAAGCCGCCCGTCGGCAAATTCGCCGACATCCACGGCGCCCGGGACACCCATGAAACGCTCGATTGTGCGGACCACCTCGATCTCCGGGTTGATTATCGTGTCAATATGGGGCGGGGCATCATGGAAAATCTGATGGTAAGCATCATAATCCTTCTGCCGGATCCGGGCCAGCTTCTTGGTGGCCGGCGAAATGGTATCCGCCATCAGGCAGGCCACCAGGTTGGTCTCATCACTGTCTGTAACGGCCAGCAGGATTTCCGCCTCCTTGATGCCGGCCTCCTCAAGTACCACCGGACTGCTGCCGGAGCCAACCACCGCCTCCACATCGATATTCTCAGAAACCCGGGCGATGGCGGCGGCATCCGTATCAATGACCACGACATCCTTGTTTTCATGCGAGAGCCGGCTGGCAATATGAAATCCCACTTCGCCGGCGCCGACAATGATAATTTTCACGCTGTATGCTCCTTTTGAAATCGTTCAGCCGGCCATTTCAGCCTGAGGTCCAGCCGGGTATACCGGTGCTGGGTCTTGTTGTTTTTAATGCCGATGGCCAGGGCCTTTTTCGTCCCCACCAGCACCACCAGCTTACGCCCCCGGGTGACCGCCGTATAGATGAGGTTTCGCTGGAGCATAATATAATGCTGGGTGACAACGGGTACGATAACCGCCGGGTATTCGGAACCCTGGGACTTGTGCACGGATATCGCATACGCCAGCACCACCTCATCGAGCTCCGTAAAGTCATAGGGCACCCCGCGGGCCTCGAAATCTATGATCAGCTCCCGGTCTTCGTGGTTGATCGCCCGGATGCGGCCGATATCGCCGTTAAATACGCTCTTATCATAATTGTTGCGGATCTGCATGACTTTATCGCCCACGCAAAACCGGGCATTGCCGACCGCCACCCCCTCTTTACCCGGATTTAGGCGCTGCTGGAGCTCACGGTTCAGACTGGCCGCCCCCACCGTGCCCTTGTGCATGGGCGAGAGCACCTGGATGTCGTTTATCGGATCAAAACCGAAGGATTCCGGAATCCGGCGGCCGGCCAGCGAAAGGATCAGGGAAAGAACGCCCTCCGGATCCTCCTGCTCGATAAAATAAAAATCGGATGGCGTCTGGCTTTCATCGATTTTCGGCATATAGCCGCTGTTTATCCGGTGGGCATTCACAATGATCCGGCTCTGCCTGGCCTGGCGGAAGATCTCATTTAACCGCACCACCGTCACTTTGCCGGATGCGATGATATCATCCAGCACATTGCCGGCCCCGACCGCGGGGAGCTGGTTGACATCGCCCACCAGGATCAGGGTGGCTTGAGGCGGCACCGCCTTTAGCAGATGATACATCAAGACCGTATCGATCATGGAGGCCTCATCCACAACCAGCAAATCGCAGTCCAGCGGATTATCGGCGTTTTTCTGAAAGCCCCCGCCGGCGGGATTGAATGCGAGCATGCGATGGATGGTGCTGGCCGCCTCGCCGGTGGCCGCGCTCATCTGCTTGGCGGCCCGCCCCGTGGGGGCGGCCAGCTTGATATTGACCTTGAGCTTGGCAAATATCGTCAACACTGCCCGGATAATAGTGGTTTTACCGGTTCCCGGACCGCCGGTGATGACCATGACCTTGCTTCTGGCTGCATCCGCCACTGCCCGGGCCTGTTTTTCCGCCAGGGTAAACGCGAGCTGATTCTGCACCCAGGAAACGGCCTTTTCCGTATCAATGGCCCGGATGGCCTTGGGCGTATTCACCAGCCGTTTGATCATGGCGGAAACGCCTGTTTCGCAGGTATAATATTTGGCCAGATATACGGCCGTATCAGCCGCCGCTTGATCATGGCCGCCGGCAATGGTTTCCACGCATATTTTATTGCCCGAAGCCATGTGGGTAACAGCGTCGGCCACCGGATAGGCCTCGACCTCAAGCATTTCCGCGCATTTTTCCAGCAGTTCATCATAGGGGAAATAAACATGGCCGTCTTCGGCCATCTGATCGAGGACGTAGATAACGCCCGCGCGGATCCGCACTTCGGAATCTTTTTCAAACCCCAGTTCTCGAGCAATTCGGTCTGCGGTTAAAAATCCGACACCGAAAATATCGGTGGCCAGCTGATAGGGGTTGCGGGATACCACCTCAATGGCTTCATTGCCGTACTGCTTGAATATTTTGGTGGCATAACCGGCGCTCACGTTATGGGACTGCAAGAAGAGCATGACATCCCGGATCTCCTTCTGCTCAGCCCAGGCGGATTGGATCATGGCCACCCGTTTTTTGCCGATGCCATCAATCTCGGACAGGCGCTCAGGCGCATGCTCGATGATATCGAGGGTTTTTTTGCCAAACCGGTTTACAATGCGCTCGGCCATCACCGGTCCGATGCCCTTGATCAAGCCGGAGCCCAGATATTTTTTGATGCCGGTAACTGTGGCGGGGGCGGTGGTGCGGTAGGTTTGGACTTCGAACTGCTCGCCGAATTTGGGGTGTACCTTCCAGCGGCCCTCAAGCTCCATCACCTCGCCGGGAATCGGATCGATCAGGCTGCCGACTACGGTGACGATCTGCCGGCCGCCGTGAACCTTCAGCCGGGCCACCGTATATCCGTTTTCCGGATTGGTGTAGGTGACCCGCTCAATCTGGCCGGAGAGGCTGACTGGTGTTTGCTGATTATTCATAACGCGAAGAACCGGATGCCCGGCCCTGCTATTGCCATATCCATTGCCTGTTCAACCGGCCAGAGCCACTGGATGGTTTCTGAAAGGTCAGCCCGCCAGTTTTTCCCTGGCCAGCTGATAATACATGGAATCCGGATAATCAGAGACAATCCGGTCATAGACTTCGCGCTGTTTTTCCGGCTTGCCCATTTTCCCGTAAATCCGCCCCAGGTTAAAAAGCGCCTGATCCTTCATCACAGCGGACTTGTCCGCAACAATCCGGTTAAAATACGTGGCTGCCTCCTCATAGGCGTCTTTGCTTTCGTAAGCATAGGCCAGACCGTTTAAAATAAAGCTTTTGATCTCGCCGTCATCATAGGCATCCAGGGCTTTTTTATACATTTCAACAGCCTTGTCATAGTCGCCGGTCTGATAGCAAAGATCCGCATATTTCACCAAGGCGGCCTTGCCGGCCGCTGTGGAGCCATATTTATTGATCACTTCCTCGAATTTGGGCTTTATTTCGGCAAGCCCGGCCGCGGCCTCATCGCCCTGGGCGGCGGCCTCTGCCCGGGACAGGGCCGTTCCCAAAAGGGCTTGGGCCTTTTCCTCGGCACGTTTCTGAAAATAAATCACCCCGGAAACCACCACCGCCGCCAGCACCACGGCGCTTAAGGCAACAACGATGGCGGTTTGATTGGCCTTTACGAACTCCAGAATCCGCTTGGCATAGACCTCGATTTTATCCGGCTGGGGAAGGGGGGTTTCCTTGTTTTTATCTTCTGCCATGTTTTCTCCAAATTTTTGGTATATCTCTAATTTATCGGCAATGCGAACAATTGCCTCATTTAAGTATTTTTTATTTGAACCTGACAGGTGGTCGGCACGGTGACCGACCCTACAAACCTTTTATTTGAACCTGACGGATGGTCGGCGCGGTGGCCGACCCTACAAACGGTGTGCCGGCCGAGCCTGTGTAGGGCAGGCCACCGTGCCTGCCTGAAATTTACCGCCTGTCTATATTACCCCATTGATGTTAGAGCAACCGGCGGATCCGCGCCCAGCCCTCTTCCGGGATGTTGGCGCCGACCACCTGACAGACCTCGGCGCCGCAGGCTGAGGCGAACTCACCGCTTTTTTGAATGCTGTAGCCATTGACCAGGCCGAATAAAAATCCGGCCGCCCAAAGATCCCCGGCGCCGGTGGAATCCACGGCATTGGGGCAAACCATGGGCTCGATGCTGATCTGCTCGCCCTGGTAATTCACATAACTTCCCCGGCCGCCGACTTTTAATACCGCGATTTCCACATTTCTGGATAAATCCGACAGGGCTTTGGCTTCATCGGTTCCGCCTGTAAAGGCCCGGGCCTCGTCCTCATTGGCAATTAAAATATCAATATAGTCGTCAATAATCTGATCAAGAAAATCCTTTGACTCTTCCACCACATTAAAACTGGCGAGATCCAGGCTGACCCACACGCCCTCGGCTTTGGCCGCTTTGATGGTGGCCAGCATCAGTTCCCGGTCAAACAGGAGATACCCCTCGACATGCACAACCGCCGCCTGGTCAAAGCAGTCCGGGGTTATTTCCGAGGGCTGGAGTTCCGCGGCCGCGCCCAGATAGGTAAACATGGAGCGCTGGGCATCCGGGGTGATAACAGAGAGCACACGGCCAGTAGGCAAATCCGATGGAAAGAGCACCGGCTCCACATTATTTTTTTTAAGATCCTGATGAAACATATCGCCCAGGCTGTCCTCACCCAGCTTTCCCACGAACCTGGCCTTGCCGCCCAGCATGCCGACGCCGATGGCGGTGTTGCAGGCCGAGCCGCCCGGAACGATAGTCGGCGGCTCCTTGGCCTTTTCCACCAGCTGGTCAATATAATCGCTTTCCACCAGGTTCATGCCGCCTTTTTCAACACCCAGGTTCTGCATAAATTCGTCGCTCTCCCGGGCCAGCATGTCCACCAGGGCTGAGCCCACGCATACAATTACCTGCTTGTCCGTCTGAAACGATAATCCGCTCATAAATTTTCCTTTTTATAATATAACTCACCACACCAGATCTTTATAAATCCAGCCCGTATCCCCGTCAGCATGCTTGATCTGTATCCAGTCGCCTTTGCGGCGCATTACCTTGAAAGGCACCCCTTTTTCCGCCTGAAACCGCAGGTCGTGATCCTTTCCCGGCCGGGATCGGATGTTGCAAGTCCCCTTTTTTGTAATCACGGCATCAATATCGCGCACCAGATTTTTATGTATCCAGGCCTTGGTGCCTTCATAATCCTGAAAATAAATCCAATCACCGGATTGGTCGCGATCAAGCACCTCAATGGGCGTATATTTTTCCGTTTTCCACAAAATGTCGTAGTCTTGTCCGGGGCCGGAGCGGATATTGGCCACAGACACCCCAATTGCCAGCCGCTCGCCGGCAGCCGCGGGCATTGCAAGAAACAAAACAAAAACAAGCACCCATCCGATGGTTTTAATTTGAGATTTAACCCGCTGATTCATAAACTGCTCCTGACGAGGAAGTTATTGTAAAGCTCGGCCCCCGACTGCAGACCCAGGGGGATATTTCCAGAAAATTTATCAAAATTATTGACTGACAAACCTATAAAAAAGGCTGATTCCTTTAAGTCCCCCTAAATCCCCCCTAAATCCCCCCTAAATCCCCCCTTTTTCAAAGGGGGGCTCAGGTGGTGGCCTTTTTCAAAGGGGGGCTCAGGTAGTTTCCCCTTTTAAAGGGAGGCTCAGGTGGTGGCCTTTTTCAAAGGGGGCTGAGGCAAAGCTTCCATCGCCTCAGCCCCTTAGTGCCTCAGCGCATCAGCCCCTCAGCACCTTAGTGCCTTAGTGCCTCAGGACCTCAGGACCTCAGGACCTTGTCTTCTACCCTATGCCGCCATCAACTGGGTGACCGCGCCTTCCAGTCCGTCAATGGAGAGCTCATACATGGGAAAAATCTGCCGGATCATCATGATGGTCCGGGTATACGGCCACATCCGCTCTGAGACGGGGTTGAGCCAGACATTGTGGGGAAACGTCTCTGACAGTAATCTCAGCCGCTCGATACTCGGCAGGCCGCTTCGCTCCGTCGCATAAATGGAGCCGTCCCGGGCCATCAGCTCGTAGGGCGCCATGCTGGCATCACCCACCATGATAAGCCGCGTCTCCGGATCTTTTCGGGCAAATTCATCCACCCGGACCGGTTTTTTGTACCGGCTGGGATCCTCCCACACCGTGTCATAGACGGTATTGTGGAAAAAATAGGTTTTCAAATCCTTGAACTGGCTCTTGGCATAGTTGAAAAGCGTCTGCACCACAGGCACGTAAGGATCCATGGACCAGCCGCCGTTATCGATCATCAGGATGACCTTTAGCCGGTCCCGCAGACTGCGGTCAAACACGATCTCGATCTCACCCGCATTCTTCATGGTCTGGTAGATGCTCTCATCCACGTTGACCTCGTCCTTGGGCCCTGACGGCACCAGATTGCGGAGCCGCTTTAAGGCCTCGCCCATGGAGGCATGGGTGAGGGGGCCGGACCGGGAATAATCCTTGTAGCGCCGTTCATTGGCCACTTTAACCGCGGATTTATTCCGGGACTCTCCGCCCACGCGCATGCCCTCCGGATGATAGCCGGAGTGGCCTACCGGCGAGGTGCCACCGGTGCCGATCCATCGGTTGCCCCCGTCATGCCGTTCGGTCTGCTCCTTTAGCCGCTCCTTGAAATACTCGAGCAGTTCCTCTGGGGAATATTTTTCCAGGGTTTCCGGATCCACGCCGAATGCCTCGGCGATTTCCTTTGGGTTTTTCAGCCATTCATCCAAAAGGGCCCTGGCCATGTTATCCAGTTCCAGGCCCTCCACATCCGGCAGCTCCGCGCCCTCGAAATAATGGGCAAAAAGCTGGTCAAACAGATCAAAATGCCGCTCGGATTTCACCAGAATGGCCCGGGAGGCGGTGTAAAAATCCTCAAGGGAATTAATCAGTCCCAGGCGAAGCGCCTTGCACAGGGTCAGAAACGCCGTGGGTGTGGCGGGAATTCCCGCCTCGCGCAGTTTATAAAAGAAATCGACGAACATTTTTAAAATTTAAAAGAGTTTGCGACGGTTGATGTAATTGCCGGCGTTTACGTAATCCTGGCTTTTCTTAAACAAAACCCCCAAATAGGGGATATCCCCCTTGGTGAGCTGCTTTGGCTTAAAATCCGGATCCATCTGAAGCGCCCGGATCCAGTTAATCAGCTCCCGGGTCGCGGGTTTTTTCTCCACCGTGTCAATCTCCCGGAGCTTGTAGAATGTGGCAACCGCATTTTCCATGACCTCATTGTCCAGATTGGGAAAATGGACACCGATAATCTTCCGCATCATCTTGGGGTCCGGAAACGCGATGTGATGAAAGTTGCACCGCCCCAAAAACGGATCAGACAGGTCTTTTTTTGCGTTTGAGGTAATGACGATCACCGGCCGGTGCCTGGCGCGGATGGTCTTGTCGATCTCGATGATGTCATACTCCATCTGATCCAGCACATCGAGCATGTCATCCTGAAAATCCGTATCCGCCTTGTCAATCTCATCGATTAAGAGCACTGTGCGGGTATCTGCCGCAAACGCCTGCCCGATTTTGCCCATCTTGATGTAATCCTCGATCCGGCTCACATCCCGGGTGGAATCCCCGAAGCGGCTGTCGTTTAGCCGGGTCAGGGTATCGTACTGGTAGAGGGCCTCCACCAGCTTCATGTTGGATTTGACGTTTAAGATAATCAGCGGCATTTGAAGGGCCTCGGCGATTGCATGGGCCAGCATGGTCTTGCCCGTGCCCGGCTCGCCCTTTAAAAGCAGCGGCATCTCAAGGGCCATTGAAATGTTTACGATTTTGGCCAGTTCCTCGTCCAGCACATACTTGCTTGCGCCGGTAAACTGATTGGCCTGTCTGTTTTTACTCATAAGACTCCCTATTTTATCTGTTTATACTCTTTTTACTCTTTTTATAGCTTCACGAAAGGGCATATCCGGGAAGCCTAAAGGCTTGCTATCCATGCCCGAATAAAGATTCTATCTATTGTTCAGGCAGGCACGGTGGCCTGCCCTACACAGGCTATGCCTGGAGCCAAACCATCGTAGGGTCGGCCACCGTGCCGACCCTATTTCCTCGCCACAACCTAATTAATTTCCTTCCGTATTCTCTCTGACAAATCCCGGGTCAATTCCAGTACGCGCGTGGCATCGGGAAGCGATAGCGACCCCGTGCCGCAGCTTGGGGTAATAAGCGATTTTTCAAAAATTGTCGACCGATCCAGCCCGAGGGCTTCGGTTTTCTTGACCTCATCTTCCCACAATTCAGCCAGGGAAGAAACCGATTCTTTGGCGATGGTTTCCCCGTCGCCGGTTGGCACAATGCCCCAGGCCAGGATCCCGCCGTCTGTGATAAACTTTTTTACCTGATCCGCATACAGGATGAATTTGTCAAAAAAGGAATACGCGTCAAAGCTTGCGATATCCGCCGGTGAATCCAGTACTATGGACCACTCCGAGTTTGCGCATACATGGATGCCGGCAAGCCCGCCTTCGGCATGGATGGCGGAAATCACCTCCGCCAGGCACTGATCCACATCCGCGCGGGAGACGCTGATAAACGCGGATGAGCCGAATCCGGCAAGCCCGGGCTCATCCAGAAAGATAATCACCGGCACCCCGTATTTTTTGAGCTGATTGACCTGCCAGCGGGCCTTCATGGCAATCAGCTTAACTGCGGCATCCCGGAGCTGGTCATCATAGAAAATCGCCCGGCCGGCGTCATCCACCACGCCGGTGGCAAAGGTAAACGGTCCGGTGACCTGGCCTTTTACCGCTGCCGGCGGCTTTTCCCGGCTGTCCAGATATCGCAGGAATTCAAAAAAACCGGGCGCTGTGTCCTCGGACAGGGCAAACCGGGAATCCGCGATATCAAGGATTCCCCCCTCGACCGCCATATAATCCTCAAAAAACGCCAAAAGCACCTGGTCAAAATCTTCATCCGCGGTATTGATATAGGTTTTCTCCCCGTCTTTGGCGACTGCCGGCATGCCCGGCAGAAACTGGGCCATCATGCCCTCTGCGGGAAAATGGGGGAGCTGGATCCATAAGGGAATTTCCGGTGTATATTCGCCCATCAGCTTTACCGCCGCCGGATGCGCATCCATGGGCAGGCTGCCGATAAGCGCCGGTTTTCCGCTGGGTTTAAAATCGGTTTTCATATAAAACGTTTTTCCTTTGCAACCAAATATTAAA
>JBKHAE010000051.1:0-25114 GCA_046543065.1 Desulfobacterales bacterium | reverse complement strand
TCAGAATCGAAATCGCTATCGGGATCGAAATCGATGCTGTAGACTTCCTGATCCTTTCGAACTTGGTATCCTCTTCCGCCGAGACGGCTGAGCATCTCGGCCATACGGTCGAGTTCATCCTTGCGGTTCCGGCTTTCCATCTTGTCCAGCGCCTTGCCGACAACCAGCACATCTTGAATCGCCGCGCACTCAGAGGCGGAGCCACGAGCGATTTCGAAATAACGCCTTCGGTCCGCTTCCGCCCCGATCCCGATCCCGATCCCGATAGCGATTTCGATTTGGATACAGAACAAATTAGCCCTGGGATCGCGCCCTATAGCTGACGGGCGCTATTTGCCTTGACAAGCGGTTTAAGCGGGATTTATGGTGCCTGTGGATTGACGCCGGAAAAGGTTTCCGGACGATGTTTCAGCACTTTAGGGCCAAAGCCCCATTAAGGCATTACAACTATCTATCATGGGAAACTTCATTGCCGTCATCGGATATTCCGGTGCCGGGAAAACTACGCTTATCGAAAAGCTGGTGCCGGAATTGAAGCGCCGGGGGTATCGCGTCGGCACTGTCAAGCACACCCATCATCAACCGGAATTCGATAAAACCGGAAAAGACTCCTGGCGGCATTTTGGTGCCGGTGCAGATATTTCCATGATTTATTCAAACGCCCTCCTTGCCATGTTCAAGCGGTATCCGTCCTCTTCAGCCGAATCATCGCCGGATCTTCAGTCGCTGGCTCCTTATTTTGCGGATGTCGATGTGGTGGTGGCTGAGGGGTTTAAAACCGGCGATTGCCCTAAAATTGAAGTATATCAAATGACTGACGGGACAGCGCCGCTTTGCCAAAGCCTTGGATCGGTGATTGCCGTGGTGACCGAGGCGGAAATTGATGCCCCGGTCAAACGCCTTGGCTTTGATCAGGTGGCTGAGCTGGCGGATGTGATTGAGCAGACCGTGTTATTAAAATAGGCGCAGAATAATGCTGATTGAGCAGTTAAGGCAGCGATTTTTCGATTATGTGGACCGGTTTTATATAAATGATGCGGCCGATGATCAGCCGATTCAATTAAAACGGGCCCATACCCGCCGGGTATGCCGGAACGCGCGGATGCTTGCCAATAAACTGAAGCTTTCGGAAAAGGATACGCTGCTCGCCGAGGTGATGGCCCTATTCCATGATGTGGGCCGGTTTAAGCAGTATCGGGTTTATCAGACGTTTAAAGATGCGGATTCAGAGAATCATGCGGCGTTAAGCGTCGCTGAAATTAAGGCCAATAATTTTTTGCAAGGGCTTTCGGAAGGGGATCGCCGGTTGGTTTTAACAGCTATTGAGTTCCATAATGCGCTGGATATTCCTGAGGGGCTGCCCGATCGGGAGCGTTTTTTTCTAAAACTTCTAAGAGATGCGGATAAACTGGATATCTGGAAAGTATTCGGGGAATACTACGAGAACGAAGCCAGGTCCGCTGCTGACAGCGTATCCCTCGGCCTGCCTGACAGTGCCCAATATTCAGCAAAAGCCCTGGCAGCCGTGCGCGAGCAAAAAATTGTCCGCATGCAGGAGATGAAAACCTTAAATGATTTTAAACTGCTGCAGATCTCCTGGGTCTATGATTTAAATTTTGCCCCCACCATTGAAGCCATGCAGGAGAGAGGCTACATCTATCGCCTCTATGCGTTCCTGCCGCATACGCAAGAGATATCTGAAGCCTTTGAAAAAGTCTGCCAATACGCTGAATCGGTCATTTCAAACGGTTATTGATTTGACTCTTTGTTCAATAATTTGTATAATATTTTGAATTTGATATAAAAATTTTCATCCCTACAGTGATGTGCCCGTAAAAAAGATTTATGCCGCCGTGAGGGCATTTTTGCAGAAAGTCACCAATGATAGAAATACCATGAAAAAATGGGGCTTAGCATATCTGTTGGCGCTCTCTCTGCTGTTGACGGCCGCCGGAGCAGGAATCGCCCAGGATGTCATTATTCAACCGGATACGTCAGGCCGGAAAAATCATGCGCCGGGTGATGCGCAGACCTTTATCAACTGGACCGATCATTTTATCCGCGCAAGTGGGCGGGCCGAGCCACGCGGTCCCGGCGAGCCCCGTCACCGACCGTTTCAAAACATCACCAGAGCCCGGCAGAACGCCTATCGGAGCCTTCTTGAGGCTGCCAAGGCCATCCAGTTAAAGCCCGCCTTGACGGTGGCAGGCGCATTAAAAGGAAACGATAAGCAGATGGCCGCGCTTGAAAACCTGTTAAAGACGGCGCAAATCAGGCAGACCGAGTTTTTATCCACCGGCGCGGTGGAGATCACCCTGGAATTTCAGATCACCGGCGAATTTTCAGAAATGGTGCTTCCGGATACGATCACCCGGCTTGAAGCAATCGAATCCGGGCAATCCGAAGCTTCGGACAAAGCTTCGCCATATACCGGGGTGGTCGTGGATGCCCGGGGACTGCCGGTGGTGCCGGCCATGTGCTTTCAGTTGCTGGATGAGGACGGCAAGGAGGTTTACGGGCCGGCCTATGCCAGCCGGGAAAATGCGGTGGCCCTTGGGATGTGCCAGTATGTATCAAATATCGCCGGGATGAAGGAAAACGCCCGGGTGGGCAGTAATCCCCTGGTGGTCAAGGCAATCCGGCTCAACCCGCCGGGTGCATCCAATATTATGATCAGTACCACGGATGCCGCCAGACTGCGGGGGTCGGTAGAGCACCTGGCGTTTTTAAAAAATTGCCGGGTGGTTGTGGTGACGGGTTCAAATAGATAGGGTATAAGGTGTAGGGTGTGAGGTATAAGGGGGTAGGGTGGGAGGTTGAGGGGGCTTGGAAAAGGTGCGTAAAAAAAGATGCGATTCCTTTAAGTCCCCCTTTTGAAAGGGGGATTTAGGGGGATTTCTGATCATCTAAATCCCTCTAACCCCCCCAACCACTTAACCACTTAATTACTTTTCTTAAATCCCCGCCTTGGCCTTGATTTCTTCCGCCTTATTGGTGTGCTCCCAGGTGAAGTCCTCGTCGTGGCGGCCGAAATGGCCGTACGCCGCCGTCTTTCTATATATCGGCCGCAGAAGATCCAGGTACTGGATAATGGCGCCCGGGCGCAGGTCAAATACCTCGTTTACGATGTCTGCGGCTTTTTCCTCAGGGATATTTCCGGTGTTTAGAAAATCAATCAGAATCGAGACCGGTTCAGCCACCCCGATGGCATAGGCGAGCTGGACCTCGCATTTTTTGGCAAGCCCGGCGGCCACCAGGTTTTTGGCCACGTGCCGCGCCATGTAGGAGGCGCTGCGGTCCACCTTAGACGGATCCTTTCCGGAAAAACATCCGCCGCCGTGGCTGCCCTGGCCTCCATAGGTATCAACGATGATTTTGCGGCCGGTCACCCCGCAGTCGCCCACGGGGCCGCCGATTTCAAATCGGCCGGTGGGGTTGATAAAATAGCGGGTGTCGCCGTCAATCATATCCTTGGGGATAATTTTTTTGACGACCTCTTCAATCACAGCTTCCCGCACTTCCTCATAGCTCACATCACCCTTGTGCTGCGTTGAGACAACCACCGTGTCCACCCGTTTGGGCACTCCCCCCTCGTATTCGATGGTCACCTGGGACTTGCCGTCCGGTCGCAGAAAATCGATGGAGCCGTGTTTTCTGACCTGGGCCAGCCGTTTGGTGAGTTTGTGGGCAAACATGATGGGCATGGGCATAAACTCGGGCGTCTCATCCGAAGCAAACCCGAACATCAGGCCCTGGTCGCCGGCGCCCTGTTCTTTAAAAAGGCCCTGGCCTTCATTGACGCCCTGGGCAATATCCGGGGACTGCTGGTCAATGCTGGTGATGATACCGCAGGTTTCCCAGTCAAATCCCATGCGGGATGAGCTGTAGCCGATATCCCGAATGGTTTCCCGAACCACCTGGGGAAAATCCACGTAGCATTCGGTGGTGATTTCGCCGGCGATAAACGCAAGCCCGGTCGTCACCAGGGTTTCGCAAGCCACGCGGCATTTCTTGTCCTGGGCAATGATTGCGTCAAGGATGGAGTCGGATATGGCATCTGCCACTTTATCCGGATGCCCCTCTGTGACGGATTCTGATGTGAATAATACACGATTTCCAGTCATAATTTTCTTCTCCTTTGATTAAATTTGAACTTCACGCATTCAAATTGAGCGGGTCTAATTTTTCTGCGCCTAGATCGGGCTTTTGGGCAGAGCAAACCAGATTCGCCGCATGGGCGCGTTCAAGCATACGGGTCGAGCAGGGTGTGGTCGATCAATCGAACATCGCCGACTTTTACCGCAAGCGCCATTAACACCCGGCGGTCGATCATCTGGACATCTTCCAGGGTTTGCGGGTCACTGATTTTAATATAGTCAATGGCTGTTCCGGGATATGCGTTAATGATCCCGGCGGCCGCATCGATCAGATTATCTGCACGGGTTTCGCCATTTCGCACATGTTCCTGCATGGCCTGAAGGGTTTGGTTAAGGCTTAAGGCCGATTTGCGTTGCGCCGCGCCGAGGCGGGTGTTTCTGGAGCTCATGGCAAGCCCGTCCGTTTCCCTGACCGTTGGCAGGCCGCGGATATCGATGTTAAAATTTAAATCCCGGACCATTTGCCGGATAACAGCCAGCTGCTGGTAATCTTTTTCCCCGAAAACGGCAATATGCGGCCGGATAATGTTAAACAGCTTGGCGACCACTGTCATGACACCCCGAAAATGGTCTGGCCGGCTTAAGCCGCAGAGGTGATTCGGCAAATCCGTCTGGTCAACATAGGTTTGAAACCCTTGCGGATACATCTCATCCGCCTCCGGCATAAAAACGGCATCCACCCCCGCTTCTTCCGCCAGCGCCAGATCCCGGTCTGTATTCCGGGGGTAGGTGGCATAATCCTCGTTCGGACCGAACTGCGTCGGGTTGACAAACAGGCTGACCACCAAGTCATCAGCCAGTCTGCGGCCTTCGTGCATTAACTCGAGATGGCCCTGATGGAAAAACCCCATGGTCGGAATCAGGGCAATAGTACGCCCGGTTTGCCTTAGTTTTTCGGATCGGTCCGCAGCATCGGCTATGGCCCGGATGACGTTGATCACAAACCTCCTTTTATTCTGTTAAGCTGTTCATCACCTGGCCGGTCACCGCTTTGGGATAATAAAAGGTCGTTTTTCGCGGCATGGTATAGCCGGCCTCCGCGATTTGGCGGACCTGCTCGTTGGAAGGGGGGTTTAGGATAAATGCCATCTCGGCGTCCCCACTGTCCACGGCTTCGATCGCCTCCGTCGCATTGCTGGTATAGCTGATCAGGGTTTCGTCATCTAAGTCTTTATGATCAAATTCAAGCAGTTCGGTCAATACAATGCGCGTTAACACCGTGACATCGAGTTCGCGTAAGGGTTCCGGAATTTCCGCCTCAAACTTCTGCTTCATCACATCAGGCTTCAGGGTGAACGTGTAGAACTCGTCGTAGCCTTTAATATATCCGCCGATGATATGTTTGTCCGGGTCGGATTTCATCTCGGCAAGCATCTGGGACCGGGCTTTCTCCTGATCGTCACGGTCCTTATCAAAGGCAAACCGTTTAACCGTAAAATAAGGCTCTGCCTTTTGCACAAAAGTGTTTCGTTCGGCGGTGGAAACATCGGTTAAAAGTCGGTGGGTGGGAAGGATAATCAGCCCCGGGTCCTCAATCGAGCAAAGATACATCATGATAAAATTGGCCGGATGGTCCGGCCCGAAATCCGGGGTTTGCTCAGCCAGCCAGTCCCGATAGGAAAGCGCGGTTTCGTAGCGGTGATGGCCGTCCGCGATAAACAGCCGGCGCTCTTTTATGCTCTCAGTCACCGATGCCTGGACTTTGTCATCCGTGATGCACCACATTTTATGATGATGGCCGGCATCATCTGAGAAGGCAACTTCCGGCGGCGCATCGGCAATCACGGATTTCAGCCGCCCCATAATATTGTCTTTGTCCGTGTAAATGGAAAAGATATGGCTGAAATTGGCGTGGCAGGCCTTCATCAGTTCCAGGCGTTCGGATTTGATTTTGGAGTAAGTCTCCTCATGCGGCAGGATGACGCCGTTTTCAAATGGTTCCAGACGAACCCGGGCAATCAGACCGTAGCGGGTAAACGTCTGGCCGTTGATGCTAAACTCGACTGAAGTGAGATAGAAGCAGGGCGATTCATCTTTGACCAGTATGCCCTCAGTCAGCCAGTTATTGAAATATTCCGCCGCCCTTGTATAAGGATTGTCCTGATCGTCGTCATTTGCCGATGGTTTGCCCTTGTCTAAACGGATGACATTGTTGGGATGTCGCTCATAATACATATCCTGCTCTTCTTCGGAGATGACATCATAGGGCGGTGTGGCCACTTTGGCCAGATCGTTGATTTTGTCAGTGTTGTACCGGATGCCCCGGAACGGAAAAATATCTGCCATAAATTCAACCTGTTTTTTTGAGTTTGGGTTTTATTTTTTTGATTTACCTGAACATTGGTATATATATTAAGTATAATTATTTTGAAACAAAAATGTATCAGGCCATACGTTAAATGTAATTGTTTCCACTCAAATTAACAGCAGGCGGTCGGAAATTTTGACGGCCATGCCGGGTTCGCATCCGAACCCGGTTTAAGCAGTGCAGACCTGATGATACGGACCCTATACTTACCTTTATTAAAAGAATCATCGTCGGAAAATTGTAAATATTTTTTAATTTATTGAAATTTAAGTAAAATTTTATTGCATAAAAGCTATAAAGTTTTCTAAAATTGGTCGAGTTCGCGAATAGAGACAATTAATACAACTTGAATGCGCTTGTCAAGTATATTTTAATTGTTACAAGCCCGTGAATATTCTGTTATATGCAGTTAATTCGGAAAAAGAGGTTGACAATCATAAAATTTTAAATTAATATATTCAATTTATTATACAGTTAAATTAGAAAAAACAATCTGAAAATATAGGTTAAATATGAAAATTTATTAGACAAATTTAATAATGCGTAAAACCTAAGTCAGGCACAGGTCTGATCTTTTGATTAATTAATAATAGGGCTTAAAAAGCTTATAGACCAAATAAAGGAGGCATGCATGAGCAATCAGGAATATTCCGAAACCGTAAAAGTTACAAAAAATTACTACGATAGTGAGGATGCCCATACTTTCTACTATACTATATGGGGTGGAGAAGACCTCCATTTGGGGTTTTATGAAACAGGCGATGAGACCGTCTATGAGGCAAGTCGTAAAACTATAGACCATATGGCTTCCCGCTCGAAGTTTTTGAATCAGAAAGCCAGGGTGATCGATCTGGGCGGCGGGTTCTCGGGCTCGGCCCGGTATCTGACAAAAAATTATGGCTGGGAAGTGGTGGTTTTAAATTTGAGTGAAACGGAAAACAACCGCGGCCGTCAGATGAATAAGGAGCAGGGGTTGGATCAGATGATCACGGTCATTGACGGCAGCTTCGACACCATCCCCTATCCGGATGAATCCTTTGACATTGTATGGTCCCAGGATGCCATCCTGCACAGCGACAACCGCCAGAAAGTCCTTAATGAGGCCAAGCGGGTATTAAAGCCCGGCGGGGAAATGATTTTTACTGACCCCATGCAGACGGATGAGTGCCCCGAGGAGGTGCTCCAGCCCATCTATGACCGCATCCATCTGACCAGTCTGGGCTCGCCCGGTTTTTACCAGGAGTATGCCAAAAAGATCGGTTTTGAGGTGGTTGGCTTTGAAGATCTATCCCCGCATCTCACCAAAAGCTATGCCAGGATTCTCAAGGAGCTGGAAAAACGGGAAGGCGAAGTCAAGGGCAAGATCAGCCAGGAATATATCGAGAATATGAAAAAAGGCCTTCGCCATTGGGTGGATGGCGGCAATAAGGGGTATTTGGCCTGGGGCGTGTTTCATTTCCGCAAACCGTAACATTGAAAGATTCCAAGCTGAGCGCATGTAAGCGCAAGGCTTTTGCCGCAAGGAGCGAATAACGCAATAATTAAAAATAGATAGAAGGAGGAAAACACATGGCTGAAGATTTAGGGAAAATGGCAGAGGCATTGATCGCCGGCAAGGTCGAGGAAGTCGGCAATATGACCAAGGAATTTCTGGATAGCGGTGTGGACCCGGAGGAGGTGCTGAATAAAGGCCTGATCGCCGGCATGGATGTGGTGGGCCAGCGGTTTAAGGCCGGCGACATGTTTATCCCGGAAGTGCTGCGCTCAGCCAAAGCGATGAGTGCTGGAATGGAGCATCTCCGACCGGTTTTGGCAGAGGGAGAGACCAAGCGGGCCGGCACCTTTGTTATCGGCACGGTTGAAGGCGACCTCCATGACATCGGGAAAAACCTGGTGGGCATGATGTTTGAGGGCGCGGGCTTTAAGGTTATTAACCTGGGCATTGATTTAAAGCCCCAGGTATTTGTGGATGCCGTTAAAGAGCATAAACCGGAGCTGCTGGGGATGTCAGCGCTTCTGACCACGACCATGCCCAAAATGGGGGAAACGATTAATGCCCTGAAGGAAGCCGGCGTCAGAGACCAGGTCAAGATCATGGTCGGCGGGGCGCCCGTGACCGAGGAATACGCCAAGGAAATCGGCGCGGATCTCTACGGCGCCAATGCGGCCAATTCAGTTGATAAGGCCAGGGCGGAACTCGGGATCTAGGTAAGCATCCTTTTATATAGTTGATCGAAAAATAAATGGCCGGGGCGGCAGCAGGATGCAGGCCGCACCGGCATTTTATAAAGAAAAGCACGGTGTTCTCCAGGTTCCCATGATCGGATGCATGCAGAATAAGACCTTGCTTTGACACATAAAATTCGGGCGAAGGAGTTAACCCATGGAAAAAATGAATCAGACGATCCAGCAGACCCCGGTTTTCCGGGTGCTGACGGATCAGCAGATCGAAAAAATATATTTTTCAGCCCTTGAAGTCTTGGAGCGATGCGGCGCGGATGTTTTGCAGGAAGAGGCCATAGAGCTGTTCAAAAATTCCGATGCCGTAGTCCGGGGAAATCGGGTCCGTGTCCCCGCTTCAATGGTTGAACGGGCGATTAAGAACTATCCCCGGAAAATTACGCTGAAAGGCAGAAACGGCAAGCGCTCCGTGGCCCTTCAGAAGGATCACGTGTATTTCGGCACCGGCTCAGACCTGCCGTTTACCTATGACCGGGAATCCGGCGAGCGCCGGCGGACCCTGTATAAAGATGTGGTCAATGCGGGCCGCTTTGTCGATTATCTGTCCAACTACGATTTTTTTATGTCCCACGGCATTGTGGGCGATGCCCCCAATCCCCAGACCTACGACCGCCATCAGTTCATGGCCATGCTCGAAGGCTGCACCAAGCCCATGGTGGTGACCAGTGTGGACGGCGAAGGCCTGGAAGATCTCTGGAAAATGGCCTGTCTGTTCCAGGGCGGGGAAGAGGAATTCCGCTTAAATCCCATGTTCGTGGCCTATATCGAGCCGATCTCGCCGCTAACCAATGATCGCACTGCGGTGGAGAAGCTCTTGTTCGCCGCGGAAAAGGGGATTCCGGCCATGTATACCCCGTGCCCCAGTTCCGGCGCTACGGCCCCGGCAACTATTCCGGGGATGCTGGTTCAGTCGCTGGCGGAAACGCTTCTGGCTGTGGTGCTATGCGACTTAAAGAAACCCGGTATGCCGCTTATTATGGGCGGGGTGACCACGGTCATGGACATGCGCACCACCACCTATTCCTATGGCTCACCGGAGCTGTCCCTGGCATCTGCCGCAAACACTGATATATCCAAATGGCTGGGGCTTTTGATGTTCTCCACCGGCGGATGCAGCGATTCCAAGTGTGTTGATGAGCAGGCGGCCGCGGAATCCACGCTCTCCGTACTAAATGCGTTCCTCTCCGGCGCCAACCTGGTCCATGATGTGGGCTATATCGACTCCGGCGTGAATGCCTCGCTGGAGAGTCTGGTGATGAACGAGGAGATCATCGGCATGGTACGCCAGGTCGGCAAAGGCATTAATACCGATCCCGAACATCTGGCTTTGCAGCTGATTGACGAGACCGGACCGGCCGGGGAGTATGTTACCAAGGACCACACCTACGAGCACTGGAAGGAATGGTATTTTCCCAAACTCCAGGACCGTTCGGACTGGGAGACCTGGTGTCAGAACGGCAAAAAAACCATGCTCGACCGGGTCAATGAGGAAACCCAGCGCATCCTTGATGAATATGAGCCAGAGCCCATTGATGACGGGATCCGAAAGGATCTTAAAAAGATCATCGATGATGCGGAAAAGCGCCATTCCAAATAATCCAACCGGGTTGACAACCGCCATGCCGCCGGGCAGAGACTTTGGCTGCATGGGCACGGATAAATAAGGAGAGTCAAATATGATTCACGATAAAGTAACCAACTATATTACCAATGACACCGTGCGCTTCTCCATGATGTCTGAGGATCAGAAGGAGCGGATCTTCAACGGGGTCATCAAAACCTTGAATGATACCGGTGCGGATGTCCACCATGAGGGCGCAAGGGAGCTTCTGGCCAAAAACCGCTGCAAGGTGGACGGCATCCGGGTACGGATTCCGCCGGAGATTGTCAGGCAGGCCCTGCAGAGCCTTCCCCCAACGACAACGCTTTACTCCTGGGACGGAAACGAGGAGATGTGCTATGTGGAGCGCGGCCGCAGCTATTTCGGCCCCGGCCCCACGCCGCCCAATTTTATCGATCCTGAAACCCTGGAGCGCCGGCCGTATTTAAGGAAAGATGCCACCACCGTGGCCCGGGTCTGTGATGCCCTGCCCAATATCGGCTATGTGCAGTCACTGGGCTCAATCAGCGACGTGACTAACGGACTGGCCGATGTTTATGAATTTGCGGACATGATTCAGAATACCCGCAAGATCATTATGAACTGGGCCTTTGGCCGGGACGGCGTTCGGGACGAACACCGCATCGGCATTGTCATGGCCGGCGGTGAAGAGGCCTTTAAACAGCGGCCCAACTATATCAGCTACGGAGAGCCGATTTCTCCGCTGGTGAGCGACTTCCACGCGATTGACAAATGCATGTATAATGCGGAGCATCGGATTCCGCAGGTCTACAGCCCGTGCGCCATCGGCGGCGGCACGGTGCCGGCCACCCATGCCGGCCAGCTGGTTGTGGCCATGTCCGAGTCCATGGTGGGCGTCGTGGTCTCCCAGCTTATGAACCCGGGCACCTGCATTATCATCGGCGGCGTGCAGTCTATTCTGGATATGCGGCATACGATCTACTCCTATGGGGCGCCTGAGCTTAGTATCTTAAGCGCCGGGTTGACCGAGATGCTTCAGTTCGTGGGGCTGCCCATGTACTCAACCTCCGGATGCACGGATACCAAGTGCCTGGAGCTGCAGTCCGGGATCGAGGCGGCCTTGTCGATTCATATGGCGATGCTCTCCGGGGCAAACTTCGTCCATGACAACGGCTATACCGAGTCCGGTATGACCGGTGATATCTACCAGACGATTATGGATGATGAGATCATCGGCATGAGCCGTCTGATTGCCGGCGGCCTGGAGGTGAACGAAGAGACCATGGCCGTGGAGCAGATCTGCAATGTGGGTCCCGGCGGCCATTACCTCTATGAAGACCACACCATGAAGTGGTTCCGCAAGCACTATCAGCCCACTTTGATGGATCGAAACAGCTACGAGGACTGGGATGCCCAGGGACGGAGCACCATGAAGGACCGGGTCTTAAAGAAGGGCCGCGATATCATGGAAAACTACGAGGGCCCTTCAAAGCGCGTGCCGCCTGAGGCCAAAAAGGACATCGAAAAGATTCTGGCCGAAGCCGAAGAGCGCGTTAAGAGTAAATAGACGTCTCTCCGCGATTTTAAGAATCTGGCGAAATAGCATTGATGGAAAGCCTGTTCGCTCCAACGGCGGAGCCAGCAGGCTTTCGATCATCAAAACTGAAGTTTTATAAAATGTCAATTTCCTTTAAGTCCCCCTTTTGAAAGGGGGATTTAGGGGGATTTTTCATAATTTGCAAATTAAATCCCCCCTTGCCCCCCTTTTTCAAAGGGGGGTAAAAACAGGATGGGTGCTTATTTCAAAGGGGGGTAAAAACAGGACGGGTGCTTATTTCAAAAGGGGATAAAAACCCGACGGACGGTTTATACAATAAATGTACGCAAAGGAACAGAAACCATTGCAATCCCGGAATGAAAGTGCAGGCAGTAAGAAATTCTCAGGTGACTATGTGGTCGGCATTGACACCGGGGGGACATATACGGACGGGGTCCTTATGGATTACCGGACGCGGCGGGTGGTCGCATCCGGCAAAACCCTCACCACCCGGGCGAACCTGGCTGACGGCGTTATCACCGTTCTTAAAATGTTAAATATCGAAAACCCGGCAACCGTCAAGCTGGTTGGGATTTCAAGCACACTGGCCACCAATTCCATTGCCGAGGGAAAAGCCCGTGAGGTGGGCCTGTTGCTGATCGGCTATGATCCGGAACTGGTTCAGTCCTATGGGCTGGAGGCCAATTTTTCCACCCGGCATTTTGCCTATTTTGACGGCGGGCACAATTCACAAGGGGCGGAGAATGCGCCCCTGGATTTGGACGGCATCAAAGCCTGGGTCAAAGAATACCGGGATAAAGTCGATGCATTTGCGGTTTCAAGCTATTTCAGCCCCTTAAACCCCGCCCATGAGGAGGCTGTGTTTGATGCCATTCAGGATGTCTGTGATCTGCCGGTGGTCTTGGGTCATCAGCTCTCCACCCAGATTGATTCCATTAAGCGGGCCACCACCGCCTGTCTGAATGCCTCCTTGGTAGCTGTGATGCAGGAATTTATCGCTGCGGTGCAGGAATCATTAAAGGATCAGAACATCAATGCCCCGCTTATGATCGTAAAAGGGGACGGCTCGCTCATGCCGCATGCCGAGGCCGCGGAAAAACCAGTTGAGACCATTCTTTCCGGCCCGGCGGCAAGTGCCATCGGCGGACTGTTTTTCTCGCGCCACGGCAACGCCCTGATGATCGATGTGGGCGGCACCACCACGGATATGGCCCTGATCCAGGATTCCCAGATGACCATAACGGATGAGGGCGCCCGGGTGGGCGATATCAAAACCGCGGTCAAGGCCGCCCGGATACGCACCGCCTGCGTGGGCTGCGACAGCCGGATTTCGTTCGGCCAGGGCGGAAAAGCCGTGGTGGGACCGGATCGGGTGGTTCCCTTATCCAGGCTGGCGGCCCAGCATGAGCGCGTTAAAAAAACAATTCTGGGGCTCCGTCAGAAAGGGAAAAACACCTGGAGCCAGAATGATCTGGATTACTGGTTTCTGCACAAACCCATTGACCCGGAAGAAGCAGGTATTAGCGATCCCAAACATGTGGCGCTTTTCGGACTGTTAAATGAATCGCCCCGCAGTGTCACCGAGATTCTAAAGGCGCTCGACGTCTATCATGCGGTGCAGCTGAATGCGGACGAGTTTTTCCGCCAGGGGCTGATTGAGCAGGCGACTTTGACCCCCACGGATCTTCTGCATGTCAACGGCCAGATGGATGTCTGGGACATCGAGGCGGCTCGCCAGGCCATTGAATGCGCCTGCCATATCTATGATAAAAATTCCAAGCAGTTTGTCTCCGACACCCTTGAGTTTATCGTGGCCACCATGGTGGAGGAGGCCATCGTTTTCCTGGCCCGCCAGGAGGATGAGGCGGATCTGCCGGAGATGGTGGACGGCAATTGGGGCCGGTGGATGATAGATGAGGCCATCAGCGGCAGAAACGAGTATGTGTCGGTCAATATTGCCAGCCGCTTTCCGGTCATCGGCATCGGCGCGCCGGCCGGCATATTTGTCAAAAAAGTGGCCGAGAGTCTCAAGGCCCCGTTTGTGCTGCCGGAGCATGCCCATGTGGCCAATGCGGCGGGCGCAGTGGCCGGCTCCGTGATGGCGGATAAGGAGGCTCTGGTCTACGTGCAGGAAAGCGAGGGGGCTCATGCCCATATCGTGCAGATCGGGGATCAGCGTAAAAATTTTTCCGAATATGAGGATGCCTTTGCCTTTGCCAAAAAAACGGTAAAGGAGCTGGCTGTTGAAAGTGCGGAGGCCTCGGGCGCCATATCGCCCCAGGTCAGCATCAAGGTAAAAACCGAAGGCGCAATTGAGCGGATTCAGGCACGCGCCGTGGGCAACCCCCGGTTGTCCGAGCAATGGGGGGTTATGCCGGGATAATTTTAAGAGGAAATTTTCACGGATGACACTTGAAGAAAATATCCAGCAGATATTGTCGGATAAGGGAATTGAATATGACGTGGTCGACCATGAGCCGGTCTACACCAACCCGGCCATGGCCGAGGCCCTGCAGGTCACCGAATCGGAAACCGTCAAATCCCTGGTGCTAAATACCAAAGAAGGGGATATGATCGTGATGGTCCTGCCGGGCGACCGGCGCGTGGACTGGAAGCAGGTCGCCAAGGCGGCGGGAAGCAAGAAGGTCTCGTTTGCCAAGCCGGAAGCGGTCAAGGAAACGGTGGGCTGTGACGTGGGCTGCGTGCCGCCGTTCGGCCATTTTACGGATATGCCCGTTTACATGGAAAAAGCGCTGGTTGAGACCGACTATATTTATTTCAATCCCGGCGTTCACGATAAATCCTACAAAATTCCGGGGCAGGCTTTAGAGAAACTCTGCCGTCCCGTTTTTGTGTAACAATGAACAACGAGGAATTATGAAAAAGGAATTTATCATTTCAGCGGTCGGCCGCAATGTCACCGGTATTGTGGCCACGGTGTCCAAGGAGATATACAACTGCGGGTGCAATTTTGAAGATTCCCGCATGACGCTTTTAGGCAACCATTTCGCCCTGATGATTCTGGTCACCGCCACAACCGAGAAGATGTGCGATGATCTGGCAGCCGCCTGCGACAGGCTGGATAAGGAGAAGGATTTAAAGGTCACGCTTTTTCCGGTGGATGTGCCGGGCGAAAGACGCAGTGAGACCGAGCCCAATTATGAAATCCGGGTCAAAGGCGTTGACCGGATGGGGATTGTCTACCGGACGACTCAGCTCCTGGCGTCTTTAAATATCAATATCGTTGAGCTGGAAACCAAAATCGAGTCCCGGGCCAAAGACGGCAAACCCATCTTCCTGATGCGCACCAGCGTGGTGGTTCCGCGCGAGGTGGACGGCGAGGAACTCCGCAAGGATCTCAAATTCCTGGCCGAAGACCTGCAGGAGATGATTTCCCTGACCCGTCTGCCGGAGCCCTAAATTTATAATATTATGCCAAAACTAACCATATACCCGATAGGCGAATCCATTGAGATGCGCCGCGGCGAAACCGTGCGCGATGCCTTGTACCGTGCCGGCGTGGAAGTGGACACGCCCTGCAACGGGCAGGGGATCTGCGGCAAATGTTTGGTGCGGGTGGAAAACCCGGAATCGGTCCCGGAAACCCCGCACCCGGAGATTGCCCCGGAGCAGGCGGCAGACGGCATCCGCCTGGCCTGCCAGTTAAAGCCCAGAAAAGACATGACCATCCATGTGCTATCCGAGTATGTCCGGGATGAATACCGGATACTCGAGGGCAACCGCTATCCCGGGGATCGTTCGGATGATGAGACGGGGGCGGCGGAAAATCACCAGGCAGAAAAAGCCGCCCAAGCCAGACAATGGATCCCGGCTGCAAAAGTTACCGAGAAAGACGGCGGCTACTGGCTCTGTTACGACCGGGAATCCCAGCAGCCGTTAAGCCGCTGGACGCCGGGAAAATCGCCCAAGGGCCTGGCCATTGACATCGGCACCACCACCCTGGTGGTCACATTGATGTCCCTGGACTCCTGCCAGGAGCTTTCCACGGCCTCGAGCTTAAACCCCCAGATCCGTTTCGGCCATGATGTGGTGCGCCGCATCCAGGCGGGTTCATCCCCTGAAGGCCTGGCAGAGCTGTCCCGGTGCGTGCGCGACGGCTTGAATCAACTGATCGAAGAGGTGTGTGAGGATTCGAAAGCAGATGTCAATGAGATCGTTGACGTGGTGATCGGCGGCAATACCACCATGCTGCAGCTGGCCGCAGGTATTGATCCGGAGCCGTTGGGCCGGGTGCCCTTTACCGTGGGGATTCAAAGCGGGCAGAGCTATCCGGCCGACCAGTTCGGGCTGGCCGTCCATCCGGAGGCCCGCGTCTATGTCCCGCCGGTGGTGCATGCCTATATCGGCGGGGATATCAGCGCCGGTCTTTTGGTCTGCCACGGGTTTTTCGATCAGAGTGCGTCGGTCCTTTTTGTTGATATCGGAACCAACGGGGAAATGGGCTTAAATGCCGCCGGCAAATGCCTGATGACCTCCACCGCCGCCGGCCCCGCCTTTGAGGGCATGGGCATCTCAAGCGGCACCCGGGCGCAGCTCGGGGCCCTGGAGCGGGTCAGCACCGACGGCCGCACGCTTACGTTTAAAACCATCGGAAATGCGCCGGTTAAAGGGATTTGCGGTTCCGGTATCATCGATATGGCCGCCGCCCTGCTAAAAACCGGGGTGATCGACGGGTCCGGCCGCATGCGCCGGCCCGGGGAAACCGAAGGTCTGAGCCAGGAAATAGCGGCCAGGCTGGTTGAGTTAAATGAAAAGGCGGCCTTTCATATCGAGGGGGAGGTTTATTTCACCCAGGATGATGTACGCCAGGTGCAGCTTGCCAAAAGCGCGATCCGCGCGGCCATGGATATTCTTATGGCAGAAGCCGGCATAGCGTCCGCAGCCGTTCACCGGGTGGTTATCGCCGGCGGGTTCGGCTACTCCCTGCGGCCGGAGAATCTGGAAACCATCGGACTGCTGCCGTCCGGTATGGCCTCAAAAGTTTTTTTCGCGGGCAACACCTGCCGGATCGGGTGTGTGCGTCTGCTTCGCAATGTGAGCAACCGCCGTTTTCTGGAATCACGGATGCAGAGGGTTGAGCATGTCTCCATCGAGACCCGGCCGGATTTTATGGATCTCTATGTGGAGAGCATGGAGTTTCCGGAGCAGCCCGCCTTATCCGCCGCTGCCGCGAAATAATGAACCGGAAGATGGAATATGCCTGAAAGAGAAAAACCGATAAACCGGGTGGTTATTGCCTGCCGGGTGATGGAGCAGGAGTTAAATGCGCTGCGGCCGGAATGTCCGCCAGATGTCGAACTGGATCTTCGGTTTATGGATCAGCAGCTGCACCGGACCCCGGACCGGATGCCTGCGATTATACAGAACGAAATCGACAGCGTGGCAGATACTGCGGATGAAATTGTTCTGGGCTATGGACTTTGTTCAAACGGCATCGTCGGGGTCTATTCGCCCCGCCAGTATTTGTACGTTCCCCATGTGCATGACTGCGTGGCCCTGCTGTTGGGCTCGCGGGAGGCCTATCAAAAGGCGTTCAGGGAGCGGGCGGGGACGTATTACATCACCCCGGGCTGGGTAAAGGAGGAAAAGGACCCGATCGGGATTTTGGAGAATGAATACATTCCCCGCATGGGCCGCGAGGATGCGGTCTGGGGACTAAACGAGGAATTAAAGCACTACAGCCATATTGCATTGATCGACACGCAGGTGGCGGATGTCGAAGCTCTGCGCGCCAGGGCCAGGGAGAATGCCCGGTTTCTTGATAAAAAATACACGGAAATTAAGGGCAGCCGAAATTATTTTCGAAAAATACTGTTCGGCCCCTATGCGCCCCCGGATTTTTTGTGTCTGCCGCCGGAGACCCCGGTCACGCAGAAACCGTTTTTATTGTGAAGTGAATTCAAACGAAGGAGAAAACCCATGTTAATTGTTGGAGAATTAATCAATTCGAGCCGAAAGCCAATCAAGGCGGCTGTTGAAGCCCAGGACGCCGAAGAAATCCAGAAAATTGCCAAAGATCAACACGATCACGGGGCGGATTTTATTGATGTCAATGCCGGGACCTTTGTCGGCAAGGAAAGCGAGTACATGCAGTGGCTGATCAAGACCGTGCAGGAAACCGTGGACGCCCCGTGCTGCATCGACAGTCCGGACCCCAAGGTGGTTGAAGCCGCCGCAGCCGTGCATAAGGGAACCCCCATGATTAACTCCATTTCCCTTGAAAAGGATCGCTATGATGCACTGCTGCCGGTAATTGCCGGTACGGATTTAAAGGTGATCGCCCTTTGCATGAGCGACAAGGGCATGCCCGAGACAAAGGATGACCGAGTGGCGATTGCGGATGAGCTGATTAACAGCCTGGTGAAAAACAATGTGGCCATTGAAAATATTTTCGTGGATCCGCTGGTGCAGCCCATTTCTACAAAAGATTCCTACGGCATGGAGTTTATGAATGCCGTTGAGGCTATTATGACCGGTTTTCCGGGCGTTCATACCATCTGCGGGCTTTCTAACATTTCCTTCGGCCTGCCGGAGAGAAAGCTCATCAACCAGACATTTGCGGTAATGGCCATTGCCAAGAAACTGGACGCCGCCATTATCAATCCTCTGGACAAGCGGATGATGGCCAATATCATCGCCGCCGAAACCCTGGCCGGAGGGGATGAGTATTGTTCGAATTATCTGACGGCCTATCGTGAGGACCGTTTAAAGTTATAAATAAGGAGGTATCAAAATGAAAGTATTGGTCAGCGATAAACTCGGCGATGCCGGGGTCAAGCTGTTTGAAGAAGAAGACGGAATTGATGTCGATGTTAAAACCGGTATGTCGCCCGAGGAGCTGAAAGAGGTGATCAAGGATTATGATGCCCTGGTCATTCGCAGCGCCACCAAGGTGACCGAGGAAATCCTGGAGGCAGCCGAGAAGTTAAAGGTAATCGGACGCGCCGGCATCGGCGTGGACAACATTGACGTGGAGGGGGCGACCAAGCGGGGGATTATTGTCATGAATACCCCCACCGGCAATGTCGTCACCACGGCCGAGCATGCCATTGCCATGATGATGTCGCTTACCCGAAATATCCCCCAGGGCACATCCTCTATGAAGGCGGGCCGATGGGACAAGAAGAAGCTCCAGGGCCGGGAAATCTACAACAAGACCTTCGGTGTGATCGGCTACGGTAAAATCGGCTCCATCGTGGCCAACCGGGCCCGGGGCTTAAAGATGCGGGTTATCGTTTATGATCCGGTGGTCACCCCGGAAAAGATTGAAAAGTCCGGCTGTGAGAGCGTATCCTTAAATGAGCTCTACGCCCAGGCGGATTATATCAGCGTGCATGTGCCGAAGTCCAAAAAGACCGCCGGGCTTATTAACAAGAAAGCCTTTGAACAGATGAAGGAAGGCGTTATGCTGGTCAACTGTGCACGGGGCGGCATTGTGGACGAGGATGCCCTCTACGAGGCCATGCAGTCCGGCAAAGTGGCCGGCGCGGCCCTGGATGTGTTCAGCGAGGAGCCCCCGCCGGCAGATTTGCCGCTCTTGCAGCTTGACAACTTGATCGCCACGCCGCACTTAGGGGCCTCCACGGCTGAAGCCCAGACCAATGTGGCGGTGATGGTGGCCAAACAGATCATTAATTTTCTAAAAACCAGCACCGTGGAAAATGCCCTGAATACGCCGTCTGTCTCCGGTAAAGAGCTGGAAAAATTAAATCCCTTTATATTCCTGGCCGATCGCATGGGCTGTCTGCAGGCCCAGCTGGTGAGCGGGCATGTGAAGGAGATCAAAATCGAATACAACGGTAATTTTGCGGATGTGGACCTGAAACCGGTGAGCACCGCCTTTTTAACCGGCCTGTTGGATGTTCTCTCCATGGAGGATGTCAATGCGGTTAATGCCCCGTATATCGCCAAGGAAGACGGGATCAAGGTCTCTGAATCCGAAAGTGACGAGGCCATGGAGTATAATCACCTGCTGACCATAGAGGTGATTACCGATGAGATGAGCAGCGTGGTCTCGGGAACGGTGTTCGGCAGAAATTATCCCCGGGTGGTCAAAATCAACGACTTCCGCCTGGAGATGAAGCCGGAGGGGTATCTCACCCTGATCCATAATTTGAACATTCCGGGCGAGATCGGCAGCATCGGCACCCTTTTGGGAGACAATAATATAAACATTTCCAAAATGACCGTGGGCCAGGAGAAAGCCGGAGACCGAAATATCGTCTTTCTGCGCACCGACTCGGCCCTCTCCGATGAAATCCTGGATGCGCTCCGCAATCTGCCCATGTCCAAATCCGTGACCTATTTGGAATTGTAAAAGAGGCAGTCATGATAGCTCGGCACGGTGGCCGATCAATATTAGGTCGGCGCGGTGGCCGACCCTACGATGGTTTTTTAAATTGCACATCCTGTTGTAGGGCGGCCCACCGTGCCCGACCCTACGAGGCTTGGTTTTAGGCACATCCCATTGTAAAAGGGCGGGCCACCGTGCCCGCCATTAAAAATGGCGGCGCCGTGGAATCATTAATAGATAAAGCCCGGCGGGTGCACTATCGTTTATCCGGCCTACGCGCAGCCGGGATTTCTGGAGAAAAAAGAGGAAAGTGGTTAGTGTAAATTATGGTCAATCTGAATTTTTCCATTTTTCCCACCGTTCAGATATTTCCGGGCGGTCCAGCAGGTTTGCCAGTTCCATGATTTTGGGCTCCAGATCTAAAAAATCATACATGACGTATAACATGAATCAAAATTCGCCTGGCCATATCTTTGCCGGTAAAAGTCTTGGCAATTTCCTCAACGGTTAAGTCCTCAGGCAGCTGCTCAAGGAATTTCCCGACATTCATCCGCTGCTGGTCATGGGCCAGATAAACCGCGCCCCCTGGCTTTAAGTGGTTTCGGATGAGGTTCAAAACCGGCTCAATGGCTGATTCCTTGTAAATGATTTCCGAGCCGCAGATGAGATCAAACTTCTCGCCCAGCACCGCCTCGTGCCAGTCCAGTTTCCGGATGCTTAGGTTGTTCAACCCATTATGCGCCTTATTGAGCTTGAGCAGATCCAGGCAGTCGTCTTCATTGTCCGTGCCGGTCACCTCATGGCCGAAGGCGGCCAGAAACATGCCGGTAATTCCCATGCCGGCGCCTATTTCTAAAATATGCCTGGGCTCACTGAGCACCTCATCCAGCAGATAATCCGTCAGCACCAGCGATGCCTCCCAGATTTTAATCCACACCGGGAAATCGGTGAACTTGCTGTTTTCATCGGTAAATATTTTTTCGATCAAGGGCTCTAAGTTGCCCACCCGGTAAAATTCCATGCGCTTTCCGCCAATGCCGATGGGCACGGTTTCCAGGTCGTATTTGGTCGCAATGGGATGATTTTCCATGAATTATAAAGATTCTCCTGAAGTTTTTGGAAATTATTTTCGGGGTTAATCCACTTATGCGCGGGCTTAAGCGGAGCCTATGGACGATTAAAAATTATCGGATTATCATATTTTGGTGTTTATTAATGATAAATATATTTGAATGTGTCAACTGCCTTATTAAATAGGAGGAGAAGATTCAAAAATCCACTGTCATTTCTGAGGGTACATGTTACTTGATGGCGCCGATATTTGCAGATATCTCTCAATTTCAAGTAACATACCTTTGTAGAAAGTATTTAATAAGTTTGATAAAGTGGCAGTATATTTGACTGTAAACATATAAATCGGGATGTTAAATATGACATTGGCAGATAACCAAAATCCGGAGCCGATTTTTCCAGCAAACCTGCTGAGTCAGACGGATAACACCAAGCCCTGGCGCGTGGCGCACACCAAAAGCCGGAGGGAAAAGGCCCTTGCCAATTACCTGGCGGAGGCCGGCATCGGCTATTATCTGCCCATGTACCAGCGCCGCCAGCCCGGCGGCAAACGGGTGCGATACAGCCTGATGCCCTTGTTCAGCGGATACCTGTTTTTTCAGGGGGATACGTTTGACCGGCATTATGCGCTGCGCTCCAACCAAATCGCCCGGGTGATTGAGGTAAGGGACCCGGACAGACTGGTTCATGAACTCCGCAATATTCGCACCGTCCTTGTCAATGAACTGCCGGTCTATCCCTATAATTACATCGTCGAAGGCGATCGCGTGCGGGTAAAAAATGGGCCGCTAAAAGACGTGGAAGGCGTTCTCGAGCGGAAAGCCAAGAATTACCGGCTGGTTATTTTGGTTGAAGCAATCAGCCAATCTATCGTTGTTAATATTGATGCGGATATGGTAGAACCGCTCAGCTAAAAGTGGTGAGGGTTTACCAGCCCCCTCTCCATGTAAATATTTCATAAAAATAACAAAAGGTTATGTAGGGACGGCGATCGCCCCCGAAAGGGACGGAGTCCGCCTTGGCAAGCACCCTTAGGGCGGATAATTAAACATATAAATCATGCATAGCGCACGTATACAATTCAGCCGACATGCAAAAAGACGGATGAATCTTTACGACCTGCAGGAAGCAGATGTTTTGTCCATTATTCAATATCAAAACCCGCAGATTGATTTTCCGGAAGGAAAGCATGAAATCATCAGCGAAACGAAATTTAGCAAACACGGGTACCCAATAAAGGCTGTTTTTCCCTGTGAGAGCGATAACATTGTTATAATTACAGTATATCCGCTCAAAAGGGGGCTTAAATAATGAAAATCTATTATGATCAAAAAGTCGATGCCGCTTATTTGCGTCTGTCCGAAGAAAGCCCGGCAGGAGTTGTTGAAGTTTCGGAAGGGGTGAACCTGGATCTTACCGAAGAAGGGAGAATCATAGGCATTGAAATTTTAAATGCCTCCAAGAATTTCCCGCTCCAATCGCTATTCACCTGTGAATACGAGCCGAAACAGATAGCCGGCACCGCCTGATAGCCGTAGGCCGGATAAGCCGTAGGGTCGGCCACCGTGCCGACCAAGCCCGTAGGGCGGATAAGCGTAGGGTCGGCCACCGTGCCGACCATATGTATGATGACAACGCCGGTTTTGTTGGTCGGCCACCGCGCCGACCGCCCCTGCAAAAAGCAACCAACCACCAACCAATAACCATTAACCAATAACTCAACTATCTATCTTTTTTGACAGAAATAATCAGCATGGAAAATTCATATACTGTCCCCTGAATTCAATTAAATAACGATTAACAATAACAATTAACCAAACAGGAATGCAGCCATGAAAGGCGAACTCACGGCAATAATAGAAAAAGCCCCGGAAGGCGGATACTGGGCAATATGTCCAGAAATCCCTGGTGCCAACGGGCAGGGGGAAACCATTGAGGAGGCCAAGGAAAGTTTGAAATCCGCTGTCTTGCTGATCCTCGAAGACCGCCTGGAAGATGCGACACGCGGACTTCACGATGATACGATTCAGGATACAATCGCGGTCTGATGAAAAGAAAAGACCTTGAAAAAATGCTCCGCATAGCCGGCTGCTATCTGAAGCGGGAAGGAAGCTCCCATTCCTTATGGACCAATTCCAAAACGGGGGTTGTGGAAGCCGTTCCAAGGCATACAGAGATCAAGGAACCATTGGCCGGGAAAATTTTAAAACGCCTGGGAGCAGTATAATTACAGAAACCATGGCCGATCCGATGATATCTGAATAGGTTATGCACGCCCCAACCCTAACCAATAACCAATAACCATTAACGATTAACCATTAACGATTAACCAATAACCATTAACCATTAGGCGGTTGTGCTACTTACGCGAAACAGCCGTAGGGTGGATAAGCGACAGCGCATCCACCAATAGAACTTGAGGATAAAAAATCTCCTTGATTCCAATAAAAAATTATTATACTCTCATTTATTATAATTGAAAGTATAATAATTATGCCCCAATTTATCAACAGAGCCAATGAACTCCAATTCCTTGAAGATGAATTCCGTCAAGAAAGGGCCTCCCTTGTTATCCTGTACGGAAGAAGACGAATTGGAAAAACCACCCTGGTCAAGCATTTCATTGAAGACAAAACCGCTTTCTATTTTGTGGCCACGGAAGAATCCGAAAGGGAAAACAAAAAAAATGTCCAGGTAAATGTTGCCGACTTCACGGGCAATCGATTCTTAAAAAAAGACGTCGTATTGGAATGGGAAGAAATTCTGACCCTATTGAGAGACTATCAGCCGGATGTCAAAAAAGTGGTCGTCATCGACGAATTTCAATACCTGGGAAAGACGAACCCCTCCTTTCCGTCCATTTTGCAGAAAATCTGGGACCATTGCCTGGCAGAAGCCAATATCATGATGATTTTATGCGGCTCACTTGTGGGCATGATGATTAAGCAAACGCTTTCTTATTCAAGCCCCTTGTATGGCAGGCGGACCGGACAAATACGGCTGAACCAGATACCTTTTAAGCATTATCACCTGTTTTACAACAACCCGTCGACAATGAACCTGTTGGAATATTATGCTGTTACCGGAGGGGTGCCCAAATATATTGAACTGTTAAAGCCTGCTGAAGATATTTTTAAGACCATCGAACACAACATTCTTTCCAAGCGCAGTTTTTTATACGAAGAGCCCGTCTTTTTGCTTGAGCAGGAGTTCGGAGAAACCGGCACTTATTTTTCGATCATCAAAACCATTGCCGCGGGCAACAGAAAACTGGGCAAAATCGCATCGGCCCTCGGTGTCAGCCAATCCGCGATTACCAAATATTTAAAAACCCTTCAGGATCTGGACATTATCACAAGAGAAGTCCCGGTTACGGAGAGAAATCCGGAAAAAAGCAAAAAAGGCTTGTACAGGCTTAAAGATAACTTCATCAGCTTCTGGTTCAGGTTCGTCTATCCATACCGAAGCTATCTTGAAATTGAGAATTCAGGGCCGGTGATCGAGAAAATCAAAGCCAATTTCAGGGAAAATCACGTCAGCTTCATCTACGAAGATATCTGCAGAAACCATCTAATGGATTTGACGATCGAACAAAAAATACCTTTAAAACTCCTGAAAGTCGGCAGGTGGTGGGACAAAGACACGGAAATTGACCTCGTCGGCATCGCCGAAAACGAGTCGGATATGATTTTCGGGGAGTGTAAATACAGCCGACAGAAAATCGATGCAAACATTTTTTACCAGTTGATCGAAAAATCGAAAAAAGTGCCTTCCGATGTGCAAACCCGGAGAAACTACATCATTTTCAGCCAATCCGGCTTTACAGACGCGCTCCTAAAAATCGCCGAAAGCAATGAAAACCTTTACCTGGAAACCATCCCCT
>JBKHAE010000163.1:0-5076 GCA_046543065.1 Desulfobacterales bacterium | reverse complement strand
AAGAGTATCGCGAGGACGGGGGATACGAGGCGATGGTCCGGGCATTAAAGGATGAGACTTCTCAGTCGATACAGGATATCCTGATGGATGCCGGCCTTTTGGGCCGCGGCGGCGCCGCCTTTCCCATGGGCCAGAAGCTCTCCACCGTGCTTGAGAACGCCCCGTACCCCCGGTACGTGGTCTGCAATGCCGACGAGATGGAGCCGGGCACGTTTAAGGACCGGGTTATGATCCATGCCGACCCCCATAAGCTGATCGAGGGGATGGTGATTGCGGGATGGGCCATGGGCGCCGCGCATGGGCTGATTTTTATCCGGCCGGAATATGAAAACGCCGCCCGGATTCTTGCCCGGGAGGTGGAAAATGCCCGGCAGGCCGGGTTTCTGGGAAAAGATATCATGCACACCGGCTTTGATTTCGACATCGTGGTCCACCGAAGCGGCGGCCGATACATCTGCGGTGAGGGGACCGCCATATTAAACGCCCTGGAAGGCAAGCGCCCGAACCCGAGAAAACCGCCCCCGTTTCCCACGTTCAAAGGTCTCTGGCAGCTGCCCACGCTGGTGCAGAACCTGGAGACCCTATGCTGCGTGCCCCATGTCATCCAAAACGGGGCGGACTGGTTCCGCTCTCTCGCATTAACACCGGAAGGAGCGGGCACAAAAATTTTTTCCATATCCGGCCGGGTGCGGCGGCCGGGCTGCTATGAGCTGCCCATGGGGATCAGGCTCTCGGAAATCATAGAAGACTATGCGGGCGGCATGTGCGAAGGATCCGAGTTCAAGGCCTGTCTGCCGGGCGGAACCTCCACCCAGTTCATGCCGGCGAACATGTACCATGCGGCCATGGATTTCAAATCCCTGGAAGATGCCGGCTACCGCCTGGGCACCGGTGCGATCATCGTGTTTGATCATAAAACCTGTCTGGTCGGGGCAACACTTAACATGATCGAGTTCTTTGCCCGGGAATCCTGCGGCTGGTGCACCCCGTGCCGGGAGGGTCTGCCGTATATCCGGGATCTTTTATGGCGGATTGAGAACGGGCAGGGCGAGTTCGCGTTTGTGGATATGCTGAGGGAAATGTGTGATCATCTGCCCAGGGCCTACTGCGCATTTGCGCCGGGCGCGGCCGCGCCCGTGGAAAGCCTGCTTGAGCATTTTGAGGATGAAGTGAATGAACATATTGAAAAAAGGGCGTGTCCGTTTAAGTCGTCTTAATCTTAATCTATTTCATTTGTGAGACGAATGCTATTGCAAGGAAACATTTTAAATTACTGTTCGTGCTCGTACTCGTTCTCGTAATCGACAATTTTTCGAGTACGAGGACGAGCACGAGTACCGTCTCGCTTTTGCGAGACTGGGTACGATTAAATCAATCAGAAGAAAAATTATCTCACAGTATGCCCAAACTCACCATAGACAACCGGGAAATCGAGGTGCCTGAAGGCACCAAGATTATTGATGCCGCCGAGCGGCTGGGCATTATGATCCCCCGTTTCTGCTATCACCCGGCGTTGGGATCGGTGGGCGCCTGCCGGGTGTGCGCGGTGAAAATCGAAAACGCGGGCCGGCTTTCGGGCATCCAGATGAGCTGTATGGTCGATTGTTTGGATGGGATGAAGGTCTCAACCGATGATCCCGAGGCGGTGGATTTTCGCAGGTACGTGATTGAGTGGCTGATGTTAAACCATCCGCACGACTGCCCGGTATGCGACGAGGGCGGGCACTGCCTGCTTCAGGATTTAACAGTGGCCGGCGGCCATAGTGTCCGGCGTTTCAAGGGCGAAAAGCGGAGCTATCCGGATCAGTATCTGGGCCCCCTTATTCAGCATGAGATGAACCGCTGCATCCAGTGCTACCGCTGCTCCCGGTTTTATCAGGAATATGCCGGGTATCGGGATCTGGGTGCCATGGGCGTTGCCTCCCGCGTTTACTTCGGCCGATTCACGGACGGCACACTTGAAAGCCCGTTTGCCGGGAACTTGATCGACATCTGCCCGACCGGCGTGTATACGGATAAACCGTCGCGATACACCGGCCGGCGCTGGGATTTTGAGCGAACCCCGGGTATTTGCATCCATTGCAGCCTGGGGTGCCATATTACGGTTTCCGCCCGGTATCGGGCCATCGTCCGCCATGAGGCCCGGTTTAATGAATCTGTGAACGGTCATTTTATCTGTGACCGGGGGAGATACGGATTTTATTATGCCAATCTTTCTGACCGGCCCAGGAAAGGGGTGATCGATAATCAATCGACTGCGCCGGACCAGGCGGTAAACGCGGCGCTTCAAGCGCTTGACCGCATCCGGGATCAGCACGGGGCTCAGGCCGTCGCCGCGGTGGGCTCTGCGCGAAGCAGCATGGAAACTTTATTTTCTTTAAAATCGCTTTGCATGGAAAAAGGCTGGCAGGGGCCGGTTTACTGGCCGGACAAGCGGCACGGCCGAGTGGTCAAAACCGCGGTGTTTGGATTAAAGCCGCACCTGGCCGTATCCATGCAGGCGATTGAAACGTCTGATTGTATCGTGGCGGTTGGGACCGATGTTTTGGCTGAGGCCCCCATGCTTGCCCTTTCCATGCGGCAGGCAGCCCGAAAGGGCGCTTTTGTGGCGGCCCTGGACCCCCGGCCCCTGGAATGGCCCTTTCAATTTGAACATATTCCGGCCCGGCCTGCGGAAATGGAATTACTCATGGCCCGGTTAAAGGTCATGCTGACCGGCGGTCAGGGCGCGGAAAATCATTCATCCTATCTTCCCGAATCGGCAGAACGGGCCTTGGAAAAAGCGGCGGAAGCGATTTTGGAAAGTGAGAAACCGGCAATCATCTGCGGAACCGAACTGAATAGCCAGCGCGTGATTGAATTATGCGCTGAAACAACCGAAGAGCTGTATCAGTCGAATAAACCGGCGGGTATTTTCAATGTGCTGCCCCGCCCAAACAGTTATGGGGCCGCGCTTCTGGATGAAGGCGGCAAAAGCCTGGAGGAATTAATTGAAAGCATTGAGGCCGGCCAGATAAAAGCACTGGTGGCGGTTGAAAGCGATATATGGGACCGCTTCTATGACAGGCCGCGCCTGTCCGCCGCCCTGGACCGCCTTGAATTACTTGTGGCGCTTGATCATGTCAATTCGGACGTGTTTCAGCGCGCGCATATCCGTATTCCCACCCAATCCATTTACGAGGCCGGCGGCATCTACATAAACCAGGAGGGCCGGCTGCAGAAAGCCAATCCCGCCCATGCCGGCGGCATCCCTGTTGCCATGACAGGCGGCGGCGATCATCCGCCGCGCATTTTTGAACCGGATATTCCGGGCGGTGATGTACCGGCCGTCTGGCGGGTGCTGAGGACCTGGCAGGGGCTATTGGCGCCGGGTTCCCGGAAGGATCTGATCCGGGAGATGGGCAATGCGGAACCCGCTTTGGCGGATATTCAGGAAACCGGCAGCCGGCTTTTTTCCGGCAGGCAGATGCCTGTGACCGAAACGGCGTCTGGAGATATGGAAACAGGGGGCCAAACCGATTCGGCATATACCCTCTATATGGTGGCTTCCCTTTTCGGAGATGAGCCGCTGTCAGACCTCTCCGCCTGTTTGCAGCCGCTTGAGAAATCATCGGAAATATGGATGTCTGAAAAAGATGCGCATGATCTGGGCTTTGCAGAAGGGGTCTCTGTGCTGGTTGAACTTAAATATGAATCCGTGGCAGCAAGCGTTCGGGTAGCCGCCGGGATACCGTCCGGGGTGATGACCATGCCGCGGGTTAAGCCTTTTTTCTGGCAGCAGCTGGATAATGCCGCAAGCGTTCGGTTAACAAAAGACAACATTAAGGTAACGGGGAAATCCTGAGCGATGTGGGTCTGGGTGATCGGATACGGGATTTTAATCGCCAAAATCAGTCTGGTGCTGACAGCGGTTCTGCTGCTGGCGGCCTACCTGGTATTGGTGGAGCGAAAACTCCTGGGCCGCTTTCAGGTACGGCCCGGCCCGAACCGGGTGGGAATCTTCGGTATTCTCCAGCCCATTGCCGACTCGATCAAGCTGATCCTAAAAGAAGATATCATGCATGACGGCGCCGAGCGCGTCATTTTTCATCTGGCGCCGGTGATTGTGGCGGTTACCGCCCTGATGATGTTTGCCGTGGTGCCGTTCGGACCGGAAATCACCCTGTTCGGCAGAAAGATCCCCATGGTGATAAGCGATATCAATGTGGGGGTGCTTTATGTGGTTGCCCTGTCCTCGCTTAGCGTCTACGGCGTGGCGCTGGGGGGGTGGGCCTCGAACTCCAAGTTTGCGCTGCTGGGCGGTATTCGCGGGGCCGCCCAGATGATCAGCTATGAACTGGCCCTGGGCTTGTCCATCATCCCGGTGGTCATGCTGGCCGGCTCTTTCAGCCTGGTGGATATTGTGAGCGCGCAGGATGAACTGCCCTTTATCCTGGTTCAGCCCCTGGCGTTTATCATTTTTATTTTAAGTGCCATGGCGGAGAGCAAGCGGATTCCCTTTGATCTCCCCGAGGCGGAAACCGAGCTGGGCGCGGGCTATCACACGGAATACAGCGGCATGCGGTTCGGACTGTTTTTTCTGGGCGAGTATGTGCACATGCAGGTGATGGGGGCCCTGATGGCGGTATTTTTCTTAGGCGGCTGGCACGGCCCCGTACTGCCTGGACCCATCTGGCTGCTGATTAAGATTATCATCGTCTCGGTTGTCATGATCTGGGTGCGGGCAACACTGCCGAGGCTGCGCTATGACCAGCTGATGGAGCTGGGCTGGAAGGTTCTGATTCCAGCGGCGCTGATAAATATTTTGATCACCGGGGCGTTTATTGTCTGATGGTCGGGAAAAGGAATGAATGAATGTACTGATTGACATTGTGGTCTCCCTGGCGCAGGGGTTTTACACTACGGCGAAGCACCTGTTTAAAAGGCCGTTTACTGAGGAATACCCGGAATACAAGCGCCCGCTGCCGGAGCGCTCGCGGGCCCGGATTATCCTGACCCGTGATCCGGACGGCCGGGAGCGGTGCGTGGCCTGCTATCTCTGCTCAGGCGTCTGCCCGGTGAACTGCATATCCATGC
>JBKHAE010000162.1:0-5110 GCA_046543065.1 Desulfobacterales bacterium | reverse complement strand
TCAGATGCAGCCTCGCATAGTTCACTATAGCTTGCCTGCATCTTCCTTGTATCTGCGGCAAACTTGAAAATCGCTCAATTTAGGTTTCAATAAAACTCTGCCAATTTGCCAAATTTTTTAGCGAAGTAATATCTATGACGGATTTTACCCTCCAGCAGCATCCTGAACCGGGACTTCATTTGTTAAAAACCCGGGGGGATACGATAACCCTTACGCTGAGCATGACGGCGTCATATCAGGGCGACGCCTGGGTGCGTACCAATCTCGGACATATACAGACCATCCGCCGGCAAATCATCCGGGCGGTTACCCATGATGAAGCGCTTCTGGGCCGGGAATGGTATGATATCCCCATGAAACCAATTGACGAGCGGTCTTTTGAAATAAAGCTTCCCCTATGCGAAGTGGGCCATTTCGAGGCCAAATGTTTCTTCCTGCCATCCGAAGAATTCACGCCCAGGTGGCCTTCGGGCGACAACCTGACGATCAATGTGGCGCCCACGGATACCTGCTGCGGCAATATCATCTATAACGCCTTTGTGCGCCAGTTCGGCCCCAACAAGGACGGCTCGTTCCGCCTGCCGGAAGAGAAAAACGATGACATTCGTCAGCTGGATAAGGCCGGCTATACGGTTATACCGCCGTCCGGGACATTCCGGGATTTGATCGCAGAACTCGATTTTATTATTGATGATCTGGGATGCCGGATCATCCATCTGCTGCCCATTAACCCCACGCCCACCACTTACGGCCGGATGGGCCGATTCGGGAGTCCTTATGCATCCCTGGATTTCACCGGCATTGATCCGGCGCTCGCCCGATTTGACCCCAAGGCCACGCCCCTTGAGCAGTTTATCGAGCTGGTGGATGCGGTTCATGCCAGAAACGCCAAACTGATCTTAGATATTGCCCCCAACCATACCGGCTGGGCGGCGGAAATCCATGAAACCCACCCCTACTGGCTGGTTCGGGACGAATCCGGAAACATTGAGCGCCCCGGCGCATGGGGCGTGGTCTGGGAGGATCTGGCCCGGCTGGACTACCAGTATAAGGATCTGTGGGTGTATATGGGCGAGGTGTTTTTGACCTGGTGCCGACGCGGAGTTGACGGTTTTCGCTGTGATGCCGGCTACATGATTCCAGTTTGGGTCTGGATGTATATTGTTTCTATCGTCCGGCAGGAATTTCCGGAAACCATTTTCTTTCTTGAGGGGCTGGGCGGAAAGATGTCAGTGACCCGGGATATCCTTAATAAGGGCGGATTTGACTGGGCCTATTCGGAGCTGTTTCAGAATTACACCCGGGATCAGATTGCGCATTACCTGCCCGAGCCCATGCGGATTTCCGAAGCGGACGGGCTGATGGTGCATTTTGCTGAAACCCATGACAACAACCGCCTGGCAGCTACATCCAAACGGTTTGCAGCCATGCGCACCGCCCTATGTGCATTATGTTCCCATAACGGCGCGTTTGGATTTAGCAATGGGGTGGAATGGTTTGCAGACGAAAAAATCGATGTCCATAATGCCAAATCCCTTAACTGGGGAAGCCCTGAAAATCAGGTGGATCAGATCCGCCGAATTAACCGGCTGCTTAAAACCCATCCGGCATTCTTCGATAATACCGATATCCGGATGATCCAGACCGGCGCGGCCAATATTCTGGTTTTTTCCCGGAAGCATCGGCCCTCAGGACAAAAACTTCTGATAGTGGTGAATCTGGATGCGGATCAGCCGAATGAGGCCGGCTGGTTCCCGAGTGATGCCGGGATCGAGGATACCGTCTACACGGATCTACTGACTGATCAACGCATTGAGGTAAATACTTCCAATCAGAAGGGTTATACGGTTTCCCTGCCCCCCGGCCGGGTTTATTGCCTCTGCCCGGGGGAGCAGGCAGCTCCCCCCGACGATACGCCGGGGCTTCCGGAAAGAATCGCCAGGCAGCGGCTTCGGGCGGCCGCGCTTGAAGTGTTTCAGGTTTACCACGGCACCAGCCACCTGGGCGGTTTTGATCCGGATTCGGCAGCAGATGCGTTAGCCTCTGATCCCATAGCATTCTGCCGGGAAATGAATCCCTCGGGTGATGAAGCCCGGCTGATCCCCTGGCAATGGCCGTCCGACTGCCGGCGCCGGGTAATGATTCCTGCGGGCCATCTGCTAATGATTGAGGCGCCGCAGCCGTTTCGCGCGCGGATCATTGAACAGACCGAACACGGTGAAAAAACCCGTTTAACCGGAGATGCTTTATGCCGCACAGACGGGATGTTTTTTGCCCTGTTCCCCCCGCTGCCGCCTGCAGACGGACACATGCATCGAACCTTAAAGCTTTCCATGTATAACGGGGACGGGTATACCCATACCGAGTCCGGTTTGCTGTATCTGGCAGCCCCGGATCAGGTGTATGCGCAGAAAGTTTTTAACCGAAGCACGCTTAATCAGGCCCCGCTTATATGTCTGGGTGCTAATGGCCGGGGCGCCATGATGCGCGCCCATGCGGCCTGGGCACAGATCAGCAGTAAGTATGACGGTCTTTTGGCCGCCAATTTAAATCCGGATTATCCGGACGACCGGTATATCATGCTCTCCCGGTGTCGGGCCTGGCTGGTTTTTCAGGGCTATTCCCAGGACGTGGGCATTGAATGCCAGGAACAGTTTTGGCTTCAGGATGCCGACGGGGGCGGCTGGCGGTTTACCATCCCCTGCGGACAGGGCCAGCATGTTTCCCTGCTCTTCACTACCCGGATGATCCCGGATGAAAATCAGGTGCTCATTACCATCCATCGCCTGCCGGCCGGGCGGCCATCAGACCGGCTCCCGGATGACAAACCCGTGCGCCTGATCATTCGGCCGGACATTGATGACCGAAACTTTCATGAGAACACTAAAGCATTTATGGGCCCGGAAAATCACTTTCCAAACAGCTGCCGGGTTTTGGAGAACGGCTTCGAATTTACCCCTGATCCGGACCGAAAGCTCTTCTGCCAAACCTCTGCCGGCGAATTCATGTGGGAGCCGGAATGGCAGTACATGCTCCACCTGCCGGTGGAAGCCGACCGGCACATGGATCCGCACACGGATCTTTTCAGTCCGGGCTATTTCTCCATCTATTTGACCGGCGGGCAAACCGTGAGCCTCACTGCCGGTGTAAATACCGACGCAGATGCAATGGCACTTTCCAATTCGCATGATGCGCCATCAGACATTTGGACACCTGAAGCGGCAGCTCCGTTTGAATCCGCTTTAAAAGATGCCCTTAAGGCGTTTATCGTCCGCCGAGGAGACCTGCATACGATAATTGCCGGATACCCATGGTTCCTGGATTGGGGCCGGGACACCCTGATCGTCATCCGCGGGCTCATAGCTGCCGGCTATTTGACTGAATCAGAAGCCATCCTGATGCAGTTTGCCGCATTTGAAGAAAATGGGACACTGCCAAACATGATCCGCGGAAATGATGCCAGCAACCGGGATACCTCGGATGCGCCCCTATGGTTTTTCGTGGCCTGTGATGAGCTGATGAATGCCCTGGGGGACAATGAATTTCTTGAAAAATCTTGCGCCAATCGTAAAATTATCGATGTATTGGCCGCCATTGCTTTAGGCTATATTCACGGTACGCCCAACGGCATCAGAATGGATGATCAAAGCGGTTTGATTTATTCTCCCTCGCATTTTACCTGGATGGATACCAATCACCCGGCCGGTTCACCGCGCCAGGGGTATCCGATTGAGATTCAGGCGTTATGGCATTTTGCCGTTCGTATGCTGGACAGACTGGGCGAACAATCCCTGGACTGGAACGCGCTGGCTGAGAAGGTAAGCGCCTCCATAGAAAAATTATTTGACCGGGAATCCGATGGATACCTTTCGGACTGCCTGCATGCCGAATCATTTATGCCAGCCGCGCAAGCAGAACCGGATGATGCCCTGCGGCCCAACCAGCTTTTTGCCGTTACCCTGGGCGCTGTTTCAGAGCCGAAGCGCGTCCGCAGCCTGTTGGATAACTGCCTGGAGCTTTTAGTGCCCGGCGCCATCCGAAGCCTGGCTGACCGTCCGGTGACCCGGCCCTTGGAGATCCGGCATAACGACCGGCTGTTAAATGACCCCTATCATCCTTATCAGGGGATATACACAGGGGATGAGGATACCCGGCGAAAACCCGCCTATCATAATGGTACGGCCTGGACCTGGGTGTTTCCGTCATTTTGCGAAGCCTGGGCCATGAGCTATGGCGATTCGGGCACAGATACCGCCCTGTCCTGGCTTTCCAGCAGCAGCCTGCTCTTAAATACCGGATGCGCGGGGCAGATTCCCGAAATCAAAGACGGTGACGCCCCGCATACCGAACGGGGCTGTGATGCCCAGGCCTGGGGCGTTAGCGAATTGCTCCGCGTTTGGCGAAAATTAACTGATTCAAGAAAGGAAGACCCATCATGAGTTTAAAAAAACAATACTTAAAAACCAGGCCGGTTTGCAAGGTCACCTTCCGGCTGCCCCCGGAAGTCGCCAAGAATTCGGACTCAGCCTATCTTGTGGGAAGTTTCAACAACTGGGACACCCAAAAAACCCGGATGAAAAAATTGAAAAACGGGTCATTCACCGTTACCATAGATTTACCCATTGACCAGGAATACCAGTTTCGATACTTCCTTGATCAAAACAAATGGGAAAATGACGGGGAAGCGGATAAATATGTCCCAAGCGGCATTTCAGGCACTGAAAACTCGGTTGTCGTGGTTTAGAGAAAGTTATAGGGTACTGGGTTTAAGGCTTTAAAACCTTTAATTAATAGCCTTAAACCATGAACCATCAACTGTGAACTGTGAACCGTGAACCGTGAACTGTATAGATATTGGTGAGAATAATGACACATATCCAAACCTTTCAAGTATATCCAAAAGTTCCGGAATCCGCCCGATTTGTTGAAACCCTGGTCAGAAACATGTGGTGGTGCTGGAATCTGGATGCCATTGAACTGTTTAGAAGAATTGACCCCAAACTCTGGAACCGCGCGGGCCGAAACCCGATCCTGTTTTTCTCCCAGATTCCGCAGCGCCAGCTGGAATCGACTGCACGGGACAAAAGCTTCCTCTCCCACCTGGAGCGGG
>JBKHAE010000050.1:0-25494 GCA_046543065.1 Desulfobacterales bacterium | reverse complement strand
GGATGGTTTCAAAAACCGCCGTGGGATGATGGGCAAAATCGTCAATCACGGTCACACCGCCCTTAACCCCGCGCACTTCCTGCCGGCGCTTAACCCCGTCAAACCGCTCCAGCCCTTTGGCGATCACCGAGGTGTCCACGCCCAGCTCACTTGCCACGGCAATAGCGGAAAGCGCATTTCGAAGGTTATGCTCACCGGCAAAGGGCGCCTTGAAACGCCCAAAAAATTTACCAGCGCGCATGACGTCAAAATTCAGCCAGGGCGGGCTGACAAAAAAGTCCCCAAACCGCCAGCCGGCATTTTCAGTACTTCCGTAACGCACAGCCGAGACCGGCTTATCATCTAAAAGCTGGTCAATATTGGCATCCGCATCATAGGCGATTAACCGGCTATCCGGCGAAATGCCGGACAAAAACTTTTCAAAAGCGGATTTAACTTGGCCAAGATCCTGATAAATATCCGCGTGATCGAATTCCACACTGGTCAACACGGTAATAGCCGGATCATAGTGCATGAATTTGGGCTGCTTATCAAAAAACGCCGTGTCATATTCATCCGCCTCCAAGACCACATAGCTGCCATTATCCAGATAGTAGTTGCCGGCAAAATTTTTAACAAACCCGCCGATCATAAAAGACGGCGAAAGTCCGGCATAATGCAGCAGCCAGGCAATCATGGCGGCTGTTGTGGTTTTTCCGTGGGTGCCGGCCACCAGAATCGCCTGCCGGCTGCCCACGAGAAAGTAATTGACCGCCTGGGGCATGGAGCAGTAGGCAAGCCCCATTTCAATGGCTTTTCGGGCTTCGGGGTTGTCTTTCTTGACCGCATTTCCCACAACCACCAGATCCGGGCGGTAAGCCAGGTTGGCCGCATCAAACCCGTCGGAGAGGCGCACCCCCCTGCTTTCCAGGTAGGTGCTCATGGGCGGATAAACATTCTGATCCGAGCCGGTTACCGCAAGGCCCATTTCCTTTAACATGGCGGCAAGCGCGCCCATGCCGGTGCCGCAGGCAGCGATGAGGTGGACGGAGCGCACATCCGGAGATATATGATTCACTTAAAGCGGTTCCTTCTGGTAACTTTAGGTCTTAGGTATTAGGTATTAGCTATTAGGTACCATCTCTATGGCCGGTCCAATTCCCCGAACACGCTTTCCGCTGCGGCAATGGTTCGGTCAATGTCCGCATCCTCATGGGCGGCGGAGACAAAAACCGCTTCAAACTGGGACGGGGCCAGGTAAATGCCCTTTTCAAACATCTGCCGGAAATAGGCTGAAAACATATCCAGATTCGAAGTTTTGGCATCCGCGAAGCTCCGGACCGGTGTTTCCGTGAAAAAAAGACCCAGCATGGACCCGACCCGGTTTAAAACCGCTTTAACCCCGGCTTTCTGGGCAGCCCCTATCAGACCGTCGCCCAGGCGCTGCGATTTTTCCTCCAGTTTGTCATAGAAACCGGGTTTCTTGATTTCTGTTAAGGCGGCGATGCCCGCAGCCATGGCCAGGGGGTTTCCGGCCAGGGTGCCCGCCTGATAAACCGGTCCTTCCGGCGCAGTCTGCGCCATAATCGCCTTTTTTCCGCCATAAACGCCGACCGGAAGCCCGCCACCGACGATCTTGCCGAATGCGGAAAGATCCGGTTCAATGCCGTATAGCGCCTGGGCCCCGCCGTGGGCCACCCGGAAACCGGACATCACCTCGTCGAAAATAAGCACACTCCCGGATTTCTCGGTCTGTTTACGCAGCTCTTCAAGAAATCCCGGGATTGGCGGCACCAGGCCCATGTTGCCCGCCACCGGTTCCACAATTACAGCTGCCACCTCATCGCCCTGCTCTTCCATCACAGATTTAAATGTTTCAATATCATTATAGGGAAGCGACAGGGTGTGCTTTATCATATCCTCGGGCACACCCGGGCTGCCGGGAATCCCCAGTGTTGCCACGCCGGAGCCGGCGGCCACCAGAAGTGTATCCGCATGGCCGTGGTAACAGCCGTCAAACTTGATAATCTTGCTGCGCCCGGTATAGGCCCGTGAGACTCGAATGGCGCTCATGGTTGCCTCTGTGCCGGAATTGACCATACGGACCATTTCAAGGCCCGGCACGGCCTCAATAATCATTTCAGCAAGCCTTATTTCAAGGTCAACCGGCGCCCCGAAGCTGGTGCCCCGGTGAAGCACAGACTGAATGGCCTCAATGACCGCCGGATGCCCATGACCCAAAATCATGGGCCCCCATGAGCCCACATAATCGATATACTGATTGCCGTCCGCATCAATTAAAGTGGCGCCCCTGGCCTCTTCAATAAAAACGGGCTCTTTGCCCACCGAGCGGCAGGCCCGCACCGGGCTGTTGACCCCGCCGGGAATCAACTGTCTGGCCTTTTCGAACAAATCGCGGGATTTTTTATACTTATCCATATTCCGGGTATCCTTTCTTTACAAAACCGTTGACAGATTTCTTTTCAAAGCGTTAGACACGTTAACAAAGAGCTGTATTTTGGTCAAGCAAGGGGTTGAGAAGCTGGTTTATGGGAAAGCAGCATCCGGCAGAACAATTTGCCAAACTGTGCGAATATATCCTGGGACGCCGGCCGGATGAATTCGGACTGGTGCCGGATGAAAACGGTTTTGTCAAAACAAAGGAATTTTTGAAGGCGGCAAGCGAAAGCGAAGGCTGGGGCCACATCCGGCAGAGCAGTATTAACGAAATGCTGCTGGTCTGCCAGAACCCGCCGGTTGAGATTCAGGACAACCTGATCCGCGCCAAAGACACAAGCCGCCTGCCGCCGCGCAAATATTGCGAAAATCCACCGAAACTTCTCTACATCTGCATCCGGAAAAAATCTTACCCCACCGTGCTGGAAAAGGGCGTCCACCCCACTTACCAGGCCGAGGTCGTGTGCGCAGAAGAGCCTCAAATAGCGGAAAAAATCGGCAAACGGCGGGACAACCAGCCCATCCGCCTGACCGTGCATGCGCAAAAGGCCGCTGCCGACGGCATCCGGTTTTACCAAGCCGGCGAAGGACTTTATACCACGGATTACCTGCCGCCGGCGAGCGTCACCGGCCCGCCGCTGCCCAAGGAACCGGAAAAACCGGCCAAGCCCGAGCCGCGCAAGGAGCCGCCCGAGCCCGGATCTTTTCTCATGACGCCGGAAAAGCCTAAATCCAAGGCGGAGAAAAGCAAACCCAAATGGAAAAAGGACAAAAAACGGGCCCGCCGCGGTAAAAAGCAGCTCTGGCCGGATGAATACTGATTCGTTTGCCCCATTAAAAACCGTTGACAAACAGCTTGCCATTCGATAATAAAAATTTTTTGTGCAAACAAAGGGCCGTTAGCTCAACTGGCAGAGCAACTGACTCTTAATCAGTAGGTTCGGGGTTCGATTCCCTGACGGCCCACCAAAGAAACAAATTTGACGGGGCTTTTCGTTGATTGCGATTAAGCCCTTTTTTTGTTTTTGCGGTCTAAGACCGGGCCAGCAGCCGCCATATCACCCGGACAATGATATAAGCGATCAATGCAACAGTGGCGCCAACGATCAAACCGCCGGTCCATACATAGGTGGCGTGTGAGAAAATCCTTCGAACGGCGCCAATGTTTTCAAGGTCGCTGATTGCAAAAATACCGGGCAGATTCCCTATGATCTCCCGCGCCAGCCGGTACTCCATGAAATAAATATAAACCGCCGTAAAGGGATTGGTCACCCAGCAGGCGGCAATGGCAATCGGCAGGTTGACCCGCAGCCAGATGGCGCCCACGGCGCTAAGCAGCATCTGGGCGGGAATCGTTGGGGTAAACGCAATGAATAATCCCAGGGCCAGACCGCCGGAAATATAGAGCGCCGGCTGATACGCCAGATATCCCGTTCAAAAAGCCGGTCCCCCAAAAGCCGGTGGATGGGTTCGTCTTTAAGCCGCTCGGGTTTAATCAGATGTTTTCTAAGCCATTCTTTAATTCTGTGCCGCCTTCCGAAGTTAAGTCACACCTCAATTGAGGTTCAAATCACATGGCCCCATGAGTGCCCAAACACCATGTGGCAATGCCGAAATAAATAACAGCGGCCTGATCCGGCTCAAAATCTTTAAATTCGGCCGCAAGATCGGCCGGATGCTCGGTTTCACACAACTGCCGAAGCACATCAGCATCAAAGTATTCGACGGGATCGCCCGACGCGGGCGCAAATTGGTCTATTGGAAACTTTAGCGGTTGGTTCATGGCCAGCCTCCTTTTTAAACGGTCCGCCCTTTTGACAGGCAGACCCGAGGCCTTGGCCATTCAGGCTGTCAGGGCATCCGAAAATGCAAGGCAGGGGGGTGCCCGCTTGTCATTAAAGGCGGAGCTGCATTAAATTTTTCAGGAATAATTGCAGGCTTCAATAAATGAGGGCTACTGCCTTCCTCATCCATTTTATGCTCCTAATTAAAGGGTTTTTAAACACGCCCGCGTCTGCAGGGGCAGAATAGGCGCTTAACGGTTTTAACCAAAAATAAATTAATTATAACAACAAATGGCCGGATATGTCAATCGATTTTGCCTTTATAGGCGCCAATTCCGCGGTGATTTCCTTGCATTTTTCATTGACCAATCCCGAATTTATTTATTATCAAAAAGAAACAATGAACGGGGAAAAGGCAAGTGCGTCTTGGCAGGTTGATGGACAGATTGAATGAAATGGATGGTTTCAAGAAAACAGTTAGATCCGACCCCTCTATGAAAGATTAATATGCCGGCCAATAACCGACCTGCCTTTATATTCATCGCGTTTCTTGCGGCTTTGAAAAAACTTCGATCCGCGTTCGTCGATCTGCTTCCCATTATCCTTGTTATTTCCTTTTTCCAGCTCATTGTGCTCCGCCAGCCCCTGCCGGATTTGGGTGATGTCATCATTGGCGGGCTTCTGGTCATTGTGGGCCTCACCCTTTTTGTTGAAGGCCTTGAAATAGGACTTTTCCCCATAGGCGAGAACCTGGCCCATTCCCTGGCACGAAAAGGAAGCCTGTTTTGGCTGCTCTGTTTTGCATTTGCGCTTGGGTTTTCCACCACGGTGGCTGAACCGGCGCTTATCGCGGTGGCCAATGAAGCGGCTGAAGTGGCTAAAAATGAGGGCCTTATCGGTTCTGGCGGAACATCACAGAAGGGCTTTGCAGTAGGCCTGCGGTTATCAGTCGCCGTTTCCGTGGGATTTGCCATTCTGCTTGGGGTGCTGCGGATTTTAAAAGGCTGGCCGCTCCACTTTCTTATTATCGGGGGCTATATGATTGTTATGCTGATGACCCTGTTTGCCCCTCAAGAAATCATCGGGGTGGCCTATGATTCCGGCGGGGTCACGACATCCACAGTGACCGTGCCCCTGGTGGCCGCCTTAGGCGTCGGCCTGGCCGCCATCATCAAGGGCCGCAACCCCTTGATCGACGGCTTCGGCCTCATCGCATTTGCTTCGCTCATGCCTATGATTTTTGTTTTGGGCTATGGCATGTTAATTTTCCACTAAAATGGTCGGGAGTTTGATAAAAAATTGGGGATAAGCGATTTCAACAGTATTCTCATTGCGACATTTCGGGACGTGCTGCCCATTATCCTGTTGATTACCATTTTCCAGCTATTTGTGCTTCGCCAGCCGATCCCCCACCTGAGGCGGGTGATTGTCGGCGCAGTCTATGTTGTCACAGGGCTGGCCATGTTCCTGGCAGGACTGGATCTGGCATTGTTCCCCTTGGGCAAAATCATGGCTACCCAACTGTCTGATCCGGAATTTTTATTTGGTGCAAATAAAGCGGCTGCCGTGGCAGATTGGACGGCATACGGCTGGATTTACGGATTCGCGGCAATGCTTGGATTTTCCACCACCATTGCAGAACCATCCCTGATTGCTGTGGCATATAAAGCCAGCGAGGCCTCTTCCGGCACTATAAAACAGTGGGGCCTGCGCATAACCGTGGCCATCGGCGTGGCCATTGGTGTTACCCTCGGCACATTTCGCATTGTCACGGGAACCCCTTTATATCTGTATATTCTGGCCGCCTATCTGATAGTTATCGTGCAGACCATTTTTGCACCCAGAAACATCATTCCGCTGGCCTATGATTCCGGCGGGGTCACTACATCCACGGTGACCGTGCCCCTGATAACAGCACTGGGACTTGGGCTTGCCGAGACAGTGCCGCAGCGTAATATAATGCTCGATGGCTTCGGCATGATCAGCCTGGCCTGCTTGTTTCCTGTTATTTCCGTTATGGCCTACGCCCAGGCCGCCCAATGGTATGCCAGGCGATCCCAAAAAACAGCCCGGGAGGAAGAAATATGAAATTTAAAATCATTCTGTCTGCCTTAAAAAATGATAAAACCGACAAGGTGGTGGATGCCGCCAAAGCCGCCGGAGCGACCGGCGCTACCGTCATTCCTGCCAGGGGGACGGGCATCCGTGAGGCAAAATCATTTTTCGGGCTTACCCTTGAAGCCCAGACCGATATCATCATGTTTTTAATTGAAGAACATGCCGTTCAAACGATTCTGGAGACTATCAACAGGGCCGGTGAATTCAATAAGCCCGGGACCGGCATTGCCTTTGTACTGCCTGTGGAGCATGTCATCGGCCTGGAGAGCCAGATGCAAAAATTCAAGGAAGAGGTTGAAAGCAAGTATTTTTAAATTTCAAATAAGGAGAAACCCCATGGCTTCATCCGAACGCCCGATCGTCAGAGCAAGAGATGTCATGTCAAAAGCGCTGGTGACCATAAACGGCATGGCCACCGCAAAAGAAGCCGCGGACACAATGCGGGCCAAGCAAGTCTCGGCGCTCATCGTGGAAAAACGCCATAATGATGATGCCTGGGGCCTTATCGCCGTCCAGGATCTTATCAGGGGCGTCATCATCCCCGGCCGGTCCTTTAAAGAAGTCCACGTGTATGAGATCATGACTAAACCGGTTATCGCGGTGCCGGCTGAAATGGATATCCGCTATGCGGCAAGGCTTTTGCACCGGGCCGCTATCCGACGGGCGCCTGTCGAAGAAAACAGGGAATTGATCGGTATGATTGGGTTGCGCTCCTTGATCCTGGATCATGACTTGTTTTAAAAGGCGGTCTCTATCCGGCCCGGGAATTTAAACTGGCCGGTCCTGCATTTAAAACATCCCTGATAAATTTCAAGGATTTTTCCTTGACAAATTGAACTGATAAGGTTAATAAATTTTGTTTTTTAACCGAAAATCCAATCCTTGCTCTGGCCCGGGATGTACGGGGCAGGGCTGTTTAACCCGCAAGGAGGATGTATGAACAGATACGAAACTGTATTTATTATTGATCCGGATGTCAGTGAGCCGGATCAGGAAGCCATTATCGACAGAATCCGGTCCTTGATCACCCAGCATTCAGGAAAGTTCCTCGTTTTCGATGACTGGGGCATCCGCAAATTCGCCTACGAAATTCAGAAAAAAAAACAGGGGCATTACATCCGCATTGAATATGCGGGCGACGGTGATCTGGTGTATGCCATTGAACGCTTTTTCCGGATCGACCACCGGGTGCTGAAATTTATGACCATCGTCCTGGACAAAAATGTCGACCCGGATTCCCTGCCCGCGGAAGAGCCTGAAACCTCGTTTGCCAAGGCGGTTGCCCCGGAAGCACCGGCGGCTGCTGAATCCCAACCGGAGACGCCCGTAACAGCCGAGGCTGAATCATCAGAGGCGCTGGAAGCACCTGAAGAAGCATCGCAGGCAGCTGAGGCATCCACGGAAACCGAAAGCGAAGCAAAGGAATCATAGAATGGCTTTTAATTCTAAAAAACGATATTATCCCCGGCGAAAAGTCTGCCGGTTCTGCGCAGACAGCACCCTGAAAATTGATTACAAGGATCCGAACACCCTCCGGTACTTTATCACGGAACGCGGCAAAATCATTCCGCGGCGCATATCCGGTACATGCGCAAGACATCAGCGCAGACTGGCCCTGGAGATCAAACGGGCAAGAATGATTGCGCTGCTGCCGTTTGTCGGATCGCTTGACCATTAATCCGCTTTCTCGGCATATTGCGCAGCGCTTGCCCAAAGAGTGATGGGAGCTTAACAATGCCCTATCACGACACCCTGGCAAAGGATACCATCAGCGGGATCGCGATTACAGCCCTGATCAGTTCCATGGCCATCTCTGTTCCGGTTCTCGGGTTTGCCTGCCTGCTGATTTTGCCGCAGCCGGCGATTTTCTACCGTCTGAAACTCGGGCGGAAACCTGCGTTGGCGGTTATCGGCGCGCCAATCCTTTTGACGCTGCTGTTTGCCGGAAAATTTTTTGCGGATGCGGTGTTTCTGTTCGGTATGCTGGGACTCGGGTTTTTTATGGGGGAGTTCTTTGAGCGCCGGCTGCCCCTTGAAAAAGCTGTGGGCTACGCCAGCGGGGCGGTGGTGATGGCAGGTTTTTTTGCCCTGATGATTTATGCCAATATGATGAATGTGGGCATAATGAACTGGGTAAGCGGCTATGTTTCCAAAAACCTGCAGATGTCGGTGGCCCTATACGAAGCAATGGGCATGCCGGACGATTCCATCCGGATGCTTGAGAACTCTATGGCGGAGATCACCTATGTATTGGTGCGGATCCTGCCGTCATTGATTATCGCCGGCCTGCTTTTTGCCGGATGGCTAAATATTCTGATCGGCCGGGGGCTTTTTAAGCGTTTACAAGTGGCCCATCCGGATTTCGGGCCCCTGGATCAATGGAAGGCACCGGACTTTCTGGTTTGGGCGGTGATTGCCGGAATTGCTATGGTTCTAATCCCGAACACCGGCGTAAAAGTGCTCGGGGTGAACGCCCTGGTGGTGCTGATGACGATCTATTTCTTCCAGGGCATCGCGATAATCGCCTTTTACTTTGAAAAAAAGGGGGTGCCGCGCCTGCTTCGGGGCGTAATATATGCGTTTATCGCCATTCAGCAATTCCTTCTGCTGCTGGTGGTGGGACTCGGATTTTCTGATGTCTGGGCTAATTTCCGGCGCATTGACAACACGCCGGCCAACGGGCCCGGCAGCGGGTCGGAAACTGACGATCCCCCGGACGATTATTCTTAGACAGATAAAGACAGATTTACAATATAGCAAATTGGAGGATACGCCATGAAAGTTATTCTCAGAGAAACCATTGAGCCGTTGGGTATTGCCGGCTCTGAAGTGGATGTAAAAAAAGGCTATGCCCGCAACTACCTGGTGCCGCAGGGCAAAGCAGTTTATGCCACACCCCAGAACCGCAAGCTGATGGAGCAGCAAAAGGCCAAAATTGACCTCCAGATTGCCAAGGAACGTAAGCTGGCTGAGGAAATGGCCGCCAAACTGGAAGGCGTGGTATGCCGGATTCAGGCCAAAGCAGCGGACGAAACCAGGCTCTACGGCTCGGTCTCTGCCCGGGATATTGCGGATGCGCTGGCTACCCAGGGCATTAAAGTGGAGAAGCGCATGATTCTGCTCACGAACCCGATCAAGGAGCTGGGCACTTATCAGGTACCCGTGCGGGTTTACAAGGACCTTGAGCCTGAAATCACCGTGGAAGTTGTGCCGACATAAATCCGGCAGCAGGTAAAACGCCTGTTGCCGCCGACCCCATTATCGGGTATACTAAAAACATTTATGAGCACCTCTTCAATGCCTGCTGAAAAGGATTTTTCCCTTAACAAGCTTCCGCCGCATAACCTGGATGCGGAGGAGTCGCTGATTAGTGCCATCCTGCTGGACAACAACACCCTTCTGGAAATACTCGATATTCTGTCTCCGCCGGATTTTTATAAATCCGCCCACCAGATTATCTTTGAAGGCATCACGGAGCTTTTCAACCGGGGCGAACCCATCGATCTTGTCACCCTGGCCGACCATATTCAGGGCAAGAACCAGCTGGAATCCATCGGCGGGGCCGTCTACCTGGCCAAGCTGGTGGATGAAGCGCCCGTACCCTCCAACGCCAAAAACTATGCGGTCATCATCCGGGAGAAAGCGGCGCTCCGGCGCCTTATTACCGCAGCCAACAAGATCACCACTTCGTGCTTCGATTACAGCATTAGCGCCGAAGATGTAATCGATTTTGCTGAAAAAACCATTTTTGAAATCGCGGAGAACAAAAGCAAGCAGAGCATTTTTCCCCTCAGCAAAATCATTGAATCCAATATCGACATCCTGGAAGCCCGGCGCGGCAACAAATCGATCTTTAGCGGGGTGCCCACCGGCTACCGAAAAATCGACACCCTGACCTCGGGTTTCCAGCGCTCGGATCTCATCATCCTGGCCGCCCGGCCCGGCATGGGCAAAACCGCTCTGGCACTCAATCTGGCAAGAAACGCAGCGGTTGACGGGGAGACGCCGGTGGCATTTTTTTCCCTGGAGATGTCCAAGGAGCAGCTGTCCATGCGGCTCTTGTGCGCCGAGGCCCGGCTGGATTCAACCCGGCTTCGCGACGGGTTTTTCAGTGATGATGAATGGCTAAAGCTCATTCACGGGGCGGATACGCTCTCCAGCGCCTCGATCTTCATCGACGACTCCCCGGAGCTTACGCCCATTGAGATTAAAACCAAAGGCCGCCGCCTGAAGCGGGAAAAAAACATCGGTTTGATTATCATCGACTATATGCAGCTCATGAAGCCGGGAAGCAGCAAGGAGCGGCGGGAGCTTGAGATCTCTGAAATGTCACGCTCACTGAAGGGCCTTGCCAAGGAGCTTGACATTCCGATCATTGCCCTCTCTCAGCTGAATCGACGGCTTGAGGACAGGCATGACAAGCGTCCCCAGCTATCCGATTTAAGGGAGTCCGGCGCCCTTGAACAAGACGCAGATTTGGTTATGTTTATTTATAGAGATGAAATCTATAACAAGGAGGAAACCAATCCCAATAAAGGCATTGCGGAAGTCCACCTGGCCAAGCAGCGAAACGGGCCGGTAGGGGTTTCCTATCTGGCGTTTCTGGATGCATACACCCGGTTCGAGGATCTGGCCTATGATGACGGATTTTCCGGATAACAGCCTGTTTTCACTTGGATTCGCTTAAAGCATAAAACGTGCGTAAACGGATTGGATGATGCCTTTAAGGGGCGCTTAAAAGCCTAAATGAAAAAAATTTTTGGAAATACCAACGGCTTGAAAGCCGTCCAGATCAAACGCATTGAAACCTTTTACCATCATCGCATCCCGCCTGAATCGGTCATCAGCGAGACACTGGCCGACGAGATCTGTGCAGTTTCCCATGAAATCCGCCGTCAGGTCGGGCTTTTAATCAACCGGTCCGGAAAAGTGGATTCCGTGATCATCGGGGACCATCAGGGCATCATGCTGCCGGACACCAGCCACTACAAAGCGCCGCCCGGCCGGTTAAAAGGGCTGCGCTGCGTACATACCCACTTAAAACAGGAACCGCTGACACCCGATGACCTGACCGACCTGGCGCTTCTTCGGCTGGACCTGATGGGTGCGATCACGCTAACAGATGACGGCAGCCCCGACAAACTCCATCTGGCGCATATATTTCCCGGGCAATCCGCCAAATACCCCTATGAAATATATCCGCCCAGAGCGCTTTCACAGCTTGACATTAACTGCGCCGAACTGATCAAGGCCATCGAGGAGGAGCTTTCCCGGACCTCGACCCTCAGAAAGGTTGCGCCGGGCAAAGAGCAAGCCATTTTGATCAGCGTTACCAGCGCGCCCAAGCGCCGGGCCCAGGCCTCAATTGATGAGTTAAAGGAGCTTGCGCGCTCAAGCGGCATACACGTATTGGATACCATTATTCAGCAGCGAAAGCGCGTGGATCCGAAATACCTCATGGGCCGGGGCAAGGTAGAGGAATTAACCATTTACGCCATGCAGCAGGGCGCGACCCTCATTGTATTTGACCAGGAGCTAAACCCCTCGCAAATCCGGTCCATCACAGACACAATTGAATTTAAGGTCATTGACCGAACCCAGCTGATTCTGGACATATTCGCCCAGCGGGCCCAGAGCCGGGAGGGTAAACTTCAGGTGGAGCTGGCCCAGCTCAAATACCTGCTGCCCCGCCTGGTCACCAAAAATACCGCCATGTCCCGGCTGACCGGCGGCATCGGCGGCCGCGGCCCGGGGGAGACCAAACTTGAAATCAACCGGCGCCGGGTACGGGATAAAATCAACCGGATCGAAAAAGAGCTGGCTAATGTGATCAAACAGCGACAGCAGCAGAAAGCCAAACGGGAGAAAAAAGGACTGCCCGTGATATCGATTATCGGCTATACCAATGCCGGCAAATCCACGCTGTTGAATACCCTGACCAAAAGCGAAGTGCTGGCGGAAAGCCGCCTCTTTGCCACCCTGGATCCGTCCAGCCGCCGGCTTAAATTCCCCCAGGACACCGAGGTTATTATCACGGATACGGTCGGCTTTATCAAGGATTTACCCCGGGAGCTGAAAGTGGCCTTTCGGGCCACGCTGGAAGAGCTTGAAAGCGCGGACCTTCTGCTCCATGTGATAGATGCCGGCAATCCGGATTATCCCTCCCATATTGAGTCCGTGGAAAAAATCCTCTCAGAGCTGAAACTTGAACGGATTCCTCAGATCCGGGTATTTAATAAAATGGATCTTTTGGATGGGGAGACCCCTTCGGAGCTGGCCGCCCATTATAAGGGCGTTTGCATTTCTGCAATGGACGCACAGACCCTGATCCCGCTCATCGATAAAATGGCCGCCCTTGTGGCGCCGGCGCCCGCACCGGTATACAGCGCCGTATAGCCTGATTCGCCCACGGCTAATTTGTTCTAACCGCAAAACCCATAACCACGGTCCTGTTAACGGACAATTAGTCGGCACGGTGGCCGACTCTACGACGCATGTGGCCGTAGGGCAGGCCACCGTGCCTGCCTAAGAAAAGACAGAACAAATTTGCCCTGCTGATTCGCCCGATCCGGGTTGACAATCCGGTGGCAGGGATTATCGTATTGACGAACGGATCAGAGCTAGGTTAAGTTAATTATATATGGATTTAAACGAAATCAAAAACACCGGTGTCGGCGCTGCATATAAAAGCGCCAAAATACTGTGCGACTATTACGGCCGCCTGAATCATATTGAAAAAAAGGGACCCAACGACCTGGTGACAGAGGCTGATCTGGCCTCCCAAAACGCCATAATTGAAGCGATTCAGGCCAAATTCCCGGATCACGGCATTCTGGCCGAAGAAAACGGGTATGACCAGCTGGATGCCGGGGACTGCCGGTGGATTATTGATCCCCTGGACGGAACCACCAATTTTACCCATCAGATACCCATTTTCTGTATATCCATTGCATTTGCCACAAATGGGAAAACCCGGGTGGGTATTGTATTAAACCCGGTGAGCGGTGAGCTGTTTACCGGTGTTGAAGGCCAGGGGGCGTCACTGAACGGCCGGCCCATAACAGTTTCCGGGCAGAGCGAGATCTCCGAGAGCCTTTTGGTGACAGGATTCCCCTATGCCTTTCAAGCCATTATCCAGCCGGTGATGCAGCGGTTTCAGCAATGCCTGCTGGCTGCGCGCGGCATCCGCCGGCTGGGCTCGGCGGCGCTGGATCTGTGCTATGTGGCCTGCGGCCGGTTTGAGGCGTTCTGGGAGGAGAACCTCCATCCCTGGGACACCGCGGCCGGCACGGTGATCGCCGAGATGGCCGGCGGCCGGGTCACGGATTTTTCCGGCCATCCCTTCAGCATTGACAAAAAAGAAATTCTGGCCAGCAACGGCCATATACACGAAGCGGTTCGATCATTACTCACGATCTGAGAAGATACTATATATGATGGAAAAAATTTACAAAACCGACAGTGACGATAATTTTGTGGAATGTTTCGGCCATTTCAATTTTGATCATACCATATGCCGGAAACATTGCGCCGTTCGACTGCGCTGTGCCATAGAACAGGGCGAGCAGACGCGCATGGAACAGATTGAAGACTGGATGGCGGTTCAGGAAATGCCGTCAAAAATTCAATAAGCCATAAGACTTCGATGCCAAAGGGAAAAATCAAGGCAGGCGCATCTTGCCGGGATTGAGTATACCGGCCGGATCAAAGGCCTGCTTGATCCGTTTCATCAGCGCCATCGTCTCAGGGGAAATTTCCTTGGCCATATACTTCGCCTTGGAGATGCCAATGCCGTGTTCGCCGGAAATCGTCCCCCCCAGTTCAAGGGTGTAATCAAAAATCTCTTCGACGGCGAGTTCGGCTTTTTCAAGCGCTGCCCGATCCTTTTTATCCAGCATGATGTTAAAATGGATGTTACCGTCTCCGGCATGACCGAAGCTCACCATGGTAAGGCCCGTGCGCTGGCTGAGGGCCTGAATCTTTCGGACCATATCCGGAATCCGGCTGCGGGGCACCACGATATCCTCATTGATTTTATCCGGTGCCAGGCTATAGAGCGCCGGGGATATGGATTTTCTGGCGCGCCATAACGCTTCGGCGGCCTCGGGCGTCGCGGCCGTTTCCACTTTTATCGCCCCGAGTTCCCGGCACAGGGATTCGATCGCTTCTTCGGCCTGCCGGGCCATTTCAGCCGATCCATCGACCTCGATGATCAAAAGAGCCGCCACATCTTCCGGAAATCCGGCGTTTAGATAGTTTTCCACACATCGAATCGAGGCATTATCCATATACTCAATGGTTCGCGGGATAATGCCGCGCCGGATAATCTCAGACACGGCTTCAGCTGCGGCCTCCATCCGGTCATAGAATGCGGTCAGGGTCTTTACCGTCTCAGGCAGGGGCAGCAGGCGAAGCGTCATGCGGGTAATGATCCCCAGGGTCCCCTCCGAACCGGTAAAAAGACGCGTCAAATCATAGCCCACCACGCCTTTGGCGGTCCTGACACCGGTCCGGATGACTTCCCCCGTGGGCAGCACCACCTCCAGGCCCAGCACATAATCGCGGGTTACGCCGTATTTGACCGCTTTCGGCCCGCCGGCGCATTCCGCCACATTGCCGCCAAGGGTTGAAAAATCCGAACTTGAGGGATCCGGCGGATAGAACAGGCCCTTTTCCTGAACCGCCCGCTGTAGGTCACCGGTTACCACGCCGGGCTCCACATGGACGATCAGATTATCCGTATCAATTTCGATAATCCGGATAAACCGGGTCATCACTACCACCACCCCGCCGGATACCGGAATGGCGCCCCCGGACATGCCCGAGCCGGCCCCCCGGGGAATCACCGCAAACTGGTGCGCATTGGCCAGTTTGAGAATCTCTGAGATCTCTTGGCTATTTTCCGGAAACACCACGGCATCCGGCAGGGCCTCGGTTTTGGTGGCATCAAAGCCGTAACAGAGGCGATCCTCCCTGGCCTGAGTGCAGTTGTCCCTGCCCACAATGCGCTGGATCTGCTTAAAGACCCGGGATGTAATCGGTATCAAAATTTACCGTCTAAGAGCTGCTTGTCAATCCGCTCCACCTGTTGCTTGACCTCGCTTTGCACTTTCAGCTCTTTTTCGATATTATTGATGGAATGGATGACCGTGGCGTGATAGCGGTTAAAGCTCCGGCCGATAGACTGGATGGTTTGTTTGGTATGGCGGCGGGCCAGATACATGGCGATCTGGCGGGGCCGGACCACGCCTTTTTTACGTGAATTGGATGCGATTTCGGTTTCGGTAATCCCAAACTCTTTGCAGACGATCTTTTTTATTGAGCCCAGAGTAATGGCTTTACGGGTGATCGCCAGATTTTTGACCACACTTTCGGCAAGGGACAAGTCCACATCCATATTGAGCAGCCGGGATTTGGTGGCCACCCCCATCAGGCCGCTCTCCAGCAGCCGGACATTCTCGGTCAGCTCACTGGCCATATACTCGAGCACCTCGTTTTTTAACGCATACCCGTAACAATCGGATTTACACTTTAAAATTTTAAACCGCGTGGAAAAATCCGGGGTCTGGATTTCCGAGACCACGCTTTGAGAGAGCCGGGACTTCAAATGTTCGCCCAGCTTTGGGATATCCTTTAATGGGGTGGTGCTGGAGAAGATGATCTTTTTGCCGGAATCATAGAGATAGTCCAGGGATAATGCCAGTTCATCCTGGGTGCGGGTTCGGCCGGATAAAAAATGGATGTCATCTAACAGCAGCACATCGCAGTTATTCCGGTATTTCTGCTTGAACTCCGTAATGGTGTGATTCCTCAGGGAATGGACCATATCCGTGGTAAAGTCCTCGGCGGTAATATACATCACCCGCTCATTCGGAAAGGCCGAGAGGATCTTATGCCCCACTGCCTGGGACAAATGGCTTTTCCCCATGCCCGGCTGGGACAAAAGAAAAAGCGGCGGGAATTTGTTTTTCTGCGATGCCAGAGCCACCGCCGCATTATAGGCAAACGTGGAGTTCTCTCCCACCACAAAGCGATCAAATGTAAAATCCTTGCGCAGCAACCGGCCATACCGCGGCTGGCAATCCATCGCCGGAATAGGCAACTGGACATTTTCGGATGCGGAGACTTTGAAATGGCGTTTTTTGCCGTTGGAATGGCCATTGCCGCCGCCGTTGCCACCGCCGCCGCCATTTGAAACTTCAAGCAAAAGTTTTAACTGGCGGCCCGCCAGCCGGGTCAACTCGCTTTTTATCATCCCCCCGAAATTCTCCCACACCCGCTTTTTGAACAAAAGATTCGGACACGCCAGTACAATGCCGTCATCCGAGGCTTTTAAAAATTCTACCGGCTCAATCCACATTTTATACACATGGGTGGGGGTAGACTCCTTGATCGAGGCTTTCACACTTTGCCAGATATTTTCCATAAGAACACGACCTCGCCGAGCAGTAAGGATTAAAAAAAACTTGTTGTTAACCGGGTCTTTCGCTAAAAAGACAATAAAAAACGATTAGCGCGCAAAAAACACTGTGTGTGGCAGGTACAACCTATATAAAAAGGAAAATTCGGATTTTTAAGAATGTGAATTGATCTGTGAAAATATTTAGCGATCCGTCGCAATCAATTAGCCCCCTGTATAATCTATCTCCGGCGCCGGGTCAAATATGATGAGATGCGAAATTGACGCATTTTTAAACCATCTTTCAACAATATATATACATTTGATTTTTTTATTAAAACATCAACAAGATAGTACAACTAGTTCAATGAGCTATAAAATTTTATCAATGCCCAAAGCCCCCGCAAACAAGGGGAAAATGGTTTTTCGGTGGATACCCGATGAAGTGCCGAAACGCCCGAAAGCTTCCATTTTTTTAAATTTCCTTTGATTTTTGCCGATATTTGATTTTTCGGTGACAGTTCTGTGACGAATGGGTGCGCCAAAAACCGGATTCGGAAAGAATTTAGATAATTGACGCAAACGTCATAAAAGGCAGGAAACCCGGGGAATTTAAAATAATCTGTTAAATTTCAGAGAGATAAAAATTTAAAAATTTTTTATTGATTGTCCCAAAAGAGGATGCCGCCAATTAAATCCGGACTGGAAAATTTTATCGCCGCCCCGCCGGCCTGGTTGAAAGGACAACGGCTTGGCCTGTTATGCAACCCCGCCTCGGTGGATCGAAATTATCGTCATGCCAAGGACTTAATCCGGCAGCGGTTTCCCGGCCGGCTCACGACCCTCTTCTCCCCGCAGCACGGCTTTTATTCGGAAAAGCAGGACAATATGGTGGAGTCCGGGGATTTACGGGACCCGGAGACAGGCCTTACGGTTTTCAGCCTTTACGGCGATACCCGGGTGCCGACCGTCCCCATGTTTGACCGCCTTGACACCCTGCTCATTGATTTGCAGGATGCGGGCACCCGGGTCTATACCTTTGCCGCCACCATGTCCTACTGCCTGGAAACCGCCCGGAATATGGATAAACAGGTGATCATCCTGGATCGGCCCAACCCGGTCAATGGCATCCAGGTGGAAGGTAATCGGCTAAAGGAGCCATTTACTTCATTCGTCGGGCGATATCCGATCCCCATGCGCCACGGCCTGACCCTGGGGGAATATGCCCGCTATATCAATACGGCACATGACATCGGCTGCCATCTTGCGGTTATTCCAATGGAGGGATGGCGCCGGTGGATGTATTTTTCCGATACCGGCCTTCCCTGGATACCCCCATCCCCCAACCTGCCCACCGTGCAATCCGCCATGGTCTATCCCGGGCAGGTCGTATTTGAAGGGACCAATATCTCCGAAGGCCGGGGGACAACCACCCCGTTTGAAATTTTCGGCGCCCCGTTTATCGATCCGGATAAAATCGCCGGCTTTATGGGCGGCGGGCATTTCCCCGGCGGTGTGCTCCGGCCGGTGGCATTTGAACCTATGTTTCATAAATTCCAGCATGAAAACTGCCGGGGGTTCCACCTGCATATCACCGCCCCCCGCGCCTACAATGCCTATCAAACAAGCCTCAAGCTCATGCAGGCGGTGATGTATCATTATCCGGAAAAATTCGAATGGCGAGCGCCCCCTTACGAATATGAGTGGGAGAAGCTCCCGATTGATTTAATATTAGGCGATGCCGCCATCCGCGAACGCATAGAACGCTTTGAACCGGTGGAGGCCATTGAAGCCGACTGGCTGGCAGATTTAAGGGATGTTCAAGAAGAAATAAAACCCTATCTTTTATATGAACAATAGCGACAGACAAAAGACCAACGGTTTGGCATCGCAGATTTCAAAATGGGTGCGCAAACGGTTTAAGAAAAATAAAGTGTGGGTGGCCGCGGACCCGGCGGGCCAGCCGGTGATGGACAAAGGCAAGGTGTTGATCAAATACCAGCTGGATCAACCCCACGAATACTGGGTGCGCGGGGAGAATGTTGGGGATATTGAAGGTGAGGACAAGCCAAAAAAACAGCCGGCAAAAACGCCTGAAAATTCCACCCAAACACAGCCGACTGCGCCCCCCTTTGTCCAGGCGGACAGTGATGCCGACAAGCCCAATAAGGATGCGATCCACGTATATACGGACGGGGCTGCCTCAGGCAATCCCGGACCGGCCGGCATCGGCGTATTTCTGCAATACGGGCCCCACGAACGCGAAATCTCCCGCTTTATCGGTTCCGCAACCAACAACATCGCTGAATTAATGGCGGTTAAAACCGCCCTGGAGGCGATTAAGCGCAAAGACATGCCGGTCCGGCTTTACACGGACAGCAGCTACGTGCTCGGATTGCTGACAAGCGGCTGGAAGGCGCGCAAGAATAAGGAGCTGGTCGCTGACATTCAAAAGCTCTGCGAAGAATTTAAGGATTTAAAGCTGATCAAGGTTAAGGGGCACGGCGGGATTTGCGGCAACGAAAAAGCGGATCATTTGGCGACCAGCGCGATTAAAAAGCACGCGCCATAGACCGGCGGGCATCCGAAAGATTCCGGGGGATAAATCGCAGTCGATAAAAAAACCCCGCAGGCAAGACCCTGCGGGGTTTTTAAGCTGATCAAAAACTGCTGGCTGAACAGTTTTACTTGGACTTCAGGGATTCAATCTCTTTTTTCAGCTCTTCATTTTCCCTTTTGTATTTTTCCAGCTCATTTTCCGGTTCCGTATCCGCTGGGGCCACACTGCCCTCTTTCTGCCAGGTATCTTTCAGTTCATCGAAGCCGAGATACAGCGCCAGGCACCCACCAAGCAACAACATGACCGGCACGGCACCGGCCAGAAGCTGCAAAAACGCATTAAACCAAATCGCCAATCCGATTACACCAATCACGGCTGCTATCGCGCCCCCAATTAACGTTTTCATAAAGCTGCATCCTCCTTTGATAAGTTACGTTCCCAATCTATAGAATCTTATGGACACCGTTTGATAATTAAAATTGACACCTACCATAAGCCCCGGGGTAAAGCAAGGCAAAATTTCTTACAGCCATCCATTCTGCGCCCTCTGCTTTTGCCGGCAAAAAGATAATGCGCTTGAAAAGCAGCCGACAAATTGTTAGAACCAAATATCCTTTACAAAGCCGAGCTAATTCATATGCGTCTTAAAAAATTACAAAAAAATATCCGATCCTCGTGGGACAAACGGGTTTCCGGCGCCTACCACCCCTTTACCTGCTATTTGCCCACGAATACCGGCATTATCGCCAGATTGATACTCAAATTCCTTTTCATGGGCATTCAAGTGGATTCCCAGCCCGAAGCGTTGTCCCGCCGCCCGGAAAACAAGGACCGGATTATCATCTATGTAAACAAATACAAAAGCTATTTCGAATACCTGTTTTTTCATACCCGGTTCCGTCATGAGGGCATGCCGCATCCGGGCATCGGGTTTGACCACCGCCTTATTTTCTGGCAGCCCTTAATGCGGCTTTTTAAAATTATCCTCTCCCATGTCAACTATTTCGTCAAACACCTGGCCCTGCCCGACCCTTACAAAAGCGGCTATATCCGGGATAAACTGATGGCCGGCAATGCCGCGCTCCTGTCTTTGGTGGAGGAAAAGGGCTTTTACCGCCGGTTCGTCAAATCCAAGCCCGACCCGCTTCATTATTTAATTGAAATCCAAAAACGCATCGACCGGCCGGTCTATTTTTACCCCCAGTTGATGCTCTTTGGCAAAGCCCCTGAAAAAACCCGGCTGTCATTTATTGACATGCTTTTTGGCACCAATGAGAATCCAGGCCGCATCCGCCGGCTGGTAGCGCTGATCAAAAGCCCTAAAACCATATTTATCGAAGCCTCCGAACCCCTCTGTCTGCAGGATTTTTTAGCGCGCCCGGAAATCGCCAAACTTTCCTCCAAAAATCAGGCCGTCGCCCTGCGCCGGCACCTGCTAGGCCAAATCAACCGCCATCGGCAGAGCATCACCGGCCCTATACTCAAATCCCGGCTGGAAATCATGGAGGAGCTGCTGACCCGGCAGGATGTGCAGAAATTTATCGCCGACTATGCCCGGCAATCCAATGTATCGCTTCACCAGGCCCATAAACAGGCGGCCGCCTATCTGGATGAAATCGCCTCCAACTACAACCTTAAAACGATCCGCATCTTTGATGTGGCCCTGCGCTGGATGTTCCGCACCATCTTTGAAGGCATGGTGGTTGACTACAGCGGACTCGACCGGGTCAAACGCATATCCCGGGAGGCCCCCCTGATATTGGTGCCCTGCCATAAAAGCCATCTGGATTACCTGATCCTCTCCTATATCTTTTTCAACAACAACATGCCCTGCCCCTTGATCGCGGCCGGCAAGAATCTTTCGTTCTGGCCGCTGGGGCCCATATTCCGGGGCGGGGGTGCGTTTTTTCTCCGACGGACGTTTAAAGGCGAAAAGCTCTACCCCAAAGTATTTGCCGCCTATCTTCAAAAAATTATCGACGAGGGGTTTTATGTGGAATTCTTTCCGGAAGGCGGCCGAAGCCGCACCGGGAAACTGCTGGCCCCGAAAATCGGCCTGCTGTCTTTGATTCTGGATGCTTACAAAAACATCCGCTGGAGCGATATGATGTTTGTGCCGATCTATATCGGCTATGACCGGGTGCTTGAGGAAAAAGCCTATATCCATGAACTGGAGGGCGGCAAAAAGGCTCCGGAAAATTTGAAGAACATGCTCAAAGCCAGAAAATTTTTGAAAAGAAAATACGGTAAAATCTATCTAAACTTTAACGCGCCCATTTCCCTGAAGCACTACCTGCAGGAAACCGATCCGGAATTAAGCGAAGCCACCTTAGACTCCAAAAAAGCCGCGCTTCATTTGGGCCGGCGCCTGATCGGGGCAATCAACCAGGTCACCGTGGTGACCCCCTATGCCGTCTTGGCGGCATCCATTTTAAACTGCGGGCAGAAGCGGTTTTACTTAAACCAGCTGTTTCATATCGTGGATACGTATATGACCTTTCTGTTAAACCAGGGCGCCAACCTGTCAGACACCCTGATTATTGACCGAAACAGTGCCTACCGGCATGTTCTGGAAACTTTTACCCAGAACAAAATTATTGAAAAAAGCACGTCTGAAATCACCACCGTAAACGAATCCAACCCATTGTTCAAAATCAGCGACAGCCGGCGCCCGGCCCTGGAATACTATAAAAATAACTGCGTCATCTGCTTTATTCCCGGGGCATATACGGCTATGGCCATTCTGCATGCCGATGCATTCCAATTTGCCGGCGGCGACCTGCATACAAGCTATGAGTTTCTCAAGGATTTATTCACCAACGAGTTTGTCTTTGAAAATGAGCTGCCTGTGGCGCACACGGTGCGCAAGACATTGAAATCCTTTATTGATGACGCGATTCTGATGCCGCACCCCACGCTGCCGGAAACCTATAATATCACCTCAGCCGGCTACCGGAAGCTCCATATGCTGGCCGCCTTTCTGGCGCCCTTTCTTGATTCCTATTGGGTGGTCTTAAATTATATGAGGCACTATACCAAGCAGCCTATTTATGAAGTCAAAGATTATATCAAAAAAATCCAGGCCATGGGCAACCGGATGTACAAACGAAACGAGATCAACCGGAAAGAGGCCTTAACCAGAATCAACTATCAGAATGCGGTGGCCTATTTTACGGACAAAGGCCTGAGCAGCCCGGAGAGCGATCCGGAATCCTTTGATTTTTATCTGGAAAAAATCCAAAACTACCGCAAATACCTTCAGGAAAAAATGCCCCTGCTCTCATAGCGGCTTTTTGGGCACACCCGAGTGATGCATCCATGAAGGCTTTAATCCTTGCAGCCGGCTACGGCACCCGACTCCGACCGTATACGACCATCCGGCCCAAACCCCTGTTTCCCGTTAACGGCGAGCCCGTCCTCGGCCGCCTGATTGATCGGTTGATCACCGCCGGCTGCACGGGCATTATCATCAACACCCATCATCTGGCAGACCAAATTGCCGCCTTTATTGAAGGCGCCGCCTTTCCCGTTCCGGTTATGACCCGGTATGAGCCGTCCATCTTGGGCACCGGCGGGGCGATCCGAAACGCGGCCGATTTTCTGGATGGCGCGCCCTTTCTGGTGATTAACAGCGATATTGTAACGGATCTGGACCTTGACGCCGTTTATGCATATCACTGCCGCCATGACTGGCCGGCTACCCTGGTCATGCATCACCACCCGGCTTTTAATTCCGTCGTGGTTGACAACGGGCAGTTTATCCGTTCATTTGCCGCCGAACGTTTGTCAGAAACGGATGCGCTCCTTGCCTTTACCGGCATCCAGGTGCTGGACAGCCGGATTCTTTCGTTTATTCCGCCGAAACAGACGGTAAGCAGCATTGCCGTCTACCAATCGCTCCTGGATAAGGGCTTGCCCATCAAGGCCTATGTGCCGCCGCCCTTTTACTGGAAGGATATCGGCACGCCAAAGCGCTATCGCAGAGCGGTTCTGGAGCACACCGCCCCTGACGCCTTTTTAAGCGCCTGGGGTCGAAAACCGGCGGCCTCCGTTATCCAGTATGAAAAATTAAAAGGCGACGGTTCGGACCGGACATGGTATCGCCTGGCAGATGAGGGCGGTTCCCTGATTCTCGCCGACCACGGCATTCAGACAGGCGATGACACCTGTGAGATTGATTCATTTATCGCCCTTGGCCGGCATCTGTTTGAAAAAAACATTCCGGTACCGCAAATATTTCTTAAGGAGCGCTTTGCCGGCCTTGTTTTTCTGGAGGATCTGGGCGATACCCTGTTATATGATTGGCTGCAGGCCAATCCGCCGAAGGCTGAAGTGATCGCGATTTATCAGAAAGTGATTCGCGAATTGCTAAGAATGGCTGTTTCAGGCAAAGAGGGGTTTGATCCGGCGGCAGCCTATCAGGGGCCGGCCTATGACAAGCCCCTGATTCTTGAAAAAGAATGCCGGTATTTTGTGGACGCCTTTTTGAACGGATATCTCCCCCTGAATCAGCCATATGAAACGCTTGCTGACGAGTTTTCCCGCCTCGCGGACCAGGCCGTTTTAAACAGCATGTCCGGGTTCATGCACCGGGATTGTCAGTCCCGAAACATTATGATCAAAAACGCGGATATTTATTTCATCGACTTTCAGGGCGGACGAATCGGGCCGGTCCAATACGATCTGGCCGCGCTTCTGGCAGACCCCTATGCGGCCCTGCCGCAGCCGATCCAAGCGCAGCTGATTGATTTTGCCATGCATGAATACATGAAATACCGGAGTTTTTCCCGGAACCATTTTCTGGCGGGCTATCAGGCCTGCCGGGTCTGCCGGCTGATGCAGGCATTGGGCGCGTATGGCTATCTCACCCGGGTCAAAGAAAAGCCCTTTTTCAGTCAGTTTATCCCCAGGGCCGTACGCACCCTGAAACAGGATCTGGCCGGGATGCCGGGAGTATTTCCGCTGCTTTCCCGAACAGTTGATGCGGCAGCCGCAAGGGTTTCTGAAATTTTTGCAACCCGCCTTGACCTTTAATCGTTTTTCATTCAGTATCAAACCAATACACCATTATTGCGTATTAATAGGAGGGCCTCTGATGAGCAAATTAAAACTGATGGTTAACGGCCTGCCCGGAAAAGTGGCCACCGTAATCGCCAGGCATGCGATTGCCGATAACTCCGTGGAATTAATTCCCCAGTCCATGACCGGCCCGGAAATCGGCGAAACGGCGATTTCCCTGGACGGGGTCAGCATCGAATTGATTAAGCCGCAGGATCGGGATCAGGCAATCCCGGCCATCAAGTCAAGCGAGGGCGAATTTATCAGCATTGACTTCACTCTCCCGGATGCGGTGAATGAAAATGCCCAATTCTACTGCAACCAGGCGATCCCCTTTGTCATGGGCACCACCGGCGGTGACCGGGAAAAGCTGGCCCAGACCATTGCCCAATCTTCAATATCCGCGGTCATCGCCCCGAACATGGCCAAGCAGATCGTTGGATTTCAGGCCATGATGGCCTATGCTGCGGAGAATTTTCCGGGGCTCTTTGACGGATACCGGCTTGAAATCAAGGAATCCCACCAAAAGAACAAGGTGGATACCAGCGGCACGGCCAAGGCCATGGTCGGGTATTTCAACCAATTGGGGCTTAATTTCTCCGAGTCAGATATCATTAAAATCCGGGATCCAAAAATCCAGCAAAAAGAATGGGGAATCCCGGAGGCATACCTGGACGGCCACGGCTGGCACACCTACACCCTGACCTCCAAGGATCAAACCGTTACCTTCTCATTTTCCCATTTTGTGAACGGCCGCGACATTTACGCCTGGGGCACCCTGGATGCGGCCCGGTTTTTACAGGAAAAAATCCGGCAAGGCGTTCGCGGCCTGACATTTTCCATGATTGATGTTTTGAAAGGAGCTTAAATCCCATGCGGCACGCGGCCATTCTCTTAACGCTTATTTTTATGGCAGCCGCCCTGGCGGCAGCGCCGGTACGCGGCGAGACCCGGTATCCGGATAAAGACTGGAAGGATCGGCCGGATCCCCTGGCATCACCCCATGCGGAAAAAGGCGGCGGGGTTGAAACCTTCGGCGGCCAGTACCCCAAGAGCCTGAACTACTATCTTGACAACAATACCCTTTCCGCCGAGGTGTTCGGATCCATGTTTGAGACCCTGCTTGCCATGAATCCGAT
>JBKHAE010000049.1:0-25739 GCA_046543065.1 Desulfobacterales bacterium | reverse complement strand
TTAAGGACATTTTTAATCCGCCATTTTTAATACATTTTCACGCCGCCGCTGGCAGCACCTTTCAATAGCTATGCTGGCCCTTGCGGTGCTCAGCACTGTCAAACAGAATCCTGAAATTTTAACGCCAAGGCAATATACAAGATATTGTGGCCGCTCGGTCCGGACTTTTGATCATGGATAGGCTCGGGTAACCCGAGCACTACGGCTATCATGGCTCTCGAGGGGGTATGACCCTCTTGGCAAGCACATTTTCGATAGATTCCACCGCGCTGTTCCCCACTTACCGAATGTTTAAACCAATTTGATTATTAAAGCCCCGTTTTGTTTTTCAATAGGAAATGATTTTACTGGTTCCTTAGCGCTTCCGGAGGCATTGGCTCCTGTGTAATCGAACGTGGATTTCCCTATACTGCAACACTGGATCAGTGGTTGTCCAGGCAAGGGATCAAGCCGACGCCCAAAATGCGTACATTTGTTTTCAAAGGCATGAAATTCATCGTTATCCCTGTGCACTACAAGAAGCCGGTTCGGCAATCCTTTGCCCTCAAGACGAATAGCGGTATCCTTTTCATTCAATTTCGGTACTTTCGACAGATCAATTTCCACCTTTCCGCTCGAATACCTCCAACAATCTTGGTTTTCCGGAGGCTTCGTTTCACAAATCCCGAATATACGGTTTAAAATTTTCATATTTCATGTCCTTTATCTGAGAGTGCTTATAAAAATCTGATTTTGATTTTAATACCGTTGTCAGATTATCTGAAGTGGAACAAAGAAGTGCGTTCAGCTTCTGTCATTCGGGCAAAAAGTTTTTCAGTTATCGAAATTTGATAGGTGGGAATTCCAGTCTTCAATGCTCCATGCGCTGGCTGGATAGCACACCAAAAAGCAGCGAGCGCCTTATCACATGTACACAATGCGCATGGCTTATTATTGAATGGCTGAAATAGAAGAAATAGTTCTAACATTCTCAAATCAAAGAGAGCATTATAGGCCTCTTTATCCGAATATTTTATGTTTGGTTTTAAAATTCGTTTGGCAAGGAGCTGACCGTCTCCACTTACGTCCTCATATAAACATGACAAAACCGCAACAAAACTGCCATTTATTTTGATCGACTCTGCTATCACCTCTATCGGGTATGATTTCATTCGGTTATTTTTCACCGGCAAATCTTCATAGGACAAAGGTATAAATTCTTTAGGCATTATTTCAGCCTTTTCACCATTTTCTGCGGTATAGACTAAGGGCATATTGTTTTAGACCTTCAGATCCATAAACTTACCAATGATTTTAACGAGTGAATAACCCTCTCAAGCCCACTCAAACTTTCGGATAAGACCGTTAAAATAATTCCATTTCCCAGTCAGGTGCTGAAAACGGCCGGCAACGATTCCAGGTGGAAGATCAAGGTCTTTAGCAAGTTGGGTGATTTCAGCTTTGGAGCGAATACGTTTAATTTGCTTATCCCATTTTCTCGGAATAAGTGTTTCCGCTGCAAATTCATTGGCCCGGCGTTCTTTCGGATCATCATTTGTTCCATCGTTGATATAAAGGTATTTTTTTTCATCATGCAGCACATGGCCGGTTTCATGGAAAAATGAAAACCAAAAAATATCTTCTCTTTTATATCGAATATTGAGCAGGATCATGGCTTTTGAGGCGGACAGCCATTTCGTTGCCCCTTGCCAGGGCACCTTTTTCATCTCCGGCACGAAGGCTATTGCAACACCGGCTTCGGCACAACGTTCGATCATTTCCCGTGTAAAATGCCCGGGTTTTTCCTTGATCAAACCACGAATATGCGACACGACTTTTTTGAATTTGCTTTTATTAAAGGGCTGGCATTGTATTTCGTGCGCCTTTAGTTCTCCTAACCGAATCCAGGTTGCTGCAGCTTCAACGCGTGTTTCAAAACACTCGGACCGCCTTGCAGCCACGGCCGGAGATTCCCAGATACCCTTCCACGCGGAAACACTACTTACTCCATAAAATTTCAGGACTTCTTTTAAAAGCATCAACTCGTCTTTTTGGGGCTCAATCACGCCCCTTTCAATCAACTCTTTCACCGGAATTCTTTTAAGCCAGTTAATGTCAGCTTCAAGCTGTTTTTGTTCCTGAATTTTTGCAAGCTGTTCTCGGTATTGAATTTCCAAGTTGTTCCAAAAATGAGCGGGCACATCCGTGGCAAGTTCCAGTTTATTGGCCGTTTCATATGTAATGGGCTGATCCCCTTTTAAAATTCGATTTATGGATTGAACCGTCAAGCCAGTGCGCAAAGCAAGCTCATTCTGCTTCATACTGAGCGAATCCATCACCTCTTTTAAGGTTTCACCCGGCAGAACCGCATAATCCGGCTCAAATTTATATTGTTTTTTGGCCCGTACCATTTGGGGCTCCTCTTTAATGTGTATCGATAATTGCGATAATTTCGATTTGCGTAATTTTTTCTAAATCAAAGCCACCATCCGGCAGCCGTGGCAGAGGTTCATTCGCAGGAATAAACAAAAGCCGAAAGGGATGTTCAAGGTCAACAGAGAACTGATTATTACGATTTCCTGATAACTGATAGCATCTTGCCGGAGGTAATCTCGAAATATCTTTTAGCGAATTGGCGGCGTTAAGTTCGAACATCCGCTGCCGCAACTTTGCTGCCATCTTAGCTCCATGAATTTTTATGGCTTCTTTTTGGTTGTTGCATATTTTTGCAAGCCGCTTTGTTTTAAAATATATTTCCATGAGGTATATAATGCAAGAAAAAGTTAACATGATGTGTTAATTTTTTTTAAAAACACAAATCCCAACATATTATTCTTATTAATCAAACTCCGAATCATCAAAGCCCAGTGCAGCGCTGTTCTCCCGGGCGGCCCGTTGCAGGTTTTCGTCAAAGCCGTCCGGGAATTCGGCGGTGATATCCAGCCGGACAGTTACTGTTACACCTGGTTTGGCGGAAAACAGCTTTATTATTTCATCGTGGATCTGATCAAAGGCCATGCGGCCAGTATGGGGATCAAGCTTGACCGTTCTGTAATATCGGGTTTTCTTTGCTGCTGTCCGCTCATCCTCAGGAAGCTCGGTTTCGGTTCCAGATCCGCCAAATTTCCGTCTGCATTTCCGCAATGGTTTGAGAGGCGGTAGCTTCGTCAACCAGCTCTTCGGCCATATTTTCATATTCGGTGCCGGTGAGTTCATCCTCGTCAAAATCATCAAAAGGAGCACTTCCAAAGCCGGTCAGGGTTTCAGCAATGCTGTTACCCATGCTCTGCTGTTTTTGTTCCTCGACGCGCTTTTCAAGTCGCTGGCGCCGGCGTTTTAATGACTGATAAATGGCTTCCGGAGAGGAGGCCAGTCGGCGCTGAAGGATGGTTAAGGCAAAGCCGACCCGGTTTTTCCGGGAGCCATCCATGTTCTCGGCCTTGTTCATTTCATTTTTGACATATTCCGTGACCGCCTCATACAGCGTATATTCCTGTTCCGACAACTCATATTGCGCCGTGTATGCGCAGCGTTCCGGAAATAGAGGACAACCATCGAACTTGACCAGGTCTTCCTTGATCATTCGGCGCATTACGTCCGTGGTGTCTACCTGATGCACACCGTCCCGGAATTTGCCCAAAAATCGATCATTATCTAAAAGCGATAAAAACAGCTGAAAGTCGGTTTCTTTGCCGTTATGCGGCGTAGCCGTCATCATCAGAAAGTGCCGGGCTTTTGAGGACAGCAGTTGGCCAAGTTGGTGTCTTTTGGTGAATTTGACCTTGTTGCCAAAATAACTGGCAGACATTTTATGGGCTTCATCCACAACCACCAAATCCCATTCCACCAGGCTCAGCTTTTCCTGGATGTCTTCGGCACGGCTCAATTGATCCATGCGGGCAATCAAAAGGTTGCTGTCCATGAAAGGATTGCCGCTGTGGGAGGTTTCCATTTTTCCCCGGGTAAAAAGTTCAAACACTAAACCGAACTTTTCAAACAGTTCATCCTGCCACTGCTCCACCAGGCCGCCCGGGGCAGCAATCAGGATACGCTGGGCATCACTTCGCATCATTAATTCCCGGATATAGAGACCGGCCATCACTGTTTTGCCGGCACCGGGATCATCGGCCAGGACAAACCGCAGAGGATGGCGGGGCAGCATGGATTCATAGACGGCAGTGATTTGATGCGGCAGGGGGATGACATTGGATGTGTGAATGGCCATCATGGGATCAAACAGGTGGGCCAGATGAATACGTAGCGCTTCTACGCCCAGCTTAAAAGCGCCTCCAGGGGCATCAAACTGCCAGGGGCGTCTGTCCTCGGCTGGGGTTAAAAGATCTTCATCGTTTCGGAAAAGCATGCGCTCACCCAGGGGGCCGCTCTGATTTTTATACACAACACTGACGGCATTTTCGCCAGCGCTATCTACAGCAATAATCCGCACTGGTCCGGACTGCTCGATTCCGCTGATGAGATTTCCTTTTTGGATATCTTCTATCTTCATTACTGTTTCCCTGCAAACGCCTCAATTAAGGTGAAAAAAGGATTATTATACCTAAATGCGCGGGTTGTTTTCCGAGGCCGATTTTGAGAGGTCATAAGGCGTCCAATGGATTAAGAGTAAATGCCCGAATTCATTGCTACCTGATTTGCTGAGAGAAGTCAAGGAGAGGGCAGTAAAAATCGCAGTATCACCCCGTCATAAATCATGATCCGGTAAAATCAGAAGGCAACCCGCTTGGTCACCCGATCCCCATCCATCATAAAAGAAAAGCCCCGGCAATCAGGGCCACATTTAACAAGCCGGGGCCTTTCCACAGGAAAAGCAATGCCTTATCTGTAAAGGCCGTAATCTAGGGATAAATGTTCCACAAGGCATGACAGGAGAATGTCACTTTTTCTGGGGGATTTTGGGTAAGAGGTTGCGGGATTTCAGTTTGGAGGATCGTGTTATGACTTTACAGATGAAAGAGGTCATAAGGTAGCACAGGAGTGGCATAAAATTAACTAAAAATAAAAAGGGACTGCAATCAATTTTTGCAATCCCTTTATTTTCGGTGGCTGAGGGTACAGGATTCGAACCTGTGTTAACGGGGCCAGAACCCGTCGTCTTACCCCTAGACCAACCCTCAGTATCTGCTTAAAAATTAGCAAACCTGCCCATACTGTCAAGGCATTTTTTAATCTTGCCCCTGCCGGGATTCGATATAGGCGATGGCATCCTTAAGCCGCGCGATTACCGCGGATTTTCCCAGCACCTCGATCATCTCAAATATGCCGGGGCTTACGGTTTTTCCGGTAAGGGCCACGCGCATGGGCTGGGCGATTTTGCCGAGTTTTAAGTCGTGCTTGTCCATCACCCGCTGAAAAATGGGCTCCAGGGTTTGCTGGTTGAACACTTCCATCTGCTCCAGTTCCGCGGTGATTTCCTTTAACGGCTCAAGAATGCCGGCTTTGAGAAATTTTTTGGCCGCCTTTTCGTCGTAGGCCACCTGATCCGCAAAATAGAACTCCGCGGCCTCAGCCATTTCCACAAAGGTCTTGCTGCGGTTTTTAAGGGTTTCAATCACGTTGTAGAGGTATTCGCCCGGGGCCGCCTCAATCCCTTTGGCTTCTAAAAACGGCATCAAATGGCCGGCCAGTTCCTCGTTGGATTTCGCCCGGATGTGCTCAGCGTTTAGCGCCAGGAGCTTTTCCGGATCAAACACACCCGCGGATTTACCGATATGCTCCAGGTTAAACTTTTCAATCAGCTCCTCCCGGGTGAAAAACTCCTGATCCCCGTGCGACCAGCCGAGCCGGACCAGGTAATTGACCATGGCGTCCGGATGATAGCCCATATCCCGGTAAGCGGTGACGGACATGGCCCCGTGGCGTTTGGAAAGGCGTGTCTTGTCCGGACCCAGTACCATGGGCACGTGCCCGAAATCCGGCACCTTGCAGCCCAGGGCTTCATAGAGCTGAATCTGCTTGGGCGTATTATTTAAATGGTCGTCGCCCCGGATGATGGTATTGATGTTCATGGTTATGTCATCAACCACCACTGCCAGGTTATAGGTGGGCGTGCCATCGCTTCGCTGGATGATGAAATCATCGAGTTCGGTATTGTTAAATCCGATATTGCCGCGGATCCGGTCCGGTACCATGGTGGTGCCGGCAAGCGGGGCCTTAAACCGCACGACAGCGCCTTCCTGATATTCCAGGTTCTTATCCCGGCAGGTGCCGTCATACTTGGGTTTGCCCCCGCTCTGCATGGCCTCCTGGCGAATCTGCTCAAGGCGTTCCGCCGAGCAGGTGCAGTAATAGGCATGGCCGGAGGCCAACAGCCGGTTGATATAATCCTTATACACGTCAAAGCGCTGGGATTGAAAATACGGGCCTTCATCCCAGCCGATGCCCAGCCATTCAAGGGCGTCCAAAATGGCGTCCACCGACTCTTTTGTGGATCGGGCCACATCCGTATCTTCAACCCGGAGCACGAACCGCCCCCTGGTATGACGGGCATACAGCCAGTTAAAAATGGCCGTTCGCGCGCCGCCCAGATGCAGATACCCGCTCGGGCTCGGCGGAAATCGGGTGACGATTGGCTTATCCATCTTCATATACATCCTTTATTTGATGAGAAAAATAAAATTGATTTTTTTACCACAAACACCTATTGAACTCAAGCATTATAAATGGCATAAAAGTGAATTGCCTTGACACGCGGAACGATTTAACATACTAGTTTAAAACTTAAATTCTGCTTTTTAAAGGACTTTCCGGGCATCGGGCCCAAGGGCGGCCCTATTTTTTCATTTGCCCGAATATAATTAATATATAAAAATTTTAAATAGTTAGGAGCAGACCATGGCAGTACCCAAACACAAAGTATCAAAATCCAAACGCGATAAACGGCGCACCCATCAGAAAACCGAGGCACCGAATGTGTCAAAATGCCCGCAATGCGGAGAGGTCAAAATGCCGCACCGGGCGTGCCCCGAATGCGGAACATACAAGGGACGGACTGTTACTGAAACAAAGGAATAATGGCTTCGCAAAAAGTCCAATATCTATGTTGCGCTGCATTCCTCTTTGCCTAACACTGATCAATCGCCGCAATCCGAGGCTGTAAGCGAAAAAAATGAAGCGAACAATCGTGGTGACAGGCGGATCAAGAGGCATTGGTCGCGCCATATGCAAAGCCTTTGCCGCATCCGGCGTTCATGTTTTTTTCAACTTCCATTCACCGGATCAGAGCGGAGAGGAGACGGCTGAAGAGATTTCCGCGGCCGGCGGCATGCCAGACGGATACCGGGTCAATGTGGCGGACAACAGAGAAGTCACAGACTTTTTCAAAACCGTGCTGGATACCACCGGCCGGATCGATGTCCTGGTCAATAATGCCGGCATTGCCCGGGACGGGCTTTTGGCGCGGATGAAGGAAGCCGATTGGGATGAGGTCATTTCAGTGAACCTCAAAGGGGCGTTTAACTGCACTAAAGCGGCAAGCCGGCCCATGATGAAGCAGAAGTCCGGCCGTATCATCAATATCACCTCGATTGCCGGGGTGTCCGGAAATCCCGGCCAGGCCAATTATTCCGCCGCCAAGGCCGGCATCATCGGATTGACCAAATCGACCGCCCGGGAACTGGCGTCCCGGGGCATCACTGCCAACGCCATTGCCCCGGGCTTTATTGAAACCGCCATGACCGCGGATCTGCCCCAGGCCTCAAAAGATGCGATTATGGCCCAAATCCCCGCAGGCCGCGCGGGAACCCCGGAAGATGTGGCGGGTGTCGCCTGTTTTCTGGCCTCGGATGCGGCCGCCTACATTACAGGACAGGTAATTCACGTAAACGGTGGTTTATATACTTAAGACAAGGAGAGGCGTGAATGAAGATAGAAGACAAAGTTAAGAAACTGATTGCGGAAAAACTGAATGTGGATGCAAGTGAAGTCGTGCCAGAGGCCTCCTTGATCGACGACCTTGGCGCGGATTCGCTGGCCATTGTGGAACTTATCATGACCATGGAAGAAGAATTCGATATTGAAGTGCCGGACGAGGATGCGGAACAGCTGGCCACGGTTAAGGATGCGATCAACTATATTATCGAAAAGACCTGATCTTAGATCTTAAAGGATACATCAGCCATGGAATCAAGGGCACCGATCGTGGTCGGCTGCGATCACGCCGGATTTGCGTTAAAGGAAAGTATCAAGCAGGTTTTAAAAGACCACGAGCTTGATATTGAGGACTGCGGCACGCAGGACGAGGCTTCGGTGGATTATACGGAGTTCGGGGCCCGTGTGGCGCAGAAAGTCTCATCCGGGGAATTTAACCGAGGGATTCTGATCTGCGGCACGGGCCTCGGCATGTCAATGATTGCCAACCGCTTCCCCGGCGTTCGGGCGGCCCTCTGCAATGATCTCTTCTCCGCGATCATGTGCCGCCGCCATAATGATGCCAATGTCCTGATCATGGGCGGCCGGGTGATCGGCACGGACCTGGCCCGGGAGATCCTCAGCGCATGGCTGGACACGCCGTTTGACGGAGGACGCCACAAGGAACGGATTGACAATATCGATGCGCGGTCCAAATCCGTGCGCGGATAAAATAACGGAAGGAAGATATGCAAAACAATCAACGCAATATTGATACCATTGACTTTGTGGATCCGGAAATCGCCAATGCCATTGAAAACGAATACAACCGGCAGAAGCATACCCTGGAGCTGATCGCCTCGGAAAACATCGTGGGCCCGGCGGTCATGGCCGCCCAGGCCAGCGTGATGACCAACAAATATGCGGAGGGCTACCCGAACAAGCGCTACTACGGCGGCTGCGAATTTGTGGATATCGCCGAGAACCTGGCCATTGACCGGGCCAAAACCCTGTTCGGCGCCGAATATGCCAATGTGCAGGCCCATTCCGGCTCCCAGGCCAACATGGCCGTCTATTTCGCCCTGCTGGAGCCGGGCGATACCATCCTGGGCATGGATCTGGCCCATGGCGGGCACTTGACCCACGGGGCCAAGGCGAGCTTTTCCGGCCGGTTTTTTAATTTTGTCCACTATGGCGTGGGTAAAGATACCGGCACGCTGGATTATGATGAAATTTCGGAGCTGGCCAAAAAACACAAGCCCAAAATGATCGTGGCCGGCGCCAGCGCCTATCCGCGGATTATCGACTTTGAAGCTTTCGGCAGAATCGCCGACTCCGTAGGCGCCTATCTCATGGTGGATATGGCCCATATCGCCGGCCTTATCGCCGGCGGCGCCCACCCCTCGCCGGTTCCCCATGCACATGTGGTCACATCAACCACCCACAAAACGCTTCGCGGCCCCCGGGGCGGTTTGATTTTAGGCCGCGCCGATCTGTCCAAAAAATTAAACAAAGAGATTTTCCCGGGCATCCAGGGCGGCCCTTTAATGCATGTCATCGCCGCCAAGGCCGTTGCCTTTAAGCTTGCCCTGGCTGATGCGTTCAAGCGCTACCAGACCCGGATCGTTAAAAACGCCCAGACCCTTGCCGCGCATCTGATGGAAAACGGCATTGAACTGGTTTCCAACGGTACGGATAACCATATGATGCTGGTGGATGTAACCAACCTGGGCATTACCGGCAAGGATGCGGAGGAAGTTTTGGAAAAAGCGGGGATTACGGTCAACAAAAACACCATCCCGTTTGAAACCCAGAGCCCGTTTGTGACCAGCGGCATCCGGATCGGTACGCCGGCGGTGACGACCCGGGGCATGAAAGAAGATGAGATGCATATCATCGGCGATTTTATCGTGGATATTCTCAAAAATGCGGACGATGAAACCCGGATCCAGCGTACCCGGGAACGGGTCCAGGAATTCTGCGCCCAGTTTCCCTTATTCCAGGACCCGGAATAACCCGACGCACTAACCGGATTTTGCAGGGCTGCCCCATGCCAAAGGAGATGCATATGCCGACCCAGCCGGACAGTCGGCCCGCTTGGAATGATTACTTCATGGAGATCGCGGCCCTGGTGGCCAAACGCTCGACCTGCCTGCGGCGGGCGGTGGGCGCGATCCTTGTTAAAGATAAACGGATCCTTGCCACAGGCTATAACGGGGCGCCCAGCGGAATCACGCACTGTGCCGAAGTCGGCTGTATGCGGGAGACCATGCAGATCGCCTCCGGCGAGCGCCATGAACTCTGCCGCGGCATCCATGCGGAACAAAACGCCATAATCCAGGCAGCCTATCACGGTGTGCCCATTGCAGGAGCCTCGCTCTACTGCACCAACCTGCCCTGCTCTATCTGCACCAAAATGCTAATCAATGCCGGAATCAAAAAAATATATTACCGATCGGGGTATGCCGATCAGTTGTCCAGGGACCTGCTTGAGGAGGCGGAAATCGAAGTCGTAAAAATCAACGATACCTGAACAACCGAAACGGCGCAATTGGTGCAACCGCAGGGGGAAGGTTATGAAATGCCCTTTTTGTCGTGAAAACGACAACAAAGTCATCGACTCCCGGCTGAGCCGGGACGGCACCGCCATCCGGCGGCGGCGGGAATGCTTGGCCTGCAAGCGGCGATTTACCACCTACGAGTACATTGAGGAAATCCCGCTGATGATCATCAAAAAGGACAAGCGGCGGGAGCTTTTCAGCCGGGACAAGGTCCGGTCAGGGTTTAAGAAAGCCTGCGAAAAGCGCGAAATCAGCATGAACGTAATCGAGTCCTTTATCGAAGAGATCGAACGGGATCTCCGCGAATCCGAGGAAAAGGAAATTCCCTCGGCCATCATCGGCGAAAAGGTCATGAAGAAGCTCCATGAGCTTGATAAGGTGGCCTATGTCCGGTTTGCTTCGGTTTACCGGGATTTCAAGGATGTAAGTGACTTTGTAACTGAATTGAAGACGCTTTTGAGCAGCCGGTAAGCCGGATAATTCACCTATGGACGACCCATTCTATATGCATATCGCCCTGGATCTGGCGGAAAACGGGCGCGGCTACACCTCGCCAAACCCGATGGTCGGGGCAGTGGTGGTAAAGGACGGCACCATCATCGGCAAAGGCTGGCACGAAGCGATAGGCGGCCCCCACGCCGAGGTCAACGCCCTGGATCATGCCGGCGAACAGGCGGCCGGCGCCACCCTCTATGTAACCCTCGAACCCTGCCACCACCATGGCCGCACCCCGCCCTGCACGGAGCGGATCATTGCCGCCGGCATCCGGCGCGTGGTGATTGCCGCGGCAGACCCCAACCCGAAAGTCACCGGCGGCGGGGCGAATTATTTGAAAAGCCAGGGGCTTGACATCAGCATGGGTATCTGCGAAGAAGAAGCCCTTGAGCAAAACGAGGCCTTTTTTAAATTCATCCAAATGGGGCGCCCCTTTGTTTTCTTAAAATGCGCGGCCACCCTGGACGGCCGAATCGCCACGCGCACCGGAGATTCCAAGTGGGTCACCGGCCCGGCCTCCCGTCAGTATGTGCATGAGCTGCGCCACTGGGCGGACGCCATTCTGGTGGGCGTGGGGACGGTCAAAGCGGATAATCCCAGCCTCACCGCCCGGCTGGATGGGGAAAAAGGGATAGACCCGCACCGCATTATTCTGGATACCCGGCTTTCCATTCCGGAGGATGCGAAAGTATTGCAGATCGAATCGGCATCTGATACGCTTATCATTTTTAATGAAACGGATGATCCGGAAAAGCCGGAGCGGCTGGCGGAAAAAGGGGTTGAACTGCTCAAGGCCCCGTTGACAAATGGATTGCTGGATTTCTCCGCTGTGATAGACATGCTGGGCCAGAAGACCGTGACCAGCCTGATGATTGAAGGCGGCAGCCGGGTTCTGGGAGCGGCTTTACGCGCCGGGATTGCGGATAAAATATATTTTTTCTATGCACCCAAAATACTGGGGGGCGATGACGGCATACCGATCTGCGGCGGCCCGGGACCGGAGCTGATGGCCGGCAGCATACCCATTGAAAACATCCATGTAAAGCGATTTGACGAGGATGTGTTGATTTCCGGGTATGTGCGGCGGCAGGGGTAGAGTGAGATTGCGAAGGAATTTCAGGCGTACCCGAAAAAAGGATTAAAAAAGGCCGGATCCTTTAAGTCCCCCTTTTGAAAGGGGGATTTAGGGGGATTTTTCATGATCGGCAAATTTAAATCCCCCCAAGCCCCCTTTTCCAAAGGGGGGGGTAGGGAAAAGGAACACAGAAACAGGCGATGTTTACCGGAATTATTGAGGGACTGGGCACCATCACCGCGGTTTCCGCTGCCGGGGAAGGCAAGCGGCTTTCCGTGACTGCGGATTTTGTGCCGGAAGGCACCCGCATCGGGGACAGCATCGCGGTAAACGGGGCCTGCCTGACCGCGGTCCGGATTTCCGGGGCCCGGTTTGAAGTGGATGTATCCCCGGAGACGCTTTCCCGGACCACGCTGCAGACGATCACGCCGGGCAGCCGGGTAAACATCGAACGGGCCCTCAGACTCTCGGATCGCCTGGACGGCCACCTGGTGTCCGGCCACATTGACGGCACCGGCCGTATTACCCAGAAAAACGGCCGGGGCAACGCCCTGTGGATCGGCGTCTCCGTGCCAAAGGCCCTGACCCGGTACATGATCGCCAAGGGATCGGTGGCCATTGACGGCATCAGCCTGACCATTAACACGGTCAATGACCAGGGCTTTGAAGTGGCGATTATTCCGCACACGGCGGCGGAAACCACCATCGGCTTCAGACAGCCCGGAGATGCCGTAAATATCGAAACCGACATGATCGGCAAGTATGTGGAGAAGTTTATCACCGAAGGAAACCAGCGCGCCAGCGACGATAAACCTGAAACCGGCCTGGATATGGCGTTTCTTGCCAAGACCGGATTTATCTAGCTGACCCGATTTATATTTTACCGGCTTTTGGCTTAGCTGGCGGAAAGCCGGTTATCAAATACAGGAGATACAAAGGAAAATGGGACATTTAAGCGTTGAAGAGGCCATCAAGGAGATCCGGGACCGCAAAATGGTGATCCTGGTCGATGATGAGGACCGGGAGAACGAAGGCGATCTCACCATGGCCGCAGAGGCGGTCACGCCTGAGGCGATTAATTTCATGGCCAAATACGGCCGCGGCCTGGTCTGCCTGGCCATGACGCCGGATCGGATTGAGGCCCTGAATCTGCCCATGATGGTGAGCAACAATACCTCCCGCTTTCAGACGGGATTTACTGTATCCATAGAAGCGCGGCACGGGGTGACCACCGGTATTTCTGCGGCGGATCGTGCCACCACCATCCAAGCGGCCATTGCAGATGACGCCAAGCCGGAAGACCTGGTCCGGCCCGGGCATGTATTTCCCCTGCGGGCCCGGCGGGGCGGGGTCATCGTAAGGACCGGCCAGACCGAAGGTTCCGTGGATCTGGCCCGCCTGGCAGGGCTCAAGCCGGCGGCGGTGATCTGCGAAATTATGGATGAGGACGGTACCATGGCCCGGATGCCCACGCTTGAAAAATTCAGCGAAGAGCACGGCATCGGCATCTGCACCATTGAAAAACTGATTGAATACCGCATGCGCACGGAATCCTTTGTGCACAAGGCGGTCGAGGCCACCGTGCCCACGGCGCATGCCGGCACCTTCAAGGTCATCGTGTATGAAAACGATATGGAGGATCTTCAGCACATTGCGCTCATCAAAGGCGAAATCGATTCGGAAAAACCTATTCTCGTACGGGTCCACTCCGAATGCCTCACCGGCGACATATTCGGCTCCATGCGCTGCGACTGCGGGGATCAGCTCCATAAATCCATGGAGATGATGGATGAAGAAGGCTCCGGCGTGCTCTTATATGTCCGCCAGGAGGGACGGGGCATCGGACTCGTGAACAAACTGAAAGCCTATGTGCTCCAGGACCAGGGCTATGATACGGTTGAAGCCAATGAAAAGCTCGGCTTCAAGGCCGATCTTCGCGATTACGGTATCGGCGCCCAGGTCCTGGCGGATCTGGGGGTTCGGAAAATGCGGCTGATTACCAATAACCCGAAAAAAATCGTCGGCCTTGAAGGATACGGGTTAAGCGTTGTGGAGCAGGTGCCGATTGAAATTGCCCCGAATGAATACAACCGCTGCTATCTTGAATGCAAACGACTGAAGATGGGGCATTATCTCAACCTTGACACAACCCCCTAACGCATTGTCATTATACAATAAAGGATAACAACCCATGCCCAATGTCATTGAAGGAAACCTGATTGCCGAGGGGAAACGGTTTGCACTGATAGTCAGCCGTTTCAATGATTTCATTGCCGATAAACTCCTGAGTGGCGCCATTGATGCCCTGCAGCGCAGCGGGGTATCGGATGATGCCATTGATATTGTGAAGGTGCCCGGGTCATTTGAAATTCCCCTGATTGCCAAAAAAACGGCCCAGGCCGGAAAATATGATGCCGTCATCTGTTTAGGTGCGGTGATTCGGGGCTCAACCCCCCATTTTGATTATGTCGCCGCAGAAGTTTCCAAGGGAATCGCCACTGTCAGCCTGGAAACCGGTGTTCCGGTTATTTTTGGGGTGATCACAACAGATACGATTGAGCAGGCGATAGAACGGGCCGGCACAAAGGCGGGCAACAAAGGATGGAGTGCCGCAGTGGCCGCCATCGAAATGACCAATTTATTCGATGCCATTGATGGGGCGTTTAAATAGAAACATCCATGAGCACCCGCCACAAATCAAGAGAACTGGCCCTGCAGATTCTGTTCTGCATGGATGTGCTGGGCAATGACACAGACGCGCTGTTTGATGATTTGAGCGAACTTGTTTCCCCGAAGCAGGCACCGCCAAATTTCTGCCGCCGGCTTGTCAAAGGGGTGATTGAGCATCGATCCGATTTGGACCGGATCATTGAGGCACATTCAAGCAACTGGAAAGTCTACCGGATGAGCGGAGTCGACCGGAATATCCTCCGCCTGGCCGCCTTTGAAATGCTTTATTGCGAGGATATCCCCGCCAAGGTCTCCATAAACGAGGCGATTGAAATCGGCAAAAAATTCGGAACCGATGAGACCGGCCCGTTTGTTAATGGTGTTTTAGATGCGATTCGGCAGGATCGCGGGCTGGATTCATCGCCGGGCGCGGCAGAGGCGGAAATTGGAACCGGTACTTCTAACGATCAGGATCAATCGGCATAAATACACGCACAAAAACAAAGGAGTCATCATGGAACTACGCAAATACATTCTTCGGGAAGATGAGATTCCGCGGCAATGGTATAACATCCTTGCGGATATCAACATGAATCCCCCCCTCGGGCCGGACGGCAACCCGGTCTCGCCGGATCAGCTGGCCCCGGTCTTTCCCATGAACCTGATCGAGCAGGAAGTCTCCTCCGAGCGCTGGATTGATATTCCGGATGAGGTTTTAAATGTCTTAAACATCTGGCGGCCGGCCCCGCTGGTACGGGCCTTGTCGCTTGAAAAGGCGCTTGATACCCCGGCCCGGATCTATTTTAAAAATGAATCCGTCAGCCCGCCGGGCAGCCATAAACCCAATACAGCCGTTCCCCAGGCCTATTACAACAAAGCCTTTGGCATCAAACGCATGACCACGGAAACCGGCGCCGGCCAATGGGGCAGCGCCCTGTCCTTTGCCTGCGCCCAGTATGGTGTGGAATGCAAGGTCTACATGGTACGGGTATCTTTTGACCAGAAACCCTACCGGAAATTCATGATGGCCGCCTGGGGAGGCAACTGCGTTCCCAGCCCCAGCAGTGAGACCAAGGCCGGCCGCGATGCGCTGGAAAAGTATCCGGACACCCCGGGCAGCCTGGGCATTGCCATCAGCGAAGCCATCGAAGAGGCAGTGGCGGATGAAACCGGGCAGACCCGGTATTCACTGGGCAGCGTTTTAAACCATGTGATTTTGCATCAAAGCATCATCGGCCTTGAAGCCAAAAAGCAGATGGAACTGGCCGGCGATTATCCGGATGTCATTATCGGCTGTGCCGGCGGGGGAAGTAACTTTGCCGGCCTGGCCTTCCCTTTTGTGCTGGATAAAATCAACGGCAAAGATATTGATATTTATCCGGTGGAACCGGCCGGCTGCCCGACCCTTACCAAGGCGCCGTTCGTCTATGACCACGGAGACACCGCGCGGTATACGCCGCTTCTTCCCATGCACAGCCTGGGCCACGCGTTTGTGCCCCCGCCCTTTCATTCCGGCGGCTTAAGATACCACGGTATGGCGCCCACGGTCAGCCAGCTGGTGGATGAGGGGCTGCTTGAGCCCAAATCCGTCAAGCAGAGCCAGGTCTTTGACGCGGGCCTTCTGCTGGCCCGGACTGAAGGGATTATTCCGGCGCCGGAAACTACCCATGCCCTGGCCACGGTGATTGATGAGGCCAAAAAGGCAAAGGAAGAGGGCAAGGAAAAGGTCATCCTGTTTAACTGGAGCGGCCACGGCCTGCTTGATTTAACGGCCTATGATTTCTATCTGTCCGGCCAGATGAAAGATATCGTACTGTCCATGGATGAGGTCGCTGAATGCGAAAAGATCTATGCGGACTTTCCCAAGCCGCAGCATCTGAAGCATAAGTAAGCAAAAAAAACGGTTTTGATTTTGGTTTCAGGTTTCGGTGTTCAGGTTTCAGGGCCGGGCTACTTATCCTGACGTCTGAACACTGAAACCTTGAACTCTGATGTCTCAAACCGCTTATTGAAAATCTCCCAAAACCAAAGGCTAACCATTTGGACGACAATAGCATTAACAACCTGGAACGGCGATGCCCCCGGCTGGGAAGCAAAATCTCATTCCGCTACTGCCTGATCAGCGGCGATGACGACAACCCGTGCTGGAAGATTTTTGACTGCTGGTGGGAGCAATTTGACGTTGAATCCTACCTCAAAGCCAACCTGCCGGCGGAAGTGTTTGAGCAACTGGTGGAAAAGGCGGCCGACCAGCCGAAAAACAAGCTCACCAGTATCGTAGAGATCGCCGAGCAGGCCAAAAAACGGAAAAACAAATAAGGAAGGAGGCGTATTTGATTATCAAAACGCTGGCAGTCGGCCCGATTATGGCCAACTGCTATATCGTGGGCTGCGAGAATACCAAGGAGGCAGTGGTGATTGATCCGGGCGATGACGCGGACCGGATTTTAATGACCCTGGCGGAATCCGAGCTGACGGTGAAATATATATTAAACACCCATGGGCATTTTGACCACGTAAGCGCCAACCGGCGCCTGAAGGATGCCACCGGCGCAGAACTTTTGATTCATGCACAGGATGCCCCCATGCTGGATTCCCTGCCCCAGGCCGCGGCCTCGTTCGGCCTGTCTGCGGAGAATTCCCCGCCGCCGGATAAAACCATTGATGACGGCGATACCATCACCTTCGGCGATATCACCTTTAAGGTGCTCCATACGCCGGGGCATTCTTTAGGGGGCGTCTCCTTTCATGCGGATGGCGTCGTATTCGTGGGCGACACCCTGTTTGCCGGCTCCATCGGCCGAACCGATTTTGCGGGCGGCGATTTTGACACCCTGATTTCAAGCGTGAAAAACAAGCTTTTCCCGTTAGGCGATGATGTCACGGTCTATACCGGCCACGGCCCCACCACCACCATCGGCCAGGAAAAACGAATGAACCCCTTTCTGCGGATGGGATAAGGAAAAGTTAAAAGGCGCCGATCTGGCAGGGCTTGATTTTTATCCCCAGGGTTTCACACGCCGCGCTCACGGTCATCCGCGGCACGTCAAAGCGCTCGGCAATTTCCCATGCGGTTTTACACGGCAGCCGATCATTGACAAGCCCCTCCCGGATGGCCTCCGCCAATTCCGAATCAACGGAGGCCAACGGCTCCGCAATTTTTTTATGCGGCAGGTAGCCAAACAGGCCGAGCTGGCACTTGGTCAAATGAAACCCGAATTCATCGGCGTATTCCCCCACCGCCGCCGGGGATATTTTCAGTGATCCAGCCACCTCAAATGCGGCCGCACAGGATAGATCCCCATCTGATGCCGCCGCCTCCAACGCCCGGCGCACCTTTTCCGCTAAAACACCCGCATCATTATTTTCCATCTTTTCTCTCATTTTGCCGCTCCTTGTCAACAAGCCGATCAATCACAAACATTCCCGTTACAAATTAAAAAAAATCGGTTAGACTGGCAACCGTATTTTGAAAACCAGGGCCAGACAACCCAGAAAAACGGACGGGTTGGGCTTGAATAAAGCCCCTTTCTTTGTTAAGCAAATGAGGATGCTACCGCAACCCGGGGTAATCCGGAAAGCCTGGATTCAAGGGGCTTAGCAGTGCCTCCAAGAAAAATAAAAAGTTTGTATTTTCATACATTATGGCTTTTTCGATCAACCGGCGACCGACCCGGCAAATCCATGTAGGCAACGTACCCATCGGCGGCAATGCTCCGGTTGCGGTCCAATCCATGACCAACACCGACACCCGGGATATCCCCGCCACCCTCACCCAGATTCACCGGCTGGAGGCAGCGGGCTGTGAAGTCATCCGGGTGGCTGTGCCGGACGAGGCCGCGGCCAAAGCCATTGCCGGTATTAAGCAAGGCATCCGGATCCCTTTGATTGCAGACATTCATTTCGACTACCGCCTGGCGATTGCCGCCGCCCGTGCCGGTGCCGACGGCTTGCGCATCAATCCCGGGAACATCGGCAGCCGGAAAAAAATCAAGGCGGTGGCAGACACTGCGAATGAAACCGGCATTCCCATCCGGATCGGGGTCAATGCCGGCTCATTGGAAAAAGACATCTATGCCAGGCACGGGGCGGCCACCGCGGAAGCCCTGGTGGAAAGCGCCCTGCGCCACATCGGTTTGATGAAAGAGCTCGGGTTTGATCGGCTAAAGCTTGCCATTAAATCCTCAGATGTCCGCCAGACGGTTTCCGCCTATCGGCAGCTTTCTGAAAAAACCGATTTCCCCCTGCATGTCGGTATTACCGAGGCCGGCGGCCTGTATGCCGGAATTGTGAAATCCGCCATGGGCATCGGCATGCTGCTGGCCGAAGGCATCGGCGACACCCTGAGGGTCTCCCTTACCCGGGACCCGATGGAAGAAGTGCGGGTGGGCTATGAAATATTAAAAGCTTTAGATATTCGGCGGCGGGGCCCGGAGATCATCTCATGCCCGACCTGCGGCCGCTGCCAGTTTGATTTGTTCTCCCTTGCAGAAGCGGCGGAAAAGGCGCTTATGACGCGGAGAACGCCGATTAAAATCGCCATCATGGGGTGCCCCGTCAACGGCCCCGGCGAGGCCAGGGCCGCTGACATCGGCATTGCCGGCGGCAGAGAGGCCGGTGTTTTGTTCAAACGGGGAAAAGTCATCCGTAAAATTCCGCAGGCGGAGCTTTTGGGCGCGCTGCTCAAGGAAGTTGATGAATTTGAAAGCAAAAACAAAGAGGAGCGAGATGAAACAAGCTAAAACTGCAATTCAGCCCACCCGGGAGGAAAACTACCCGGAATGGTATCAGGAAGTCATCAAGGCAGCGGATATGGCCGAAGTATCGCCCGTACGGGGCTGCATGGTCATCAAACCCTGGGGCTACGCTCTGTGGGAGAACATCACACGGACACTCGATGACATGTTCAAGACCACGGGGGTTCGCAATGCGTATTTCCCGCTTTTTATTCCCATCAATTTTCTTGAAAAAGAGGCCCAGCATGTAGAAGGGTTCGCCAAGGAGTGCGCGGTGGTCACCCATCATAAACTCGAAAAGGGCGAGGACGGCGCACTGGTGCCGGCCGGTAAACTGACGGCGCCCCTGATCGTGCGTCCCACCTCAGAGACCATCATCGGCGACTCTTTCTCCAAGTGGATCAAAAGCTATCGGGATCTGCCGGTGCTGATCAACCAGTGGGCCAACGTGGTCAGGTGGGAAATGCGCACCCGGATTTTTTTGCGGACCAGCGAATTCCTGTGGCAGGAAGGCCACACCGCCCATGCCACCCGGAAAGAGGCCATTGACCGAACCCATATGATGTTAAATATTTATAAGAAAATGGCCGAAGAGTATATGGCCATGCCGGTGATGACCGGGGAGAAAACCCTTGCGGAAAAATTCCCGGGCGCGGAAACCACCACCTGTATTGAGGCCATGATGCAGGATAAAAAGGCCCTTCAGGCCGGGACCTCCCATTTCCTCGGGCAGAACTTCGCACGCGCCTCGGATATCACATTTCAGTCGGCCCAGGAAACGGAGGAATACGCATGGACCACCTCCTGGGGCTCATCCACGCGCCTGATCGGGGGCGTGATCATGACCCACAGCGATGACAACGGCATTGTGATGCCCCCCCGGATCGCCTCTTCGCACGTGGTATTAATGCCGATTATCCGATCCGACAAGGACCGGCAGCCGGTTATGGCATTTGTGGATACGCTGGCCGCGCGCCTGCGGGAAAAGCAATACTGCGGCCAGCCGATTACGGTGGAAATCGATACCCGAAATACCGGCGCCCGGAACTGGGACTGGATCCGGAAGGGCATTCCGCTGCGGGTGGAAATCGGGCCCAAGGATATTGAAAAAGATTCCGTGTTTGTGGGCCGGCGGGATAAGGACGCCAGGGATAAAACCGCCATCCAGAAGGATGAATTCGTGGAGACCATCGGCGACATTCTGGATGACATCCAGCAGACCCTGTTTGACCGGGCGCTGGCTTTCAGGGAGGCAAATACACATAAAATCGATGCTTTGGAGACATTCAACGACTTTTTCACGCCGAAAGATCATGAGCGGCCGGAAATTCACGGCGGATTCGCCATTTCCCACTGGTGCGGGGACAGCGCATGCGAGACGGCGATCAAAGACCGCTTAAACGTCTCCATCCGATGCATCCCCTTTGAAGGGGAGAAAGAAAAAGGCAAATGCATTGAGTGCGGCAAGCAAAGCCCCCAACGTGTCGTGTTTGCCAAGGCATACTGACCCGGTCAGTTAAATAAATGTTACGTATCTCCGACATACTCGATAAAATCAGCGAATATTATCCGGACGCGGATGTTGATATTGTCAATCAGGCCTATGTATACTCCGCCAAAGTGCATGAAGGCCAGGTGCGATTAAACGGGGAGCCGTATCTGTCCCATCCGCTGGAAGTTGCCAATATTCTTGCGGATATGCACCTTGACACCACCAGCATCGCCTGCGGGCTGCTCCATGATGTGGTCGAGGATACGCATACCACCATTGAAGACATCCAGGAGCGCTTCGGTGAGCAGGCCGCCAAGATCATCGCCGGGGTGACCAAGATCAGTAAGCTCTCCCTGAATACGGCCCGGGACCGTCAGGCTGAAAATCTGCGCAAAATGATCCTGGCTATGGCCGATGACCTGCGGGTGATCCTGATTAAACTGGCCGACCGCCTTCATAACATCCGAACCCTTCATTTCCACCCGACCGAGGCCAAAAAGAAAACCATCGCCCAGGAAACGCTTGACATCTACGCGCCCATCGCCTCGCGCCTTGGAATCTACTGGATGAAGCAGGAACTGGAGGAGATCTCCTTCTATTACAACCAGCCACAGGAGTATGAGCGGATCAAGAACCTGGTCGCCAAGGATCAGCTGCAGCGAGAGCACTATGTGGATACGGTGAAAAAAATCATCGGCGAAAAGATGAAAGAAGCCGGTTTACCCTCCCGGGTGTACGGCCGGTATAAGCGATTCTACAGCATTTATCAAAAGATGCTGTCTCAGGATTTAAGCTTTGAGGAGGTCTATGATATTACTGCCTTCCGGCTGATTATGGAGAGCATTCCGCAATGCTATGAGGCCTTAGGTATTATCCACGCCAATTGGCGGCCGGTGCCCACAAAATTCAAGGATTATATCGGATTTCCCAAGCCGAACGGCTATAAATCGCTCCATACCACGGTGATCGGCCCCTATGGAGAGCGCATGGAAGTGCAGATCCGGACTGAAGAAATGGATTGGGTGGCCAACTCCGGGGTTGCAGCCCACTGGAGCTACAAGGAGGGCCGGGTAGCGGACAAGGAAAGCATCAGCAACTTTGAATGGATACAGAATCTGGTGGAAAATCACCAGGATAATTACGCCGATCCGGATGAATTCCTGGAAAACGTCCGGATTGACCTATTCCCGGCGGAAGTCTACGTATTTACCCCGCAGGGCGAGGTCAAGAGCCTGCCCCGCGGGGCCACGCCCATTGATTTTGCCTATCTCATCCACACCGAAGTCGGCCACCAGTGCACCGGCGCCAAAGTGAACGGCCGGCTGGTGCCGCTGCAGTACGAACTCAAAACCGGGGATATCGTCGAGATTGTCACCACCAAGGGACATCACCCCAGCAAAGACTGGCTGAACTATGTCAAAACCGGCAAGGCCCGCTCCCGCATCCGTCAGTGGATCAAACGCCAGGAAAAGGAGCGCAGCATCACCCTGGGCCGGGAAATGTGTGAAAAAGCGTTTCGCAAGCATCGCCTCAACTTCCATGAGAAATTAAATTCCCGGGAAATGCAGGCCGTGGCCGGTGAATTCAATTTTAAGACCGTGGATGATCTGATCGCCAACGTGGGCTACGGCAAGATCACCCCGCTGCAGGTCATCCGGCGCCTCACTGAAGGCGATAAGCCGAAAAAAGAAGAAAGCCTGATTGATCGGTTCATTACCCGCCGCCGGGACAGGAAAAAGCGGGATGAACAGGGCGTGGTGGTGGATGGCATGGACGATATTCTGATCCGCTTTGGGCAGTGCTGCCAGCCGGTGCCCGGGGATCCGATCATCGGCTATATCACCCACGGATCCGGGGTGACCGTGCATCGAAAAGGGTGTGTGAACGCCATGAAGATGAGCCCCGAACGGGAGATCAATGTGGAATGGCGTAAGGACTCAGAAGGCTCTTTTCCTGTCAAGCTCAAATGCCGGGCCAGGGACCGGCATGGCCTGCTGGCGGAAATCACCGCTGTGATCAGCCAGGCGGACGCCAATATCATCGATGTGCAGCTGGAAAGCCTGCCGGATAAAACCGTAACCGGCTACTTCACCATCACCGTGGCCAATGTCGGCCACCTGGAGACCGTGCTCACCAAACTCCGGAAAGTGGATAAAATCCAGGAAATTCGAAGGCTTTAACAAGTCCTCATTTGGGGGGTTTTTCGACCTTGCCGGAGCGGATGCAGCGGGTGCAGGCATTAATTTTCTCCACGCGGCCGTTTCTGACCGACCGGACCCGCTGGAGGTTGGGATTGAATCGCCGCTTATTGACATTATGGGCATGGCTGACATTATTGCCGACCAAAGATTTTTTTCCGCAGATATCACATTTTTTAGACATTTTTATCTTCTCCAGAAGCTCTGATTCAAAAACTCATACCAAAAACGCACACTGGATGGCCCAAAAAGCCATACCAAAGTACCCAGACGCGATAAACCAGAATTTTATAAACGAAGATTCTTTGCTTGTAAAGAATTTTTTAAAAAATTGGGAAAATTGCTTCCCATGCAAGCTATCGGCTTATCGGCGGAGACGGGACAGGGCTGTGTTTTCTCGGCGGGGCGGTAACGGGGGATGTGGCCTCGGATTTCTCTGCCGGGGCATCTTCCAGCTCATTGCGGCACCGCTCAATGTATTTGTTCGCCTTATGATGCAGGAGCGTAAACTCGGATGGATAATTGTTGACGACAGTTAAAAAACGATTCAGGGCCGCCTTGTAATGTTTCTGCTTGAAATAAAATTCACCCACGTAGAATTCATGTCCGGCCAGGGTTTTCAGGCACCGCCGGATATGCTTGCCAGCCTTTTCCGCATATTGGCTTTCGGGAAACCGGTTTTGCAGCCGCTGAAATTCCTGAAGGGCTTTTTCCGTATAGGTCTGGTCCCTATCTATACCGCGCATCCGGTCAAAATAGCAGCGACCGATCTGATAGATCACATACGGAATCTTTTCATCATTGGGATGGAGCCGCTCAAACTGCTCATAGGCGGCAATGGCCTGCTCATACTCCTCCAGCCGGTAATGCGCGTCCGCGACTTTCAGCTCCGCCTCTTTGGCGAATTTGCTGAACGGATACCAGCCCCTTAATTTCTGGTAGGCTTCAATTGCGCTCTTGTAGTCCCCGTCCGAGAACTCCTGCCGCCCTTCCTCGGCCAGCTGATCAGCGGTTTTCTCCTCTTTCGGCCCAAATGCCGAGCAACCGCACACCAGCAAGGCCGCCACCAATAAACACCCGATAATCCGCTTCATGGACAAATTTCTATACCCTGAGTAAAATTCAACCCCGCTGAAAAAAGGGCTTTAAGCATGATTTTGAATATATTCGGCCGCCTCTGAAGCGGCGATGGCGCCGTCCCCCACGGCCGTGGATACCTGGCGAAGCGGGGTATCCCGTACGTCCCCGGCCGCGAAAACACCCGGCACCGAGGCCTCCATGCGGCTGTTGACTGCCACAAACCCGCGGTCATCCAGCTTGAGATGATCTTTTAAAAATCCGGTATTGGGGATCGTGCCCACCCAGATAAAGCAGCCGTCAACGGCAAGATCCGTGGTTTCCCCGGTCTTGACGTTTTCCATGGTAATACCCGAAACCCCGGCCTGCGAGCCGTTAATCGATTTTAAAACCGAATCCCACACCATCTCAATCTTATCATTTTCGAAGGCCCGCTCCTGCAGGAGCCTGTCCGCCCGCAGCTCACCGCGGCGGTGGATGAGATAGACCTTATCCACAAACCGGGTGAGAAAAAGGCTTTCCTGAACCGCGGTATTGCCGCCGCCGACTGCCGCGACCGTGCTGTTTTTAAAAAACGGGGCGTCACAGGTGGCGCAGACCGAAACACCTCTGCCAAAATATTTTTCTTCGCCCGGCACCCCGAGCTTTTTGGGCGAGGCCCCGGCGGCAATGATGATACTTTTGGCTGCGACCTGCCGGTCGTTTAGCTGAAGCTGCCTGGGATTGTTGGAGAGATCAAGGGAGACAACTTCATTGGTTTCAATCTCCACGCCAAACCGCTTGACCTGATCCGTCATGTTCATGATCAAATCGGCCCCGCTCAAGCCTTCTGGAAATCCGGGATAATTCTCGATCCAGTCCGCCACCAGAATCTGCCCCCCGGGCGCGGCCTTTTCCAGCACCAGCACATCCACTTTGGCCCGGGCGGCATAGATCGCGGCGGTCAAGCCCGCCGGGCCGGCGCCGATAATTACCAGGTCATATTCGGTTTTAGCCATTATTATAAGCCTTTTTTAATGCTTGCTTCCAGTTTTGACTTATCTGCCATGCCCACGATCTGATCCACCTGCTTGCCGTCCTTGAACACGATCAGGGTCGGAATGGCCCGGATCCCGTAGCTGCTCGGCGTAGCCGGATTGTCATCCACATTGCACTTGGCAAATTTGACTTTGCCGTCATAGTCTTTGCTAAGTTCCTCGACAACCGGTCCGATAGCTTTGCAGGGGCCGCACCACGGGGCCCAGAAATCCACCAGCACCGGCTTATCGGACTGCAAGACTTCACTTTCAAAATTATTGTCGCCGACTTCAATAATATTTTCCGCCATTGTTATCTCCCTTTTACATTTAATCTTTCGTCATTCAGGCGATATCGAGAACATGCCGGAATGCGCTGCATTGACTAAAATTTGGCCTGTCTTAATTTGAGTAATATAAGGGGCGACCGTTGGCTTGTCAAGAAAGGAGAGTACCCACGTCCCGCCCGATTTTGCCATACATACGGCTTGGACGACTTCAAAAAAATCACTCGAAAAAACTATAATAGCAAATAACGGTTGGCATTAATATTGCTAAGCAGCCAACAGTTCAG
>JBKHAE010000048.1:0-25879 GCA_046543065.1 Desulfobacterales bacterium | reverse complement strand
GATCCCGATCCCGATCCCGATAGCGATTTCGATTTGGATACAGAACAAATTAGCCGTGGGTCGGCGCGGTGGCCGACCCTACAAAATTTCGGCTTACACAACAGAACAAATTTAGCGCAGCCGGATCAGGCCTCAAGCTTTTTAACCAGTTCATCCGCCACTTCATCCACGCTGGCCTTGCCATCAAGCGTGATGTACTTGATGCCTTCCTTATCGGCAATATCCCGGAAATAATAGGCGGCTGCCAGCGTACCTTCCGTGTCATCATAGTAGATAGCATGACGCTTGTCGATGGCCGCCTCGTCCTGGTCGTCATCGCGTTTTGAAAGCTCGCCGCCGCATACCCGGCATTTGTCGCCATCCGGCTTGATGGCATCAATATAGATATTGTTTGGATGATTGTTGTCATTGACGCAAAGGCGGCGGCCCATGATCCGGTTTTTGGCGATTTCCCGGTCAAGCTCCATTTCGATAACGATATCGAGTTTCATGTTTTCTTTTTTCAAGGCCTCATGAAGTTTTACCGCCTGGTTCTTATTCCGGGGGAATCCGTCCAGGAGCCAGCCGTTTTTGCAGTCATCTTCTTTCAGCCGGTCAAGAATCATCGGGATGGTGATATCATCGGGGACCAGATCCCCTTTGTCGATGTAGGCCTTGGCCTGTTTGCCCAGTTCGGTGCCGCCCTTGATATTTTCTCTGAAAATGGCGCCGGATTCGATATGGGGGATGTTGTATTTCTTCTTTAAAATAGCGCCCTGCGTACCTTTGCCGCTGCCGTTCGGACCGAAAAATAAAATGTTCATGAGGCTCTCTCCTTTTTTAAATAGCGATAAATCCCGAATAAACCCTTTATTGCTTAATTTACAAAAAATTTGATAAAACTATTCTCATAATAGAAACATCCCGCCTTGTCAACCTAAATTGAGCGATTTTCAAGTTTGCCGCAGATACAATTTAGGTCAAGTAAGGTTGTGGCGTTTAATAAAATTTTTAATCCATTCCAGTGCTTCGGTCCGGGTGTGGAGGCGGCCGACCAGCCGTTTTTCTTCAACACGGGCAAGCACTTTTGAAAACAGCGGCGAGGGGGGCAGATTGAGTTCTCTGATCAGGTCATGGCCGTTTATCAGGGGCGGCTGTTTGGCTTTTTCTGCAAAGTCAAATACATAGGCATGCACGAGATCCCGGCAGAAGCGTTCAAACGATTCCGTCAGCCGTTCCTCATTCTTTTTGCCCCGGGCATCAGCCATGGCGTGCACCAGCAGATCAACGACAGGGCCCCGGGATTTCATAAAAAAGCGGGCAATGCCCTTGCACGTCAGGGTTTGCTGCTGATGCGCCATAAACAGGTGCAGCGGTCTTAAATGGTTTCGGATGATAAAATCCAGGTAGGCGGCCCATTCGTTTGAAAGTTTTAGCCGTCGGCTGATGGGGCGGAGCATATCCGCGCCCAGGGCTTCATGGTTATAAAAATGGACGGCGTCGCCTTTATCCGTGGTGAGGGCCCGGGGTTTGCCGATATCATGCAAAAGCATCGCCAGTTTTAAGCGGGTCGGATCATGAAGCAGGGGGGTCGGCAGAACCGAGGCTTTTTCAAACATCGTGTCCAGAGAACGCAGAAGCTTTTCAAGCTGAAAGTAAGCCGCCATGGTGTGTTCAAATGCGTCAAAAGCGTGATGGGCATTCTGTGTGCAGGTTTTTAACGGCTGCAGTTCGTCAAATATTTCAGTGAGAAGTCCGGTCTCATCCATTTCACGCAGGCGGGAGTGGCTTTGCGGACAGGACAGCAGTTTTATCAGTTCTTCCCTGACCCGTTCGCCCGCCGTATGCTTGATTCGGCCGGCATGCCGGCTAATTGCGGCTTTGGTGGGCGCCTCGATTTCAAACCCTAACAGGGCGGCATGCCTGAATGCCCGGAGCAGCCGTACCGGATCGTCCCGAAGGTTTTCTTCAGAGACCATCCGGATAAGCCGTGCTTTAAGGTCTGTCTTCCCGTTAAAAATATCAATGAGCCGGTTTTCTGTCAGGTCCCATGCCATGGCATTAAGGGTAAAGTCCCGCCGTTTTAAATCTTCATAAATACTGCCTCCTTCAAGCGGGGCCACATCAAATGTCAATTTGCCGGAAACAATTCGGTATATTGAAAAATACGGCTTGCCAAGTACGATCATTCGGCTGCCTGTATTTTCAGCAATCTGCCGGGCCAGGGATTCACAAGGTTTTGGCGCGGCGATATCATAGTCCGTGGGCTGTCTGCCTAGCAGCATATCCCGAACCGTTCCGCCGACTAAAAAGGCACCCGGCGCAGGGGGTATCACTCGGGGCAGCCTCATCATCGGATTTTTTTTGGAATTTTTCATCAAGTCGATTAATTTTTTATTGATTTGGATGCCATTATTTATTATGACAACCTCTTTTTTAAACTTTATTCACAGAAGCCCGGTGTTAAGCGGTTTTTTTGATGCGGCGGCATCGGACAGTCTCAATCAGTTCCCGGTAAAAACCGTATACAATCCCCGCCGCCTTTTTCATTTATACACTGAGACCGTTGAGATTTTCAATGAAAGGCTGAATTCAGACATGGGGGAAAACAGCAGCCAGCCGCTTCGCCTGGGGGTGACCGGCGGCGCCGGTTCCGGCAAAAGCATTGTGTGTGAACGGCTACGCTCCCATGGCGTAAGCGTCATCCTGGCGGATGAACTGGCCCGCCGCGCTGTGCTGCCCGGTATGCCGGCCTATGAAAAGATCTTAGAAAACTTTGGCACCGGGATTCTGGATGAGGATAAGCGCATCAATCGGGCAAGGCTGCGTCAGGTGATTTTAAGGGATCAGGAAAAAAAGCAGACCCTTGAGAGTTTTGTCCATCCCGAAGTCTTCCGCCTGATGGCCGAGGATTATATGGCCGCCGCTGAAGCCGGCGCCGAGGTGGTCGCGGTGGAAGTGCCGCTCTTGTTTGAAGCGGGCATGGAAGGCTATTTCGACTATATTCTAACCATCAGCGTTGATCGGGAAGAGCGGATCAGGCGGCTTATGGCGCGGGATCGGATAAGCCGGGAGGACGCCGAGGCCTTAATGCGGATTCAGTGGCCCGAGGAAGAAAAGCAGAAAAGATCCGATTACGTCATTGATAATTCCGGCCGCATCGAAGACACCATTAAGTCCGTCGATCAATTTCATCAAAAGTTTATGGCGCGGGTAAAAAAAACCTAAAATTGTTGACAGGGGTTCTTTAAGCAGTTAGCTTAAATTAAAATACCTGCCTATGGTACGTATCCTATTGCTGCGTATACGATCAATCAGAGCGGTGCATAGTTCCTTAGAAAACTCATGAATTCAGGTCTTACAGTATCAACAGAATGTCAGTTGGTTTGTGTCTGTGGGGTATAATATCCATAGGGGGCTGCCGGTCCGGCGCAGGTTTCAGGTTAAACCGGCGCCCGTCGGAAATAAAGCCTGCATCCGTCTCAACCTAAACCGATCTTATAATCTAATTTATAGTCTATTTATCTAATTTTAAAGGATGGCGAGGTAATCGTTTAATGAATGTCGTTGAATTAAAAAACAAAAAGATCAATGAACTGACCCGGATGGCAAAAAAGTTTAATATCGATAACGCCGGGGGAATGCGAAAGCAGGAACTGATTTTTTCTTTGCTGCAGGCTCATATCGAACAAAACGGGTTTATCTACGGGGAGGGGACCCTGGAGGTATTGCCCGACGGGTTTGGATTCCTGCGGTCACCGGATTGCAATTACCTTCCGGGCCCTGACGATATTTATGTGTCACCATCCCAGATCCGGCGGTTCAACCTGCGCACCGGAGATACGGTGTCCGGCCAGATCCGCCAGCCCAAGGAGTCGGAGCGGTATTTTGCCCTGCTCAAAGTCGAGGCCATCAATTTTGAGGAGCCGGAACTTGCCCGCGAAAAAATTCTTTTCGACAATCTGACCCCGCTCTTTCCCACAAAGAAGATGAAGCTCGAAACCGCCCGGGACAACTATACCACCCGGATTATGGATCTTTTGACCCCGCTTGGCTTCGGTCAGCGCGGGCTGATCGTCTCACCCCCCCGCGCCGGTAAGACGATGATTTTAAAAAATATCGCCAATAGCATCATCACCAGTCACAAAAAGAATGTCGTGCCTTTTGTGGTGCTGATTGATGAGCGGCCGGAGGAGGTCACTGACATGGAGCGTTCGGTTGATGCCGAAGTGGTGAGTTCCACTTTTGACGAGCCGGCGGAACGTCATATCCAGGTGGCGGAAATGGTTATTGAAAAAGCCAAACGTCTGGTTGAACATAAGCAGAACGTGGTTATACTGCTGGACAGCATTACGCGGCTGGCCCGGGCATACAATACGGTCATGCCGCCCAGCGGCAAGATTTTATCCGGTGGTGTGGACTCCAACGCCCTGCATCGGCCCAAGCGGTTTTTCGGTGCGGCCAGAAATGTTGAGGAAGGCGGAAGCCTTTCGATTATCGCCACCGCCCTGGTGGATACGGGCAGCCGAATGGATGAGGTCATTTTCGAGGAGTTTAAGGGTACCGGCAACATGGAAGTGCAGCTGGATCGCCGCCTGGCGGACCGGCGGATGTATCCGGCCATTGACCTCAATAAATCCGCCACCCGCAAGGAGGAACTGCTTTTGGATCAGGAAGCTTTAAACCGGGTCTGGATTTTAAGAAAGCTTCTGGCCACATTAAATCCTGTTGACAGTCTGGAGTTTTTACTGGATAAAATGCAGGGCACAAAAACGAACAAGGAATTTCTGGATTCCATGAATTCATAATATAATGGTGAATAATCAAAAAGAGGTGTTCATATGAAAAAGGAAATCCATCCGGATTACAAGGAAACCACCATTCGATGTGCATGCGGCAATGAATTGGTGATTGGCTCCACCAAGGACAATATTTCGGTGGAAATCTGTTCCAAATGCCATCCGTTTTATACCGGCAAGCAGAAACTGGTCGACTCTGCCGGCCGGATCGAGCGGTTCCGCAGAAAATACGGCAACTATCAGGATCAAAGCAAGAAAAAATAGCCTTTCCCGGTGTTTTGGCACGGAAAGACCCAAGCCTGGCCCAAGCGGGACAGGCTCTTTGTTTTTTATGGTATGAAAATCTATGTTTGAGCAACTGGAAGGCATTGAAGCGCGTTATAAAGAGCTTGAAACATTATTGAGCGATCCGGAGATCGTTCAAAACCGGGAGCTTTATCCGCAGTACGTGCGCGAGCACAGCGATTTGGGCAAAATTGTATCCGTTTACCGGAATTATAAGCAGACCCTGGAAGAGCTTGAGCAAAGCCGGGATCTGCTCTCGGACAAAGACCCGGAAATGAAGGAGCTGGCCCGCACTGAGGTGGAGAATCTCTCCGGGCGCGCCGAACAGATGGAAGAGGATTTAAAAGAGCTCTTAACGCCCAAAGATCCGAATGATGAGAAAAACGTTCTCCTTGAAATCCGCGCCGGCACCGGCGGGGAGGAGGCGGCGCTGTTTGCCGCGGATCTGTTCCGGATGTATAGCCGGTACGCGGAATCCAAAGGCTGGAAGATCGAACTCATGACTGAGCATTACAGTGATGGCGGCGGGATCAAGGAAATGGTTGCCATGGTCAAGGGCAGGGGCGCCTACAGCCACTTAAAATACGAAAGCGGCACCCACCGGGTGCAGCGGGTGCCGGTCACCGAAACCCAGGGCCGGATTCATACCTCGGCCGTCACCGTGGCGGTTCTGCCGGAAATCGAAGATGTGGAAATCAGCATTGACCCCAATGAGATTAAAATGGATGTTTACCGCTCCACCGGTCCTGGCGGCCAGTCCGTTAACACCACGGATTCAGCGGTGCGCCTGACCCATCTGCCCACCGGCATCGTGGTGACCTGTCAGGACGAAAAATCCCAGCACAAAAACCGGGCCAAGGCCATGAAGGTGCTTCGCGCCCGTCTCTACGATTTGGAACTCCAGCAGCAGCAGGCTGAGATTTCCCAGCAGCGCAAAAACCAGGTGGGCTCCGGGGATCGCAGTGAGCGCATCCGCACCTATAATTTCCCCCAGGGCCGGGTCACGGACCACCGCATCGGGCTGACCCTTTATAAGCTTGACCAGATTCTCCAGGGCGAGCTACTCGATGAAATCATCAACGAGCTTGCCACCTATTTTCGCACGCAGGCCCTTCAGAATGCAGAAGCCGTCTGATTCCCAATGGACCATCCTTGATCTGATTCAATGGACCACCGCCTATTTTAAATCCCATGCCATTGACAGCTCCCGCTTAACCGCTGAATTGCTGTTGGCCCATGTTTTGGGCATTGAGCGGATCGATCTGTACGCTCGGTTTGATCAGCCCTTAACAGCCGAAGAGCTGGCCGGGTTCAAACAGCTGATTAAGCGGCGCCTGAAGCGGGAGCCGGTGGGCTATATTCTTGGACATAAGGATTTCTGGGATATTACGGTGGCGGTTGACCCGAATGTCCTGATCCCGAGGCCGGAGACCGAACTGCTGGTTGAATTCGCCCTGGATTTAATTCCTGAGAATACAGACGCGCGTAAATTGCGGATTCTCGATCTTGGCACCGGTTCCGGAGCTGTTATTTTAAGCCTGGCCGCCGCCCGCCCGGGGCATCTGTTTTATGCATCCGATGCGGACCCTGTTGGATTAGCTGTTGCCCGGCAAAATGCGCTAAGCAATCAACTGGCGGATCAGGTGGGTTTTTTTGCCGGAAGCTGGTTTGCGCCGATTCATCCGGATATTAAATTTGACTTGATTGTCTCCAACCCACCCTATATACCGGCAGCCGAGATTTCCGGGCTGGCGCCGGAAATTTGTAACTATGAACCGCTATTGGCTCTGGATGGCGGCGCAGACGGATTGCGGGCCATCCGCCATATTATTGAAACCGCACCTGCCTATTTATCGCCGGAGGGCAGATTGCTGCTTGAATTCGGAAACGGCCATGCTGAAAAGCTCCAGGGCTTGATCGAGACCGTGGAGGGGATTCAACTTTTCAAGGTTATTAAAGATTACAGCGGCTATGACCGCGTGGTGGTGGCCGGCAGAAATTCATAAAATTCGTTTTTTCATTGCTCTGAAAATTAATTTTTGTTACCCAATATAAATTTATCAAAAGCCAATCCACACGTTCTGGGACCGGCGGGCCGGGTGCTTGTTTTCAAGTCGGCCGGCCGGGAGGATCAGAACGGCGGTAAAACCCAGAAAAGGAGATGTTTATGAACTATGTAACCATGAAAGAACTGCTCGAGGCCGGGGTTCACTTCGGCCACCAGACCCGGCGATGGAACCCGAAGATGAAAAGATATATCTTCGGCGCAAGAAACGGCATCTACATTATCGACCTGCAGCAGACGGTTAAAAAATTCAGGATCGCCTGCGACTTTGTGGCCGACACCGTGGCGGAGGGGGGCTCGGTCCTTTTTGTAGGGACCAAAAAACAGGCCCGGGAAACCATCTATGAGGAAGCCAACCGCTGTGAGATGTTCTACGTGCATAACCGCTGGCTGGGCGGCATGCTCACCAATTTTCAGACGGTGAAGAAAAGTATTGACCGGCTAAACTATCTGAACAATATCGAAAACGACGGCTCCATCAGCCTGTATCCCAAAAAGGAGCAGCTTTATCTGCAGAAGGAACGGGTCAAGCTGGACGCCAACCTGGGCGGGATCCGCAATATGAAGTCCCTGCCGAAGGCCATTTTCATTATTGATCCGAAAAAGGAGTCCATTGCCGTCCATGAGGGCAGGCGCCTTGGTATTCCGATTGTGGCCGTGGTGGACACCAACTGTGATCCGGATGTCATTGATTACGTGGTGCCCGGCAACGATGATGCCATCCGGGCGATTAATCTGCTGACCTCGCGAATTGCGGAAGCCTGTATAGAAGGCATGCATCGCCGGGAGGAGCGCGCCCAGGCGGAATCCGACAAGGGTGAGGAGGCCGTGAAAGAGGCAGAAGAAGCGGCATCCGGGCAGAAGGAGCGCCGGATTATTTCGGACGGCACGGAAGGCCCGGTGGTTGAGGTGATCCGCAAGGGGGCATCCAATCCGGCCGAGCCAAGCGAACAAGTTGAGCCGGGCGAATCTGAAGACCCCGCTGTTGGCGGTGAGGAGCCATCAAGCAACGGAGAAGCAGATTAGAATTAGATATTTTTAAATATTAACAAGCGTTGATATGCCCCGCCGATATCGGCGGGTGCTTTAAACAGGAGAAAAAGTTATGGCGACCATTAGTGCGGATTTGGTAAAACAGCTCCGGGAGCGGTCCGGGGCAGGTATTATGGATTGTAAGGAGGCGCTCAGCGAGTGCGACGCCGATCTGGACAAGGCGGCGGATTATTTGCGCAAGAAAGGATTGGCCACAGCCAAGAAAAGGGCGGATCGGGTGGCTTCTGAAGGGGTTGTGCAATCCTATATTCATATGGGCGGAAAGATCGGGGTGCTCGTTGAAGTCAACTGCGAGACCGATTTTGTGGCAAAAACCGATGATTTCAAGGAATTTGCCAAAAACCTCGCCATGCATATCGCGGCCTCCAGCCCCCTGGGGATCGTGCCGGAAGATGTGCCGGAATCAGAGGCGGAAAAGGAACGCGCCATCTACCGTCAGCAGGCCCAGGACATGGGCAAGCCGGAGAATATGCTCGAAAAGATCGTTGAAGGCAAGATGAACAAGTTCTACAAAGAAAACTGCCTGATGAATCAGCTCTATGTCAGGAATACCGATTTGACGGTATCCGATTATCTAAACGAGATGATTGCCAGGACCGGGGAGAAGATTACCATTAACCGGTTTGCCCGATTTCAGATAGGCGGGTAAGAAGACGTGGCCAGATCCCTTTATAAACGGGTTATACTCAAGTTAAGCGGCGAAGCCCTTATGGGCGACCTTACCTACGGCATCAGCCCGGAGACGCTTCAGTATATGGCTGATGAGGTAAAGGACGCCCATGATACCGGCACGCAGATCGCGATTGTGGTGGGCGGCGGCAACATATTCCGGGGAATGGCGGCGGCTTCCCAGGGGATGGACCGGGCCTCCGGGGATTATCTCGGGATGCTGGCCACCGTGATGAACAGTCTGGCGCTCCAGGATGCCCTGGAGCGGACGGGCATCCCCACGCGGGTCCAGTCGGCCATATCCATGCATCAGATGGCGGAGCCCTATATCCGGCGGCGGGCCATCCGGCATCTGGAAAAAGGCCGGGTGGTGATTTTTGCAGCCGGCACCGGCAATCCCTATTTTACCACGGATACGGCATCGGTATTAAGAGCCGAGGAAATCCATGCGGATGTTTTGCTGAAGGCCACCAAGGTGGACGGGGTCTATGATTCAGATCCGGTGGGGAACAAGTCGGCCGTGTTTATAGAGGAAATCAATTACATGGATGTTCTAAACCGCCGCCTCAAGGTGATGGACACCACAGCGATTTCGCTGGCCATGAACAACCAGCTGCTTTTGATTGTGTTTAATTTAAAAATAAAAGGCAATATTATGCGGGTGCTCACCGGCGAAAAAATCGGCACCAAAATCTATGAGCCGGATCCGGTCTAACAAAAGAAAGACGGGGTGATAACGCTATGATTGACGAAGTCAAGGAAGAAGCCAAGGAGAAAATGGGCAAGTCGATCAATTCGCTGAAAAGTGAATTGAAAAAGATCCGCACCGGCCGGGCATCGCTTAGTCTGCTTGATGATATCAGGGTGGAGTATTACGGCACCATGACCCCCCTAAACCAGCTGGCCACACTGTCCGTGCCCGAGAGCCGCCTGATTACCATTCAGCCATGGGATGTGTCTTCGGTCAACAGCATTGAAAAGGCGATTTTAAAATCCAACCTCGGCCTGACCCCCTCCAATGACGGCAAAATCATCCGGATCAACATTCCGCCGCTTACCGAGGAGCGTCGCAAGGATATCGTCAAACAAGTCAATAAAATGTGCGAAGACTACCGTGTGGCCATCCGCAATATCCGCCGGGACGCCAATGACATGTTAAAACAGCTCAAAAAAGACGGCGATGCCTCGGAGGACGATGTGTTCAAGGCCCAGGAGGATGTCCAGAAATTGACGGATGAGCATATAAATCAGGTGGACGATATCTACAAGGAAAAAGAGAAAGAAATCCTTGAGCTTTAATCTGGCGCAAGCCGGACTGAACCCGGCAAAACTGCCGGCCCATATCGCCGTGATTATGGATGGCAACGGCAGATGGGCCCAGAAACGGCTGTTAAACCGTGTCAAGGGCCATGAAAAAGGCGCGGAAACGGTTCGGATGGTTGTGCGCACCTGCCGGGAGATCGGCATCCGCTTTCTTACCCTGTATGCCTTTTCAACGGAGAACTGGGAGCGGCCCAAAACCGAAATCACCGCCCTGATGACCCTGCTGAAAAAGTTTTTGAACGATGAAAAGCAGGAGCTTTTGGAAAACAATATCCGGCTGACCAGCATCGGCCAGACCGATCGGCTGCCTGCGAATGTGCAGGACGCTTTGAATGAAGCTAAGTCGGCAACCGCGGCCAATGACGGGATGTGGCTGAATCTGGCATTGAGTTATGGCAGCCGGGCTGAAATCGTTGCCGCCGTCCAAAAAATTGCCGTTCAGGTGGCAAACGGAGAAATTAATGCCGCCTCCATAAGTCCCGAGCTTATCAGTCAGCATCTGTATACCGCGGACATGCCGGACCCTGAGCTTCTGATCCGCACCAGCGGCGAATTCCGCATCAGCAACTTTCTTCTCTGGCAGATTGCCTATACGGAAATTCATGTCACCCAGACCCTGTGGCCGGATTTGACGCGGGATGAGCTGGTCCAGATATTAAAGGATTACCAGCAGCGGGAACGGCGGTTCGGGCGCGTGAGCGGGTAATCAGGTTCCGGATTTCGGGCTGGCACGAAGGGCCGCCTGACTATTTTCAGGCAGGCACGGTGGCCTGCCCTACAGGAAAATTTGCCGGATGGGAAACGGCGTAGGGTCGGCCACCGTGCCGACCGTATTGAACTGAAGGAAAATCTATCTCCGGATTAACATCCACATGCATTTAAAACGATGGCTCACCAGCATTGTCGCTATTCCCATTCTGGCCGCATTTCTTTATTATGCCCCGCCCGGCCTGTTTACTCTGTTTATCGGGCTGCTTGCCGGCATCGCCCTGAGGGAGTATTACCGGATTGTATTCAGAAACCTGGAGCCGGCCGCGGGGGTTATTATCCCCCTATGGGGCGGGCTTATCGGACTGGGGTTGCTTTTTGCCGCCTATGCCAAAGCCTGGCATATACTCCCTGAATTGATTATTGTTAACACACTGGGCGCGGCCCTGTTTTCCCTTTTCCGGTTTAAGGCCCACACGGATGTCGTGGATGTGGTGGCCAAAGAGATTCAAGGGCTTGTTTATATCCCGCTTGCCCTGGCCACGCTGGTTCTGCTAAGGCTTGAGATGGAAGGGGTGCAATGGATTTTTTTTCTCCTGTTTGTGGTGTTTGCCGGTGATGTGGGGGCCTTTTACGCGGGCCGGTTTTTCGGCCGTCATAAGTTAAGTCCGGCCATCAGCCCGGGCAAAACCGTTGAAGGCGCGGTTGGGGGGATTTTGGCAAACATCGGGGTCGGCTACGGCTTTATGCTCCTTTTTCTGCCGCATCTGTCCATTGCCGGGTGTTTCTTTTTTTTCATCATAGTAGGGATAGCCGGTCAGGCCGGGGATCTGTTTGAGTCTGAATTCAAGCGGGTCAAAGGGGTCAAGGACTCCGGAACAATTCTGCCGGGCCACGGGGGACTTTTGGATCGCATTGATGCCTTGCTTTTTGCCGCGCCGACCGCATATTTGTTTAAAACGTATATTTTGCCGTTTTTTTAATAAATAATACCTAAAAACCTAATTGCGGGTTTTATATATGAAAAACATCTCCATACTGGGCGCCACCGGCTCCATCGGCCGGAACACCCTGGCGGTTGCCGCCATGTTTCCGGACCGCTTTGCGGTTAAGGCCCTGACGGCCAAGAACAACATTGAACTCCTGGCAGACCAGATCGCTCATTTTCAGCCCGAACTGGCCGCGGTCTATGATGCCTCCGGCGTCCGGAAATTAAAGGAGCTCATGCCCGCCGGGGCCCGAACCGAAGTTGTGGTCGGTGACAAAGGCTATGAAGCGGCCGCCGCATTGGCGGGTGTGGATGTGGTGGTATCCGCCATGGTGGGCGGTGCCGGGCTCCTTCCTACACTGGCCGCCATCCGGGCCGGAAAAGATATCGCCCTGGCCAACAAAGAGACCCTGGTGATGGCCGGCGGCCTCGTCACCCGGGAGGCGGCCCGGACCGGTGTGGCGATCCGGCCGGTGGACAGCGAGCACAGCGCTATTTTTCAATCCTTATGCGGCAACCGGCGGGAAGATTTAAGAAAGGTGCTGTTGACCGCATCCGGCGGCCCGTTTCGGAACCTGCCCAGAGAACGGTTCCCCCTGATCACCCCGAAAGATGCCCTGGCCCATCCCACCTGGGAGATGGGCGCCAAAATCAGTATTGATTCCGCCACGTTGATGAACAAGGGGCTTGAAGTCATCGAAGCCGCCCATCTTTTTGATGTGTCCCATCACTTAATCGAAGTGGTGATTCATCCGCAAAGCATTGTCCATTCGATGGTTTCCTACTGCGACGGATCCGTTATCGCTCAGATGGGGCTGCCGGATATGAAAGGTGCGATCGCCTACGCCCTTTCCTGCCCGGAACGGCTGCAAATGCAGATTCCCCCGCCGGATTTTACCAGTCTGGGGGAGTTGACCTTTGAAGCACCGGACATGGAAAGCTTTCCCTGTCTGGATCTGGCTTATAAAGCCTGTGAAGCCGGCGGCACCATGCCGGCGGTTTTAAACAGCGCCAATGAAGTGGCGGTGGCGGCATTTTTAAAGGAGCAGATCGGATTTCTCCAGATTCCCCGGGTGATTGCCGCGGCCATGGCAGCGCATGAAACGGTCTTATCGCCGGTTATCGAGGAGATCCTGTATGCGGATCGATGGGCCCGGGAGAAGGCGCTTCAGTGGGTGGCGGAGAATGGCGGAGGGCTTGTTTCATGAGTATGATCATCGGCATTGTCATCGTTTTAGGGGTTCTGATCTTTTTCCATGAACTGGGCCATTTCCTCTGTGCCAAGGCCTTTGGCGTGGGCGTGGAAAAATTTTCCCTGGGTTTTGGGCCGAAAATTGCCAGCAAAAAAGTCGGCCGCACGGAATACTGCCTCTCCGCCATTCCCCTGGGCGGATTCGTCAAAATGGTGGGCGAGCAGCCGGATGAGGAAATTGATCCGGCGGATGAGGCCGTATCCTTTACCCAAAAGCCGGTGGGCAAGCGCATGCTCATTGTGGCGGCCGGGCCGTTGTTCAATTTTTTTCTGGCGATTTTGATTTTCTTTTTCGTATTCGGGGTGTCCGGGCTCATGGTGCTCCAGCCCGTGATCGGCGAAGTAAAAGACGAGTCCCCGGCCAAATCCGCAGGGCTTAAGCCCGGCGACCGCATTGTGCGCATCAATGATCAGCCGATTGAGAACTGGTCGGAAATGGCCGGAATAATCACCCAAAGCGCCGACCGGCCGCTTGAAATTCTGGTGGAGCGGGGCGGGCAAACGATCGAGATGCGAATCGCCCCGGAAAAACAAAGCGTTGAAAATATTTTCGGCGAAAAGCAGAGCCGGTATGTGGTCGGGATCACGGCCGCCGGGGAGACCTCGACCAAACGGATGGGTCTGATCGATGCCTTCAAGGAGAGCCTTGTCCGCACTTACATGATTACCAAGTTGACCATTGTGAGCGTGGTAAAGCTCATTCAGGGGGCGATTTCCGTTGAAACCCTGGGCGGCCCCATCATGATCGCCCAGATGGCGGGGGAGCAGGCAGAGCAGGGCGCGGTAAACCTTTTGTTTTTTATCGCCCTGGTGAGTATCAACCTGGGGATTTTAAATCTTCTGCCCATCCCTGTGCTGGACGGCGGGCATCTCATGTTTTTCTCCATCGAGGCGGCCATCGGCCGGCCCGTCAGCCTAAAGGCCCGCGAGGTCGCCCAGCAGGTGGGGATTCTGCTTTTGATGATGCTTATGGTGTTTGTCTTTTATAATGATATCATGCGGATTGTGTCGGGGTGAGCCGGAATTTGAATCGCTTGATTCAACCTCTCGCCAAGCCGCCAAGCCCGCAAAGAAATTTTGAAGGTACCTTTCCTTTGCGATTTCTGCGGCTTTGCGATAAAATCTATAATATTGGGACCGTAAAGAAAGATGACTCGCGCAGAGACGCAGAGGCGCAGAGGATGACAGAGAACGAGATCGGCACGATTGTGGTTGATTGCGCCATTGCAATCCATTGAGAGCTGGGTCCGGGACTGCTGGAAACGGTGTACGAAGTCATCCTCGCGCGAGAACTGCAGGACCGAGGGCTGAGGGTCGAGCGTCAGGTCCCAGTGGCGATCGAGTACAAAAGTGTGCGTTTCGATGAGGGCTTCCGAGCTGACATCATCGTTGCCCGAAAGGTCATCCTGGAGTTGAAGTCGGTTGAGCGGGTGACAGCTGCGCACAAGAAACAAGTGCAGACGTACCTGAGGCTGACCGGGTGCAAGCTTGGATACCTGTTAAATTTCGGAGAGGCGTTGATGAAGGCAGGTATCACGCGCTGCGTCAATGGCCTCGATGAATAACCCTCTCCGCGTCTCTGCGCCTCTGCGGGAGAAAGTAAGTAATATTTTATTTATTAAACATCAGATATCGTATTATCATTTATGGCCCATAGGCTGGAAATCACCTTAAAACCTGAGCTCTTTGATGCCGAAGGCGAGGGCATCCGCAAAAAGGCGGCCGACTATTTCCGCATGCCGGTGCAAAGCGTGCGAACCATCCAGGTTTTGACCATTGATGCAGAACTCTCGCCTGAGCAGCTGGAGATTATCCGGACGGAGATATTTACCAACCCGGTGATTCAGACGTCTTCCTATGATCCACTGCCCCTTGATTTTGACTGGTGCGTGTGGGTGGGCTATCGACCGGGTGTGCGGGATAACCCGGCCAGCACAGCGGTGGAGGCGATTCAGGATGTGCTGGAAATGCAGTTTCCGGAGGGTGCGGATGTATACACATCCCGCCGATACTGCATCACCGGCCCGGAACTTACCCGAACGGATGCGGAACTGATCGCCCGCGAGCTTCTGTCAAACGATATTATCCAGCAGACCCGGGTATTTGCTAAATCTGAATGGGATCCGGAGACCGGTATCGGCCTGATCATTCCGAAGGTCTATCTGGACCATACCCCTACGCTCACCACCATTCCCATTGATTCCGACGAGACTCTGAAACGGATAAGCGATGAGCGCAACCTGGCGTTGAACTTTAACGACATTCCGGTCATCCGGAGCTATTTCACGGAACCTGCAGTGCAGGCGGACAGAAAACAGATGGGCCTGTCAGACCCCACGGATGTGGAGCTTGAATACATCTCCCAGGCCAGAAGCGACCACTGCAATCACAATACCTTCCAGGGGCTGTTTCGCTATACCGATCTCGATACCGGGCAAACCGAGGTGGTGGATGATCTGTTTAAAACCTTTATCAAAAAGCCTACACTGGAGTTGGCGGATAAAAAAAACTGGGTGATATCCGTCCTCTGGGATAATGCGGGCGTGGGCCGGTTTGATGCGGATCATTATTACGTGATCACCGGGGAAACCCACAACTCCCCTTCCAATATGGAGGCCTACGGCGGGGCTATCACGGGGATTGTGGGCGTATACCGCGATCCGCTGGGTACGGGCCTTGGCTCGCGTCTGGTCATGGGAAGCTACGGGTTCTGCGTTGGCCCGCGCGATTATGACGGGGATTTTAGACCACGCTTACATCCCAGGCGCCTTCTGGACGGGGTTATCGAAGGGGTGCGGGACGGCGGCAATAAAAGCGGCATACCGACCACCTTCGGCCAGGTAATCTTTGATCCCGGCTACATGGGCAAATGCCTGGTATATGTGACGGCTGTGGGGATCATGCCCTCAGAGGTGGCCGGCAAACCGGCTGAGCAAAAAACCACAAGCCCTGAGGATCGTATCATCATGTGCGGCGGCCGGGTGGGAAAAGACGGCATCCACGGGGTTACCGCGTCTTCGGAAACCTTCTCCGAGCATACCCCGGCCGGCCACGTACAGATCGGGGACCCCTATACCCAGAAAAAAATGCATGATTTTCTGCTGGAAGCCAGGGATCAGGGGCTTATCCAGTTTGTCACGGACAACGGCGGCGGCGGGCTTTCTTCGTCCGTGGGCGAATCCGCCCGGTTTTCAGACGGCTGTGAGGTCTGGCTCGATCAGGTGCCGCTTAAATACAGCGGCCTGGATCAATGGGAGATCTGGGTGTCCGAATCCCAGGAGCGGATGACCGTGGCGGTGAGACCTGAGGATGTGGACCGGTTTATGGCCTTATCCGAAAAACACGCGGTGGAGAGTACGGTGATCGGCAAATATACCGATTCCGGAAAACTTCATCTCAAATATGATCGCCAAACCTGCGCGTATGTCAACATGGATCTGCTGCAGTCCGGGTTTCCGCAGTGGGAGTTTGATGCAGAGTGGCGTTCCCCGGAATATCGCGAGCTTTATGAGCCGGTGCTCGGGCCGCCCGCGGATTACAACCGCCTGCTAAGCGATCTTTTGGCCCGGCCCAATATCGCATCCAGGGAATGGATCACCCGCCAGTACGACCATGAGGTCCAGGGCGGCAGTGTCATCAAGCCGCTTGTTGGGGCGGAGCGGGATGTAAACAGCGATGCCGTGGTGCTGCGGCCGGTGCTCTCATCCAGCCGGGGCCTGGTGTTTGCCCAGGCGATGCTGCCCATGTACTCTGCCATTGACGCCTATCACATGACCACATGTACCATTGACGAGGCCGTCCGGCGGATGATCGCCGTGGGGGCGGACCCGGATCATATCGGCGGGGTGGACAACTTCTGCTGGCCGAGCATCCAGTATGATCCGGAAAAAAATCCGGACGGCAGGTTCAAATCGGCTCAACTGGTCCGGTCCTGCCGGGCACTTTCAGATACCTGCATGGCCTATGAAATCCCGCTTTTGTCCGGAAAGGACTCCATGTACGTGGACGGCCATCTGCCGGGCAGATACGGAGAAACCCACAAACTCTCCGCCCTGGAATCCCTCCAGTTTTCTACCATCGGCGTGATTGCAGACATTGAGCGGACCGTGACCATGGATGTGAAAAGGGCGGGGGATCTTGTCTATGTGCTGGGCGAAACCAGGGATGAACTCGGGGCTTCCGAATATTATGCGGCCTTCGGATATACCGGCAGAAACGTGCCCTGCGTGCACCATGATTCATTCATGATAATCTATCGGGTGCTATATCAGGCCATTAACAAAGGATTGGTCGCCTCAGCCCACGGCATCTATAGGGGCGGCTTAGGGGTTCATCTGGCCATGACCGCCATGGGCGGAAACCTCGGCCTGAATGCGGATCTCAGCAAAGCGCCGGGGGCTCAATCCCTGCCTGCAGATCATCTCCTGTTCTCGGAAACCCCGGGCCGGTTTATTATCTCACTTGCGCCCGACAATGCCCCGGCGTTTGAAGCCTTGTTCGAACCCGGCCAATTCGCCTGTCTCGGGGAAGTCACGGATAAACCTGTTTTGGATGTTTTTGAGGGCAAGCGCTCGCTTATTTCGGTTTCAGTGTCTGATTTGAAATCTGCCTGGAAAAGGCCGTTTGGCGGGTTAATATGAGCAGTCGAATAAACGCCCTCGTCCTCTGCGGTTACGGCTTGAACTGCGACATTGAAACCGCCCATGCCCTTGAGCTGGCGGGCGCCCATGCAAAGCGGGTGCACATCAATTCGGTGATCGACGGCTCAGTGGATCTCTCGGAATTTCAGCTCATGGTTTTCGTGGGCGGATTTTCCTGGGGTGATGACCACGGCGCCGGGGTTATCCAGGCGGTGCGCATGAAGAAAAACGCGGGTGAGAAGATACTGAAATTCGTGGATGCCGGCAATTTGGTGATGGGCATCTGCAACGGGTTTCAAACTATCGTGAACCTTGGGCTTTTGCCCGGATTTGACGGCAATTACCAGGACCGCTCCGTGGCCCTGACATTTAACGACTGCGGAAACTTCCGGGATGACTGGGTGCACCTGAATATAAATGAGAACGCTCCTTGTGTTTTCACAAAAGGCTTATCCCATATCGAACTCCCCATCCGCCACGGGGAGGGGAAATTTGTAGCGGATGGGGCGGCTATGAATCGCCTGATCAACGAAAACCAGGTCGTCTGCCGCTACGCAGCACCGGACGGCGCCCCGGCAGATGGCCAGTTTCCGCACAACCCCAACGGCTCCATGCATGATATCGCCGGCATATGCGACCCCACCGGCCGGATTTTCGGCCTGATGCCCCATCCGGAAGCGTTCAATCATACCACGAATCATCCGGACTGGGGGCGGTTCAAAGAGCGATCAAACCGTGGTGAATTTAAACAGAAAACTTCCATGATCACTGGTATACGCCTGTTTGAAATTGCTATTAATAATTTTTGATTATAGGCGCTGAACTGTTTTTTTAATTTATACTTGCGTTCAGGTAAAATCAGCTAATGCCAACTGAAAAAGCACACCCTTTTTCCGACAAATCCGTTTGCACCATTCTGGTTAAACAGGGACTGCTGACCAAGGAGCAGGCCCGGGAAATATTCGAAAAAAAATTGCGCATCCGGACCAATCTGGAGAAGACGCGGGCTGATCAACGGGGTGCCCAGTCTGGAAGCAGCAATGTCAATGATCCGGTCACCATTGTCGATGTGATTGTCTCCTTTAAATTCAATCGGGCGGATAAGCCGGCGCAGGAGCTGGACGAGGATGCGATTTTTCATGCCCTGGCCGAGGAGTGGGGCTATCCCTATAAAAAGATCGATCCGGTAAAGCTGGATCTGAACCTGGTCACCACCACCATCCCCAGAAATTTTGCCATGAAAAATCTGGTCCTGCCGATCGGGGTGGAGAGCGGCCGGCTGATTGTGGCCACGGCCAACCCGTTTAATCCCGAGGTGGTTGAAGACCTGGGCCGGGTCAGCCAGATGCCGATAAAAATGGTGGTCACGGCCAAGTCCGATGTAATCCGGCTGATCAACGAATTTTTCGGGTTCAAGCGCTCCATTGCCGCCGCGGAAGTCCAATTCGGCGGCCCATCCATTGATCTGGGCAATCTGGAGCAGTATGTGCGCTTGAAATCGCCTGACGAGCTGCCGGCCAATGACCAGCATATCGTCAATGCCGTTAATCATCTGTTCAGCTATGCATTTGATCAGCGGGCGAGCGATATCCATATAGAACCCAAGCGCGAAGCCCTATTAGTCCGCATGCGGATTGACGGGGTCCTGCATACGGTCTATCAGCTCCCCAAGAAGGTTCATTCCGCCATTGTCAGCCGGATTAAAAGCCTCTCCCGCCTTGATATCGCGGAAAAGCGGCGCCCCCAGGACGGCCGGATAAAGACGGATAAGGGCGATGTGGAGGTAGAGATCCGGATCTCCAGCGTACCGGTGGCGTTTGGCGAAAAAGTTGTCATGCGGATTATGGACCCGGATATCCTGTTTCAGGAAGTGGAGAATCTGGGCTTTACGGCGGATGATTTTTCGAGATACCAGCAGATGTTTTCCATGCCCTATGGGCTGATTCTGGTGTGCGGCCCGACCGGCAGCGGTAAATCAACCACCCTGTATTCCACGCTGCGGCGGATTTCCACGCCGGATATCAATATTACCACGGTGGAAGACCCCATTGAAATGATCCACGAGGAGTTCAACCAGATCGCGGTTCAGCCGGCGGTGAATGTGACATTTGCCACCATCCTCAGAAATATTCTGCGCCAGGACCCGGATGTGGTCATGGTGGGCGAGCTGCGCGACCCGGAGACTGTCCAGAACGCCATCCAGACCGCCTTGACCGGGCATCTGGTATTGTCCACGCTTCATACCAACGATGCGCCCTCCGCCATTATCCGGCTGTTAGATATCGGCCTGCCGTATTTTCTGATTCAGGCGACATTGACTGGGGTGCTATCCCAGCGCCTGGTCAGAAAGATATGCCCCAAATGCATTGAGTCTTTTGAAATGGAGAGCGAGCAACTCCGCCAAATGGGCCTGGATTTAGGCAGTAACGGCCATGTCACGCTTTACCGGGGCAGGGGATGTATTCACTGCCGGCATACAGGCTATTACGGCCGGACCTCGGTTTTTGAGGTCATGCCCTATACCAAAACATTGCGCCAGAAAACCACGGCGTCTGCGGATCTTGGGGATATACGCGAGCAGGCGCTGAAAGAGGGAATGCTTACCCTCAGGGAAAACGCGGTCAAGAAATTAATGGCCGGCATCACCACGTATCAGGAGGTGATGCGGGTGACCTGGGAGCAGGAATAACTCTTCACACCTACTTCGGGCTTCGCACCTTGTCGTCGGGCTTGATGGGTTTGGTTGAAGCGGTGATCAAGCCGGTGGCGGTGGTATCTTCCGTATGCAGCACCAGGATTTCTCCCACATTGACGGGCTTTAAACCGATTTTCGGCGTTCCGGGCTCCGGCGCAGCCACCGGCTGATGAAGGATATTGTAGGATTGTCCGACTTCAACCCCGTCATTTTCGCCTTTATCAATAAATACCAGTTTGTCTTGGCCGATTAGGGCGCTTCTTTCTTCTGATCGGATGATCCGGCCGGTGAGGCCGTTATCCGCTTCTTTTTTTTCAATTTCCGGAGAGCGTGTTTCAAGCGGCATCACCATGTCCTCATAATGAATGTCGCGGAAAGATTTAACCACTTTGGCGATGGCGTATTCGGATTCAATATCCGTGATCTCAACCACGCCGGTGAGATAATGCTGGATACCCGGGGAGGCGTCATCCAATAGACCGGTATTGATTTCAAATGTTCGATATATGGTGTATAGTCCGCCGGCTGCGAGCGGCGGGCCCTCGCCCGGCCGAAGATACACGGTATCACCTTCGGAAACCAGGGTTTTGTCATCTGTTGCATTGAAGATGGTGCCGCTGGGGGCAACCGCCGTCTCCCGGACAAACCCCACGGAATTGATCATTTCGTAGTGGAATATTGATTTCGGGGCTTCTTCAGCAGGTTCTGCCTCAGGCTGGGGCGCTTCTTTTTTGCCCGCCCATTCTTTTTTGTAAACCAGGATTTTCTGCCCCGGATAGATCCAGTGGGGGTTTTTAATATCTGGATTGTAGTGCCAGAGTTCAGGCCATTCCCAAGGGGAATCGGCAAACTTTTGGGAGAGATCCCAAAGGGTATCTCCTTTTTGAACGGTGTAATAGAAACCGGTTTCGGTCTTTGTGATGTGATCCTCAATCTCTGCCATTGCCGGTGCCGCCAGAATTGTCAGAAGGAGGACCGATCCCATCAGCCAGCCAATGCCCTTGATTCTCCCGAACATAGGGTGCCCCTTTTGTTCCGCAGGTTAAAAATAGGTCGGGCGGCCCCGGAAAGGGGCGGCCGCAATGTCCACTATATCCTTTTAATAGCCAATCGGGGTTTTATTTGTCAAGGTTTTCATTTGTTCCAGAAAGTTTGAATGGTTGATTTTTGCAGGATTTGGGGATATAGAGGGCCTCATGAATTTTATCGCCGGGATTATTCTCATCGCCCTCGGGGCGAACCTTCTGCTAAATATCATAGCGGATGTCTGCAATTTAAGAAACCTGAACACGGAATTGCCGGATGCATTCAAGGGCTGGTATGACCCGCAGCGCTACCGGGATTCCCAGGAATATCTGCGGGTTAACACCCGGTTTGAATGGATCGCTTCAATTGTCTCACTGATTTTGTTTCTGGGCATCTGGTTTGGGCACGGCTTCCCTGTGCTGGATCAATGGGTGCGGTCCGTTGCAGATTCTCCGATTATCCGCGGACTTATTTATATCGGGGGACTGGTGGGAATAAAAGCGCTGATCAGCCTGCCGTTTTCCGTTTATTCGACTTTTGTCATCGAGGAGCGGTTCGGGTTCAACCGGACGGATCCCAAAACCTTTATTTTCGATTTGATCAAGCGAACCTTGCTGGGGGTTTTGATCGGCGGGATGCTGCTTGCCGGTATTTTGTCGTTTTTCGAATATGCGGGCGCCAACGCCTGGTGGTATTGCTGGATTGCCGTGGTTGGGTTCATGATCATCATGCAGGTGGTGGTGCCCACCTGGATTATGCCGCTTTTTAACAAGTTTACCCCGCTTGAACCGGGTGAGCTTAAAACTGCGATTATGAACTATGCGCAATCCATCGGGTTCCCCTTAAAGAATGTCTTTGTAATGGACGGCTCCAAGCGCTCAAGCAAGGCGAATGCGTTTTTTGCCGGGTTCGGCCGGCATAAGCGGATCGTTCTGTTCGACACCCTGATTGAAAACCACAGCGTATCAGAACTGGTCGGTATTCTGGCCCACGAGATGGGGCATTACAAAAAAAAGCACATTTACTGGATGATGCTTGCGGCAATCATCCAGAGCGGGATTATCCTCTACCTGTTCTCCCTTTTTATTTCTGCCCGGCCGCTTTTTGAGGCGTTTTATATGGATCAGGTCTCTGTTTACGCAGGGCTTGTGTTTTTCGGGATTTTATACAGTCCGATTGATTTTTTTATCGGTATTTTTATGCAGATCTTATCCCGGAAAAACGAGTTTGCGGCGGATCGGTTCGCCGTGGAGACCACAGGCAGGCCGAATGCCTTTATCCGGGCCCTGAAAAAGCTGGCTGTGCACAACCTTTCCAATCTGAGACCGCATCCCCTGTATGTGTTTTTAAACTATTCCCACCCGCCGATTCTGGATAGGATTGAGGCTATTGCCCGGGTGAATTAAGCCTCGCGCAAAGACGCAAAGAGCCCCAAGGGAGGCTTGGTTTAAGCTTTATTTCAAAAGATTGTCATACTCTGAATGCGTCCCAACCCAAAACCAGAGCAATCCTTCTTCTATTTCCATGGCAAGGGCCCTGTAGTTTTTTCCAATTCGGACTGACCAGTATTTTTCTACTTTTTTGGCATGAAGGGAGGGATGGCTCGGATTTTCTTTAAGCAGTTCAAAATTCTTATCAGCTATTTCTTTTATATGGTTGGGAAGGTTCTTATAGCGTCGCCAGAAGGAAGGAGAAGTAAAATGGTTCATAGTTTATAATAATTTCCTTCTCGATAATCTTTCAGAGATTCCTCTGCAATTTTATCCAGCTTCCCTTTTTTTACATCATTTTCGAACTGTTCATCCCACAGGGATGCATCGAGCTTCTCGAACCACTCTCGAAATTGAGCAAATTCCTCTCGCGTCAATTCTTTTATAGCTTTTTCGATTTTTTCTAAGTTTGGCATATCATCCTTCTTCAATTCTTATGATTTTTATTTAATTTGTATCAAACTGCTTGTAAAATCTGCAATAAAATTCCATCAAAAATGGTTTTGATGAGGCCATGATTATTTTTTGCGCAGCGGGAATTTTGTTTTAAGCGGGAGAAACTCCTTTAACTCCTCATTTTTAAAGGGGGATTTAGGGGGATTTTATAACCTAAAACAACGGCGGAATCATGGCCCTGGAATGGTTGAGCCGGGCCCTGGCCAGCAGGGCAAGGGATTTTACCGGGTTCATGGCTGCCAGTGATATGGGATTCACCTTCATGTGCCGGCAGAGGGCGTAGATCGTATCCGGCAGGTTGTTGCAGCCCTGGCTGAAGGTCACCTGTTTTTTGCCGAACCGGCGGATTATTTCACGGCCATAGTCCTGGATGGCGCAGCTCCCTGCAAGGTGGACCGGCGGTTTTTCAATCCGGTCCACCTCGGAAGGATCAATGCCTTTTCCCATAAGAATTGCGAAATCCCCGCGCCCGTTGTGATCATTATAAAAAATTTCAACCACAGATTCCGTGTTGCGCCGGCATCCTTCCATGCAGCAGCGCTCTTTTCCCCTTAAAATTTTTAGATTGGCCGGGAACTTTTCCAAAAGATTGTGGGTGAGCTCCTTTTTACGGGCTTCAAAAAGATCCCGATTGATGATTTCAATCGAATCAAAGTTTACTGCCCGGCTGATGCCGGTTTCCACTGAAAGCGCGAGATGGGGCACCTCGCTTGTCTGATATCCCAGAAATGCGGCGGCTGCAATGTCCACCGTCAGCGGGTCGCTTCCGCCGATAAGGCAGTTCATGGGGATGATGCATTGGTCTTCAAATTTCTCAGCCGTATAATGGCCGTGATTGGTGGCGATCACGCCGTCCACAACCACAAAATCGGGCCGCAGCAGCCGATAGATATCCGCAAATTTCTGATGCAGCCGAAAATTGTGGTCGGCCACCCGGCTGTGGTGATGGACCAGGCCGAACTGATTTTTGATGGACAGGGTGACCTGGGACATGGAGTGGGTCTTTAGTTTAGGCAGCGATACATAGAGATTGGCGTCTTTTTGGTCGATCAGCCGCTCCTGGACAAAATCCGAGATGTCGATAAAGGATTGCAGACCTTCGAGATAGACCGGAACGCCGCCTGTTTCATCCAGATAGACCGGCTTAGCGCCCGTATCCCTGCAGACCCGGGCCATGCCCGTGGCCTCGAATACCAGCCGGGTAATATTTCCCTGGGTGCAGTTTTCGATCACGTAAATATTGTTGGCGCCGGCCTGCTGAAAATGGCGGATCACGGCCAAAAGGACTTCCGGGCAGGTGAAGGTATGTTTTTTAAGGTCCACGGCATTGGGTTTTAGATAAACATCGCGGCTTGATTTTAACAGCGCGCCAGCCCCGCCCGCATGGCCGAAAATTTCAGCCACCGCTTTTTCAATGCCATGGGTGGTATCGGAAAAAATGACGGGATGCATAGCTTCCTCCGGTTTACGCAGGATAACCTGTGATCTCTTTTATGTCTTTGTACAAGGGCTTCAGGCGTTTATACATTTTCTTGTAAACCCGGCGGTATAACTGATCATACAGTTTGTGCGTCTGCGGATTCGGCTCGAACACATCGCCCCTATGGGTCATGGCATTTACGGCGGATTGAAAATCCGGCATCAGGTTTAAGCCTACCGCCGCGTTAATGGCCGCGCCAAGGCCTGAGGTCTCATATAGATGCGGCCGGGCGGTGGGGAGGTTGAAAATATCCGCAGTCACCTGCATGGCGTGCCGGCTCTGTGAGCCGCCCCCGGATACCCGCAATGCCTTGATGGGAATTTTGGTCCGCTTTTCAATTTTTTCTTTTCCTTCCCGAAGGGCGTAGGCCAGGCCTTCAAGGATCGAACGGTACACATAGGCACGGGTATGGATATCCCCGAATCCGATAATGGCGCCCTTGGCCTCCGGGCCGGGCTGGATAACCCCCGGGCTCCAGTAGGGCTGGAGCATCAAGCCCATTGAGCCCGGCCGGGTGTCATCGATTAGCCGGTCAAACAGGGCTTCCGCATCAACGCCCAGGTTTTCGGCCTGTTCCTTTTCTTCATGGCCGAATTCGTTCTTAAACCAGCTCACCATCCAGTACCCGCGGAATATCTGGATTTCCAGGGAGAACCGGCCGGGCACCGCGGACGGGTAGGGCGGGATCAGGGGAATCGGCTCCACGTATTTGGAGTGGGTGACATTGATGGTGGCGGTGGTTCCGTAGCTGATGCATCCGGTGGACGGCTCCAGGGTGCCGGAGCCGATGATTTCGCAGGCTTTGTCCGCTGCCGCGGCGACCACCGGCAGATCCTTGGGGAGCCCTGTTTGTTCGGCGGCCTTGGCAGTAATATGGCCGAGAACCTCCCCGGCTCGGGTAAGTTCCGGCAGCATCTCCGGCTCCAATGAAATTCCCTGCCACTTCCAGTCAGATGCCCTGGCCCAGTCCT
>JBKHAE010000047.1:0-26335 GCA_046543065.1 Desulfobacterales bacterium | reverse complement strand
CAACCTTAGCGTTAACAGCACCGGGGGTATGGATTTTGCGGTTAGAACAAATTAGCCGTGGGGAATTGACAAACCCCGTTTTAATGGCTTAAAAATTCTATCATCATTGGTCTTATTCGCTGTTTGGCCATAATCCGTCTGTTGCCGATTGAACCCGCATTTGCGGCGCCGGCACCGAAACCGGCGGACAAACGGATATTATAATTTTCAACCATTTCAGGGAGGCTCCCATGTCCTACAACACGATTATTTTTGAAGAACAAAACGGTGTCGCCACCATTACCATCAACCGGCCGAAATCTCTAAACGCCCTTAACTCGGAAGTTTTCCATGAGCTCACGCCTTTGCTGGAAGGCATCGCCCAAAAGGAACAAATCCGGGTGTTAATCATCACCGGGGCCGGAGAGAAGGCATTTGTGGCAGGTGCCGACATTTCAGAACTGGCTGAATTAAATGCCCTGCAGGGTAAATACTTTGTCAAAACCGGCCATGAATGCATGGCCAAACTGCAGGACCTGCCAATCCCGGTAATTGCAGCGGTTAACGGGTTTGCACTGGGCGGCGGGCTTGAACTGGCGATTGCCTGCGATTTTATTTATGCCTCGGAGAATGCCAAATTCGGGCTTCCGGAAATCACCCTGGGACTTATTCCCGGCTTCGGCGGCACCCAGCGACTAGCCAGGATTGTGGGCAAGAATATCGCCAAAGAAATGATCTTTACCGGAAAAACCATCTCCGCGGAGGAAGCCCGGGAAATGGGCATTGTCAACAAAATCCTCGCGCCTGATAACCTGCTTGCGGAAACCCGGAAAACTGCGGAAAGCATTGCAGCCAAAGGTAAAGTCTCGCTCAATGCCGCCAAGGAAGCAGTTAATCGGGGAGTGGAAGTGGATCTGGTCACCGGCTGCAGCATCGAAATCGACGCGTTCGGGCTCTGCATGGCCAGCGATGACGCCCGGGAGGGAACGACCGCGTTTCTTGAAAAGCGAAAACCAGATTTTAAAGGAAATTTGAAGGGATAAGCATTTTTTTGCTTGACAGCGGTATTTGCATTGGCTAAAAAATACAAACTTTTTCAATAATTTCCAACACAAAAGGGAAACAGCGGAAAAATGCGCCGACATTGCAGATCGTTTGCTGGGTTTGGGAACTATTTCTTTTTTCATTAGTCTTCCCATGGACCAGCAATCAAGCCATTAAGCAGACCGGATTTGCATAAAGACCATGGGGAGACGCCGCAAGGATCCCCCTGGGTTTATTTTTAAGGCTGTGGGGGTAAAAAGCTCCACAGCCTTTTTTGTTTTAAAGCCGGTAAATCGAATGCCCTCATCCGATTCCACCGGCAGCAGCGGATTGAAATAAACGGCATTCGCCTCATTCCTCAACTTGTAAACGCCGTAATAAAACAGGAGGGTTCAGGATGATATTCAATATCGAATATGAAACCATGCCCCGGGAGGCCCTTGAGTCCATTCAGCTTAGACGGCTCCAGACCACCCTCTCCCGGGTTTACGCCACAGTTCCGTTTTATCGGAAAAAATTTGACGAAGCCGGCATGCTGCCCGGTGATGTAAAATCTCTGGATGACCTGAAACGATTGCCGTTTACGGTCAAGCAGGATTTGCGGGATAATTACCCGTTCGGCATGTTTGCGGTGCCCATGGAAAATGTGGTCCGAATCCATGCCTCCTCCGGCACCACCGGAAAGCCCACGGTAGTTGGTTATACCGCCCGTGACATTGACACCTGGGCCGAACTGATCGCCCGGTCTCTGGCATCTGCCGGCGCCTCCCGGGGCGATATTATCCATAATGCATACGGGTACGGCCTTTTCACTGGCGGCCTGGGCGTTCATTACGGCGCGGAAAAACTGGGGGCCTCCGTGATACCGGTATCCGGCGGCAACACCAAACGTCAGGTGATCATCATGAAGGATTTCGGTCCCACCATTCTGACCTGTACCCCGTCCTATGCACTGCACCTGGCTGAAGCCGCGGAAGATGAAGGCGTATCCTTCCGGGACCTGAAATTTAAAAGCGGAATATTCGGGGCCGAGCCTTGGTCAGAGGACATGCGCCATGAAATCGAGAGCAAACTGGGGCTCACCGCCATTGACATATACGGCTTAAGCGAAATCATCGGCCCGGGCGTCTCCATTGAATGCCATGAAGCCCAACAAGGCCTCCATATTTTTGAAGACCATTTTATTCCGGAGATCATCGACCCCCAAACCGGCGACGTTCTGCCCTATGGGGAAACCGGTGAACTGGTCATCACGTCACTTACGAAAGAAGCATTTCCGGTGATCCGCTACCGCACCCGGGACATTACCTCCCTTAATGTGGAACCCTGCATCTGCGGCCGCACCCATATACGCATGAACAAAGTTTCCGGCCGAACCGATGATATGCTGATTATCCGGGGCGTCAACGTTTTTCCGTCCCAGATCGAAAGCGTGCTCATGCAGATTGAAGGCGTAGAGCCCCATTATCAGCTGATTGTGGATCGGGAGGACAATCTGGACATTCTCACGGTTCGGGTCGAAGTCAGCAAAGAGGCGTTTTCCGATGAGGTGAAAGGCCTCCAGCAGTTTGCCGAAAACATTGAAAAAGAGATCAAGGAATACTTGGGCATATCCGCCAAGATCCGGCTCGCAGAACCCAAATCCATTGAGCGCAGCCAGGGCAAAGCCGCCCGCGTCATCGACAACCGAAAAATATAACCATACCATAAACGTCCGTAATAAGGAGGGAGCCATGAAAGCCGAACAAATATCCATTTTTCTGGAAAACAAGGCCGGCCGCCTGTCCGAGGTCACGGAGACACTGGCTGAAGCCGGGGTCAACATCCGGGCCCTGTCCCTGGCGGATACCACGGATTTCGGGGTTTTGCGGCTGATTGTGGACGACAACCAAAAGGCGGAAGAGGCACTAAAATCCGCCGGTTTTACGGTGCGTATCACCCATGTGGCGGCCGTCGAAGTTGATGACCGGCCGGGTGGTCTCCATTTTATTCTCAACGTCCTGACCGAGGCCAATGTCAATGTGGAATATATGTATGCATTTGTGGCCCAGAGCGGAGATAAGGCCATCATGGTTTTCCGGTTTGACCAGCTGGAAGAGGCCATCTCCGTGCTTGAAAAAAATAATGTCACCGTCATCAGCGGCAGCAAACTCTATACCCTGTAATCGGTCCCGGGCAAACGGCCCGGGGGGAATACTTCCAACCCGTCAATTAAACAAACTAAACAAGGAGGTTCCGTCATGTTATCAAACAAGCCCCGCATTCTATCCCGGATTCCGGCTTTAATTGCTGTCATATGTCTTATTCTGGCCGGCTCCGCATTTAATGCCGCTGCGGAAAAGGTTTACAAAATCGGCGGCATCTTCTCTGTCACCGGCCCGGCCTCTTTTTTGGGGGATCCGGAAAAAAAATCCATGGAAATGGCGGTTGAACAGATCAACCAAAACGGCGGTATTAACGGCCATAAGCTTGAGGCGGTGATCTATGACACGGAGGGGGACCCCTCAAAAACGGTCATGAGCGTAAGCAAGCTGATCAACAAGGACGGGGTCATTGCGATTATCGGTCCCAGCCGGACCCCGACGACCCTGGCCGTCCTCCCGATGGTCCAGAAGGCCAAGCTTCCGCTTATCAGCTGTGCGGCGGGCAATAAAATTGTGGAACCGGTCAAGCCCTGGGTATTCAAAACAGCCCAAAGCGACATTCAGGCGGTGGCCTCAATTTATCAGCACATGAAAGCCCAGGGATACAAAACCATCGGAATCATTACGGTGGAAAATGCATTCGGCGAAAGCGGGAAAGAGCAGCTCCTTGAGAAGGCTTCGGAATACGGCATCCAGATTGTTCGATCCGAAACCTTCGGCGGCAAGGATTCGGACATGACCTCCCAGCTGACCAAAATCCGAAAGGAAAAACCGGAGGCCATCGTATGCTGGGGTACCAACCCGGGCCCTGCCGTGGTGGCCAAAAACTTTCAGCAGCTTGACATTGATATTCCCCTTTATCAAAGCCACGGCGTGGCCTCACCCAAATTTATCGAACTGGCCGGCAGTGCGGCAGAGGATATCCTGCTGCCCACCGGCAAAATCCTGGTGGCGGACCTGCTGCCTGACAGTGACCCACAGAAGGATGTCCTGACGCAATATATTGATACCTATGAAAGCCAATACAAAGGCTCGGTTTCCGGGTTCGGCGGCTATGCCTATGATGCCGTGCATCTTCTGGCCAAAGCACTGGATGGTTCGGACGGGGACCGGGAACAGATCCGCCGGAACCTGGAAAATATCAAGGACCATGTAGGCGTAAGCGGTGTGTTTAATTTCAGCCAATCCGATCACAACGGGCTGGCCCCGGATGCCTTTGTCATGGTCCGGATCCAGAACGGCGCCTGGGAGCTGGTGAAATAACCCAAAAACCATCTGAAGTTACTTATAAAATAGCCCATGCAGGAAATTCTCCAATACCTATTTTCAGGCATTACCAGCGGCGCCATCTATGCGGTTATCGCCGTGGGATTTTCCATGCTTTACAATTCCACGGAACTGATCAATTTCGCCCACGGCGAATTCGTTATGCTGGGGGCGCTCAGCATGGTCACCCTAAGCGGGCCGCTGCAGGTGCCGCTTATTCCGGCATTTCTGATTTCGGTTATCGGTGTGGCCTGTCTGGGCATGCTCTTTGAGCGGCTGGCCATTCGAACGGTGCGGCAGCCCAACCCCATCGTGTTAATCATTATCACGGTGGGGGCGTCCATATTTCTAAAGGGCGTCGGCATGCTTATCTGGGGAAAGGATGCCCATACGATCCCTCCGTTTACGGATCATCCGCCGCTTGATATCGCGGGTGCCAAGCTGCTGTCACAGAGCATATGGATCGTGTTGATCGTACTCTTAATGGCCGCCGGGCTCCATCTGTTTTATAAAAAAACCTTGACCGGAAAAGCCATGGAAGCCTGTGCCATCAGCAAAAAAGCGGCCTGGCTGGTGGGGATTCCCTCCAAATTCATGACGCTTTTGGCTTTCGGCTTAAGCACGGGCATGGGGGCGGTCGCCGGAGTGATTATCGCGCCGATCACCATGTCCAGCTATGATATGGGCACCCTGCTTGGTTTAAAAGGATTCTGTGCGGCCATGCTGGGTGGGCTTGGCAGCCTCTGGGGCTCGATCATCGGCGGACTTCTGCTGGGCATTCTGGAATCTTTGGGGGTCGGCCTGGTCTCCTCCGGCCTAAAGGACGCCACCGCGTTTCTGCTCCTTTTGCTGATCCTTTATGTCCGGCCGGGCGGCATTATCAGTTCGGCCAATGTGGAAAGATTTTAACTTATGATATCCGTTACATCCATGAGCCCGAAATTGCTATGAATAATCGCGCCATCTGGTTTCGAATTGCCTATACGGCCATGGCCGGCATTGTAATCCTGACCGGTATGCTGGTCAGCAATGCCTATCATCTGCAGCTACTGACCTTTATCGGCATTAACACCATGCTGGCTTTAGGGCTGAATATGCTGATGGGCTATGCCGGGCAGATTTCCCTGGGCCATGCGGCCTTCTATGGCATTGGCGCCTATACCACGGCCATATTAACCGTTCACTACAGCCTCTCCCCATGGCTGGCGCTGCCTGCGGCCATTCTCATCGCCATGGCGGTGGCCTATATCGTGGGCGTGCCCACCCTCAAGCTCTCAGGCTATTATTTGGGGATGGGCACCCTTGGCTTTGGCATGATTATGCACATCCTGTTCCGGGAATGGAGCAGCATGACCGGCGGAGCTTCCGGCTTTATCGGCATTCCGCCGCTTGAACTGGGCCCGATCTCCTTTACTTCCGGGCGGAATTATTTTTATCTGGTCTGGACGCTGGTGCTGCTTAGCATCATCATGTGTCAACGGATTATCGACTCCCGTATCGGCCGGGGGCTGCGGGCGATTCACGACGGGGAAAAGGCCGCCCTGGCCGTGGGGGTCAATACCAGCAGCTTAAAACTGCAAGTTTTCGTATTAAGCGCGGCATTAAGCGCGCTTGCCGGCTTTTTGTACGCCCACCTGGTCTACTTTATCAGCCCGGGCACCTTTGATTTCATCACTTCAATCCGGATGGTGACCATGGTGGTAATCGGCGGCATGGCCAGCATCTGGGGCGCTTTGCTGGGGGCCTCGCTTTTAACGCTTTTGCCTGAATGGCTGCATTCGTTTTCCGAATTTGAAATGGTGGTCTATGGACTGGTACTGATGACGGTGATGATTTTTCTGCCCCAGGGCTTGACCCGTGGTTTAATGGATCTCTATGAGCGATCAAAACGAAAACAAACCTGATAATCCGCCGCTGCTTTTGGTAGAAGGGGTGTCCAAGGCTTTCGGCGGCGTGCAGGCGGTCCGGAGTGTCAGTTTTTCACTTGCCACCGGCACCATCACCGGTTTGATCGGCCCGAACGGGGCCGGCAAAACCACGCTGTTTAATCTGATCACCAGCGTTTTTCCGGCAAACAGCGGAAAAATTGCCTTTGACGGCACAGCCATCCATAAACTGCGGATAAATGATCTGGTCCGCCGGGGCATTGCCAGGACCTTTCAGAATGTGGAACTTTTTGAAAGCATGACCGTCCTTGAAAATATCCTCGTAGGCCAGCATACCCGGATGCGCTGCGGTATGTGGGGGAGCATTTTCCGCTTTCCCCGGATGCGCACGGAGGAGCGGCAGGCCCGCGAAAACGCCATGGAATTGCTGAAGTTTGTGGGCATTGAGGCATACGCAGATCAGAAAAGCAGCGATCTGCCATTCGGCTGGCAGCGGCTGCTAGAGCTGGCCCGCGCGCTTGCCGCCCAACCCAAACTCCTGCTTTTGGATGAGCCGGCGGCCGGCTTAAACATCACGGAAACCGCCCAGCTTGGGGAACTCATCCAAAAAATTCGGGAACAAGGCATCACCATCCTACTGGTGGAGCATGATATGAGCCTCACCATGACGGTTTCGGATAAAATCATCGTACTTGACCAGGGAGAAAAGATCGCCGAGGGGCTTCCCCGGGAGGTACAGGCGGATGAAGCGGTCATCAAAGCCTATCTGGGAACAACAGACAACTGAAAATTTTCGGATAAGATAAATTAGCTCTCATGCTGCGCATACGAAATCTAAAATGCTATTACGGCCGAATTATGGCGATTAAGGGCGTAAGCCTGTCTGTTGCCCAAGGCCGCATCATTACCCTGATCGGCGCCAACGGGGCGGGCAAAAGCACCATCCTGTCAGCGATCTGCGGCCTGCTAAAAACCTGGGAGGGGGAAATCTATTTTGAAGATACGCCATTGAAAGGGCTGGACCCGCCGCGCGTGGTTAAACTGGGGATCAGCCTGGTGCCGGAGGGCCGGCTCATCTTCCCGCCGCTTTCGGTGATGGACAACCTCAAACTGGGCGCCTATACCCTGTACCGCAAAAACCAGGGACCGGCGGCCGCAGACACCCTGGAGCATGTCATGTCCCTATTCCCCATTCTAAGCGAGAGGGCAAAACAGCCGGCCGGCACCCTATCCGGCGGCGAGCAGCAGATGCTCGCCATAGGCCGCGCCCTTATGGCAAGACCCCGGCTGCTTCTGCTGGATGAGCCTTCCATGGGACTGGCACCGCAGATTGTGGAAAAAATTTTTCAAACCCTGGAATTTCTGCGAAGCGAGGGCTACACCATACTTCTGGTGGAGCAGAATGCCCGGGCCGCCCTTCAGGTGGCGGACCGGGGCTATGTCTTTGAGACCGGCGCGGTGGTGCTTCAGGGCAGGGCCTCGGAACTTTTGGAAGACCAGGATGTCAAACGCGCTTTTCTGGGAAAGGATTATGGAGACTTTTATGAAGAACGCCAATGATATCGACCTTATGACGGTGGATGAAAAGAACCAGCTGCAGCTTGAACGCCTGCAGAGTACAATCAATCGGGCCTTTCGCCATGTCAATTTCCACCAGAAGCGGTTTGCCGAAGCCGGGGCGGAGCCTTCTAAAATTCAATCCATCCAGGATATTGCCCGGCTGCCGTTTATGCGGCGAAAACATTTGAGCGCGCATTACCCCTATGATCTTTTTGCCGTCCCCCTTCGCGATATCGTCCGCATCCACACCGCCCCCGGCACCACCCACAATCCCACGGTGAGCGGCTATACCCTCCAGGATCTCCATACCTGGCAGGAGATTCTTGCCCGCGGTTTAAAAGCGACCGGGGTAACGCCCCATGATATTCTGCAGATCACCCTCACCCCGGGACTTGCCAACTGGGGCCGGGACTACAAAAGCGGGGCCGAGGCAATAGAAGCCAGCGTCATCCCGAACATTCCGCTATCCATTGAAAAAAAGATCATGGTGCTGAGGGATTACAAGACCTCGGTGCTGGTCACCACACCGGCACTGGCCATGGAACTGGCCGCCTATATCCAGCAACAGCATATCAACACCAACGCCCTGGAACTGACCACTCTGATTCTGGCCGGCGACCTGATTTCCCCGGAACACCGCCGGTTTATTGAAGAAACCCTTCACGCCGAAACCTGGCTCCATTACGGATTAAGCGAGGTGCCGGGCCCAGCCATCGCATTTGAATGTGAGGTCCATGACGGCCTTCATGTAAATGAGGATCATTTTCTGGCAGAGATCGTTGATCCGGACACCGGCGCGCCCTTGCCTGAAGGGGAAACCGGAGAACTCGTGCTCACCACTCTGACCACCCGCGCTTTTCCGTTGATCCGCTTTCGCACCGGGGATAAAGCGAGCTTCTACCAAAGCGCCTGCGGTTGCGGCCGCTCGCTTAAACGCATCAACTGGCACCCGGGCCGTACTGATGAGATTATGAATATCGACGGCGTAAATGTGCACGGCCAGCTAGTGCTCGCCAATCTGGAAAAAACCATCGGCCCCATACCTGCTGCTGTTCGCTTTTTTGTGCAGCAGGCAGAAGAGAAAAAATACCTTGAAATCTGGATGCCGGTATCCGCGGAGATCTTCTCGGATGAAATCAAAGAACTTGAAAAACTGCTACATCGCGCAGAAAACAAGCTTCGGGAGAATTTGGGGGTGCCCGTATATATCCGGCTTAAAGAAAAAATGGAATAATTACTGCTTCACGGTTTCAAAGGAAACCACCTCAACCTCCAACCCATCAGGCAGTTCCTGCGGCTCTTTCCCGCTTTGATCCATCAAAAAGGCGATCCCGCGGAAACTGAAATCCTCTTCATCGCCCACCGCCAGATAGCTGATGGTATCTTTCTGCTCGGCTGTTTTCTCGTAATCGGAGACAAACCATTTGCCATTTACGAGGACTTCGCCGCAGGACTTGCAGAATCCGGTAACTACAACTTTCTTGACATCCAGATCCCCGACATTCTCCACCGTCCCCTTGGCATCAATAACCCACGAATGATCCGTATCCTGACGAATATTGAACTCTTCTTCGGTCACAATGACCTTCCCCTGTTTTTTATCACCGCAGGACACCATCATCAGGCTTGCCATCAGTAAACAAAGCCCAAAGATTGACAGGCGGGCAAACGTCCTCATATACATCTCATCTCCTTTCGTCAGGTTAGCTGTATGCAGATAGTGAAATGGATAGCAGAAATCGGTGAATTAATCAAACATGATAACTCAAAACGTGTCAACAAAAATTTATATGTCCCGATGACTATGATTGCTGTATTCAAATCAGATCCCAAAAGATTATTCCTTTCATGGTGGCGCCTCTCCCCCAGATAAAATTTTTACTCATTGATAATAAAGCAGATTATTCAGGCGCTGCTTAGATTTTTTCTTGCTTCCCTGACGACATTCAGATAGGAATAAGATTATTAGCCAAAGGCCTTGATCGAAAATGAGATATGGACGCATACCTGAAAGGGGGAGACCATGAAAAAACCCATCACCCTTCTTCTCTTCGCACTGAGCTTTATTTTATGTGCATACACCAACGCTTTGTGCCAGACGGAAAACCTGGTACTTAATCCGGGATTTGAGCAAAGGGGCGATGACACCCTTGCGGCCGGATGGCAGACCAAGGTCTACCGGGGCACGAACGTCGAGTTTACGCTGGATGAAAAAACCCGGCACAGCGGCAATCTGGCTTTCAAGACGCAGTTTATCGGAAAAGGCGGCAGCGTCATGCTCTTTCCCAAAGATAAAATTGACCGGGTCACGCCCGGGCAGACATACAAAATCAGCCTGTGGGTGAAAGCCCGGAATCTTGGATACAGCCCCAATTTCATAGCGCCGGCGGTGCGCTTTAATTTTCGGCCCACAAGGATCAGGCCGGTGCCCACCATCGATTTGATGGCTGAAATGAAAGGGGCGACCGAATGGCAGGAACTCTCCCTGACCAGCAAGGCCCCTGCGGATGCGGAAGAAATTGTAATGCAGATCCTGCTGACCAAAGGCACCATATGGATCGATGATGTCGCGATTACCGCGGTTGCCGGAGAGTAATCCAACTGCCGGCGGTTACGGGCATTCCGGTTCCAGCAGGATTTCCCGCAGTTGATCCAGGATTTCCGTTGAAAGCCCGCCTTTTTCCTGCAGATAGGCGGCTGCCGAACCGAATTGAGCGTGCAAGGCATCCAGAAAAAGCGCGATGCACTCGCGCGGCGCGGTCAAATAGGGCATCAGAATTTCCGGATCCACCCCGTGGGCCGCCAGCATCTGATTGATTTTGGGCAGCCAATCGGCAAGGTAATGATTGGATAACTGGTGATCCCGGATCACCGTTTCCTCAGACACGCCCAAAGCCAGCAATATCAGAGCGGTACATACCCCGGTGCGGTCTTTTCCGCCGGTACAGTGGAATACGGTGGCCCCGTCTGAAGCCACGGCAATATGCCGGATCACCCGACCCCAGGTTTCGCCGTGCAAAGAAAGACTCCCCAGATACCCATTTCTCATGTAATCCGGGGTAAGCCACGAAGTATCCCCGGCTTTAAGGCGTTTAACCGCCTGTACAAAATCGAATTTGCCGTGGCTAACCGGCAGATTTCGGTATGCCGCCGGCGGCTCAGCGGGCAGGCGGCTGGGGGCATCAGCAGCCTCTGCGGCCGTGCGGAAATCAAATACATGGGCGATCCCCAGGCGACCCAGAACGGCCAAATCCGCATCCGTTAAGCGCGATAGCCCGTCGGAGCGAAACACCCGGCCCCATCGCACCAGCCGACCGTCTGTGGTCTGATAGCCGCCGATATCCCTGAAATTCACCGCCCCCTCCAGAGGAATCCGGCGCTCCGCCGCAACCACGCAGGAGCCGTCTTTGGCCACAATTTTAAAAAACGGGCGGATGGGCAGGTCCCAGCCGCTGATAGTAAGGCTGCCATCGTTTATCCGCTCCGCTCCGGCCGCCATTTCCCAACGGTGCCGGCGATTTTGGACATAAACAGCCACCGGCGGCTCGCTGTCTGCGGGCCAGCATATTTCAACAGTTCCGGCATCCCGCCGATATACTGCGGTTTCAGTAAATGAGAGGGCTTGCGGCACTGGCTTTTCACCTGATTCCATAGCGGGTCAAATCTCCCTTGCAGTCGCCATGCGGGCGATTTGCCCTAAACCCTATCACTGTGGTAAATTTATAGACAAGTATTTTCGGTATGCTTATAAAAAAGAGTATGTGCATCGGGAAAACAATCCCGTCAAACGCTTGAAAGCCCTGATTATGGTCAATACCCAAAATTCGAACACCCATGCCTTTTATACCCCGGCCCGGCTTGGCCCGATCCTGTTTCTGGCCCTGCTGTTTTTTCTCTCCTTTATCGCCCGGGTGGTTCTGTCCCCGCTCATGCCGGCGATTGAAACCGAGCTGAGCATTTCCCACAGCCAGGCCGGTGCCCTGTTTCTTTTCATGTCCTTAGGCTATTTCATTGCCCTGCTTGGCTCAGGGTTTCTATCAGCCCGGATTACCCACAAATATTCAATCGTCGTATCCACGACCGTTGTCGGGGTGGCGCTATTGGTAATTGCTTCCAGCCGGGATCTGCTGGCCCTTCGGGCGGCCATATTTTTTCTCGGCATGGCCGCGGGGCTGTATCTGCCGTCCGGCATGACCACGATTACGGACATGGTGGATTCCAGGCACTGGGGAAAGGCGGTCTCAATCCATGAGATCGCTCCAAACCTGGGCTTTGTGGCCGCCCCGATTATCGCTGAAATACTCATGCTGTGGTTTTCATGGCGGGTGGTGCCCACGGTGATCGGATACGCCGCCATCTGCATCGGCCTGTTATTTGCCCGGGTGGGTAAATGGGGCAACTTCCCCGGTCATCCCCCCAGTTTTTCGGCAGTGAAATGCGTTTTTGCCAAAAAATCATTTTGGATCATGGTGGGGCTCTTCGGACTGGCCATCAGCAGCACTATGGGGATCTATACCATGCTGCCGCTTTACCTCATTAAAGAAATCGGCATGAGCGGCGGCCTCGCCAACTCCCTGATCTCTCTTTCCAGATTAGCCGGCATGGGAACGGCCCTTATCAGCGGGTGGGCCACCGACCGGTTCGGCGCGGCCCGGACCATTATGTGGGGCTTTCTATTAACTGGTATCACAACCATTCTGCTGGGCATGGTTGCATCTAAAAGCACGGCCGCTGTTATGGTCTTTCTTCAGGCCATACTGGCCACCATTTATTTCCCGGCCGGGTTTACAGCCCTCTCGAGCCTTTTTACCGCGGACATCCGGAATGTGGCCATCTCTTTTACCATCCCGTTTGCCTTTGTCTTCGGAAGCGGCATTGTTCCCTCAATGATCGGTTATACAGGGGATATGGGGGCTTTTTCCACAGGCTTTGCCATTACCGGCATGATGATCCTTGCCGGCGCCGCGCTGCCGCTTTTTTTAAAATTAACGCCCGATCCCTCGTGTTAAATGCAGATGTATTATTTGCCTAAACGCTTCATAAAAATTTTTTTCCGGCTTATAGGGGCTATCGTTATCATTGCAGCCGGGCTGGCCATCTTGGTTTGGAGCGTTACCTTTCATCCAAAAGCTAAACAGCCGGCGCCTGTTGTCTGCACCGGCAGCCCCCAACCCCTTGCCCACAACCAAACCGTTAAAATCCTTTCCTGGAATGTGCAATATATGGCGGGCAAAGGCTACTGGTTCTTCTACGAGGGCGGCATTGACAAGGCACCGAGCGAAGCCGATATCCGCCAGACCCTGGACCAAGCAGCCCGGATAATTAAGGCGGTGGATCCGGATATCGTGCTTCTTCAGGAAATTGACGAAAGCGCCCGGCGCACCCATTATATCGACCAGCTGAAGCTGCTGCAAAAATGCCTGGATGAACGCTACCCCTGCCGGGCCGAGGCGTTTTACTGGAAATCCGGCTTCGTGCCGCATCCGGATATCTGGGGGCCGGTGGGGATGAAGCTTGTCATTTTGTCAAAATTTCGGATATTCAACGCCACACGGCATCAACTGCCCTTAATCCCTGAAAATTGGATCTCGCAGCAGTTTAATCTCAAACGGGCGCTGCTCGAGGCCCGGATTCCGTACAAGGATACCGAATTCGTCGTCATGAATACCCATTTATCTGCTTTTGCCCAGGGCACAGATACCATGGAACGTCAGGTAGCCGCGGTCAAATCGATCCTGACCGGCCACACGCAGGCCGGCCGGCCCTGGATCATCGGCGGCGACTTCAACCTTCTGCCGCCGGGAAACGCCTACAGCGAATTGACAGAACAACAAAAATCCGCTTACCGGCCGCAAACCGAGATCAAACCGCTTTTTGAGGCATTTCATGTGATTCCGGACCCAAAAGATCTGAGCGGCCCCAACCGTCACAATTGGTTTACCCATTTTCCCAATGATCCGGATATCAAGGCGCCGAATAAAACCATAGACTATATCTTTTACGGGGATTCGCTAAAAAGAAAATCCGCCCATGTCCGGCAGGCGGATACCTGGAACATTTCCGACCATCTGCCTGTAGTGGCGCAATTTACGCTGCCGCAGTCTTTCCAAGGAGATGCCAAATGACCGATACCCCGGCGTCAACCCATGCACTGCAGCCGGCTGAGCTGCTGCAGCAGCTAATCCGTTTTGATACCACCAATCCACCCGGAAATGAAAAGCCCTGCATCGAATTTATCGATCACATGCTTCAGCAGGCAGGGATTAAAACGCAGATTCTGGCGCGCGATCCTGACCGGCCCAACCTGATCGCCCGCTACCCGGGCGAAGGCCATGCCCCGCCGCTTCTCATGTATGGACATGTGGATGTGGTCACAACCGAGAATCAGGAGTGGCAGCATCCGCCGTTTGAGGGACGGCTCATTGACGGGTATTTATGGGGCCGGGGCGCCCTGGATATGAAGGGCGCGGTGGCCATGATGGTGGCGGCCCTTATTCGCTCGGCATCGGCCAATATAAAGCCGGCCGGGGATATTATCCTGGCGGTATTAAGCGATGAAGAGGCCGGCGGCAGATACGGGGCCAAATTTTTAGTTGAAGAACACCCGGACGCCTTCGCCAATGTCAAATATGCCATCGGCGAATTCGGCGGCGCATCCATGTACATCGGCAATAAGGTCTTCTACCCCATCCAGGTGGCGGAGAAACAAGCCTGCTGGATGACCGCCACCCTCAAAGGCCCGGCCGGACATGCGTCCATGCCGATCAGCGGCGGGGCCATGGCAAAGCTTGGGCGACTTTTAACGCAGCTGGACGACATATCCATGCCCCCGCACATCACGCCTGTCACCCGGCAGATGGTCCAGGCCATGGCCGCCCACATGTCACCACCGGCAAGTATGCTTCTAAAGCAGCTGCTAAACCCCGTGCTCACGGGCAGCATCCTTAAAATCCTGGGCAAAAGGGGGCGGCAGTTTAAACCGCTTCTTTATAATACCATTACCCCGACGGTGGTACGCGGCGGCAGTAAAATCAATGTCATCCCATCTGAAATCGAACTCCAGCTGGACGGCCGACTGCTGCCCGGTTACACGCCGGCGGATATGCTGCGCGAACTCCGGCAAACCATTGATCCGAAAATCCCCATTGACATCCTTACTTATGATCCCACCGTTTCAGAGCCGGATATGACGTTTTTCCCGTACTTAAAAAAAATCCTTAAGGAAATGGACCCCAAAGGCCATCCGATCCCCATGATATTGCCCGGCGTGACAGACGCCCGGTTTTTTGCTAAACTGGGTATTCAGACTTACGGCTTTACCCCGATGAAACTCCCGCCGGACTTCAGTTTTTTCGGTACGGTCCATTCCGGCGATGAACGAATCCCGGCAGATGCGGTGGAGTTCGGCACAAATGCGATATCAAGGCTGATTCAGACATATAATTCCCCGTAAATGCAGGATTTATAAGCTATTCACCGTGGGGAGCGCCCAAGTTTTTTCTTGACTAATTTGAGAATACGCTTATTATTATATAAGTTTTTGTTTTTGTTAATTAAAATTTAACGTCTGCGGAAATCTACGAATAGGGATAACAAATGAGTGCCAAATCCAGACAGTTTATCGAAGAATTGTTAAACAGCGCCGGTATCACAATTAACGGAAGCAAGCCTTACGATGTCCAGGTCAATAACGAAAGCGTCTATGACCGTATCCTTACGGGGGGCACCCTTGCCGCCGGCGAATCCTACATGGACGGCTGGTGGGACTGCGAGGCCCTGGACCAGTTTTTTGACCGGATTTTCCGGGCCAAGCTGGACCAAAAGATTAAGTCCCGGCATGAAACCCTCTGGTATCTTCTGAAAGCGCGACTGTTTAATCTCCAGAAAAACCAGCGGGCCTACCAGGTAGGCGAGGAGCACTATGATGTGGGCAACGAGCTCTACAAAGCCATGCTGGACAAGGAAATGACCTATACCTGCGGATACTGGAAAAACGCAGGAGACCTGGATGAGGCCCAGGAAGCCAAACTGGATCTGGTCTGCCGCAAAATCAATCTCAAGCCCGGCATGACCGTGCTTGATATCGGCTGCGGATGGGGCTCATTCGCCAAATATGCCGCGGAAAACTACGGGGCAAAAGTCACCGGTGTCACGGTTTCAAAAGAGCAGGTGGAACTTGGCAACCGGATATGCAAAGATTTGCCGGTGGACATCAAATACGAGGACTACCGAAACGTGAAGGGCCAATATGACCGGGTGATTTCCATCGGGGTCATGGAACATGTGGGTCGCAAGAACTACCGCACCTATATGGAAACCGCCCATGACCGGTTAAAAAACGACGGCATCGCGTTTATCCATACCATCGGCAACAATATCAGCACCGAAGCGGGCAACCCCTGGACCACCAAATACATTTTCCCCAACAGCATGCTGCCCTCCATTGCCCAGCTGGCCAGTGCCATGGAGGGCCTGTTTGTCATGGAGGACTGGCACAACTTCGGCCCGGACTATGATAAAACCCTGATGGTATGGTATGACAATTTTGAGAGACACTGGCCGCAGTTTAAAGACCAATACGGAGAGCGCTTCCGCCGCATGTGGCACTTCTATCTATTGTCTTCCGCCGGCGCATTCCGTTCCCGAACTATCCAGCTCTGGCAGATTGTGATGACCAAGCCCGGCACCCCGCAGCCGGAATGCCGGCTTGTTTAAGCGCCGGGGGGTGTCCGTGGAGCTTCGGCGTGGAGAGCTGCGGAAATGATTGATAAAACGGCGATTATCGTCGGCGGCGGATCCGCCGGCGCATCCTGCGCCCGGCGATTGAAAGCCGCCGGCTTGGATGTTCTGATTCTGGATAAAAAACAATTTCCACGGTTAAAATTATGTGCCGGCTGGATCACTCCCAAAGTGTTTCAGCTTTTGGGAACCCATCCAAGCGCCTACCCCTATGGCCTCATTCCTTTCAAACGCCTGATCTGCTATTTCCGGGGGATTCGCGTGCCTGTCAGAACCCGTCAGTACTCCATCCGGCGCTATGAATTCGATAAATGGCTTTTGGAACAATCCGGTGCGCCTATGGATCAGCATGCGGTGCAAACCATCCGCAAAAAAGAGCAGTATTATATAATTGACGGGCGGTATCGCTGCCAATACCTGGTGGGCGCCGGCGGTACGGGGTGCCCGGTCTATCGGCAGCTTTTCAGCCGGATTTCGCCCCATCCGGAGGCGTCCCGTATTGCCACGGTGGAAGAAGAGTTTCAATATGATTATACTGATTCTAACTGCTACCTCTGGTTTTTTGAAAACGGGCTCCCAGGGTATGCCTGGTATGTGCCGAAAGGCGGGGGGTGGTTAAATATCGGCATCGGCGGCAAATACGCGTCCATGAAAAAACAGGGGAAAACCATTAACAACTACTGGCGGCTGTTTCAGCAAAAACTGATCGCGAGCGGGCTGGTTAAGCCCCGGCGATTTAATCCCAAAGGCCATGTTTACTACATCAGGCATCAAACACCCGTGCTGCACATGGGTAATGCCTTTCTAACCGGCGATGCCGCGGGCCTGGCAACGGTTGACATGGGCGAGGGGATTGCCCCGGCCATTGAAAGCGGCCTTCGGGCGGCAGATTCAATCGTCAATGGAAAGCCCTTCCGGATGCCGATAACAAGCAAATACTCCTGGCCCGGAATTATGGGAGCCGGGTTTAAAGCCTTATTCGACAACAACGACTAACAAAGGAGGACGCCATGACAAGTTTTGTGCAACGGATGATAGGCGCGGCCAAACTGGATGTAAAAATCTACGAAGAAGTCGAGGCGGACAAAAACGCCATGGGACAGGCCATTGGTGTGGTTGTGATTTCCAGCCTGGCGGCAGGCATTGGGACCATCTCAGGGGGCGGAGCAATCGGCCTTGTCTACGGTCTTATCCTCGCCCTTGCCAGCTGGTTTGTCTGGGCTTTTATTACCTACCTCGTCGGCACCAAACTGCTTCCTGAACCCCAGACCAAAGCAGATATGGGAGAGATGCTGCGCACCATCGGATTTTCCAGTTCTCCGGGTATTATTCGGGTCCTTGGGATTATTCCTGCATTGCAAATGGTGGTCTTCCTTGTTGCCGGTATCTGGATGCTGGTGGCCATGGTGATTGCCGTCAGGCAGGCCCTGGATTACCAGAGCACATGGCGGGCTGTCGGCGTGTGTGTTATCGGCTGGATTATACAAGCTATCATTTTTTACCCAATACTTGTGGCGATGAGCGGACCTGGGGGACCGGCAACCATGTCCCAGCCTTAATATCCGGCGCACTGGGAGTTACACAGTGAAAAAAAATTTACTGGCAGGCATTTTACTCTTTTTATCTGTGTCAGTCACAGGCGCGCCAGCCAGTGGGAGCCATCCGGATGGGCCAAGGGATTCACCAATCGTCGATACCGAAACCCAAGCGCCCTATCAGACGGTGGACGAGCTGTTCAACCTCTATCAGCCCTACCTGGAAAATATGGCCGCCTATGAGCCGATTTATTTCCTGGTAGGGACTGATCCGGAGGAGAGTAAGTTTCAGATCAGTCTGAAATACCGATTCTTAAACCCCAAAATGCGTCTTTCCAAAAAACATCCATGGCTTAGGGGTTTTCATATCGCCTACACCCAGACCTCCTTCTGGGATCTGGAATCTGACTCCCAGCCGTTTGATGATACCAGCTACAAGCCGGAACTCTTTTTTCTCTCCCCCAACCTGTTTTCCGGCAAAGGCCTGACCCACATCTTTTTTCAAACCGGCTACCAGCATGAGTCTAACGGCCAGGGCGGAGAGCGGTCACGAAGCACGAATTTTCTATATTTTAAACCCATATTCGTTTTCTTTCATCAAAACACTGAACTCGGATTTCAGATAGCCCCCAAACTATGGGCCTATGCCGGTAATGACGACGATACAAATCCGGACTTATACAAATACCGGGGCTATTTTGATCTGAAGTTCAAATGCGGAAAAGCCGAAAGCGCTGTCCTTGAATCCCACCTGCGGTGGGCGGAAGAAGGGCCCTCTCTTCGCATGGATCTCACCTATCCGCTGGATCGATTATTTGACACGCGCCTGCAGATCTATCTTCAGGCCCAATATGTCAATATGCTGGCTGAAAACCTGTTAAACTATCAGGACCGCACGCGGGCCGTACGCTTGGGCATTTCCGTGGTCAGATAAAAATTTGCCAATAGCATATATAATTGTTAGGTATTAAGATGCTGAAGGTTAGGTCTTGGATAAAACAGGGGGAGGAAAAAGGGTTTTGCACATGAACAGAATTTCATGGATGGCATTGGCTGCCATTGCGCTGCTTCTGGCGGGCTGCAGCAGCACCCCGAAATATACGGCATCAAAAATCCGCGCGGAATATCGCCAAATTTCGGAGACCCCATCTAAAAAGCAGCCCCGGAAAGATAAAGACCAACGGATACAGCCGCCGGATGCATCTGATGACACATCTGATACGGATCCGGCTTTCCCCCTGACCCTGCCGCAAGTGATTGACATCACCCTTTCAGACAACCCGGATCTTGAACAGGCCATTCATCGCATGGCCAAAGCCAAAGCCATGAAAGATTTGGCGGATACGGCATTCTGGCCTATGGTCGGGTTTTATACCGAGTACACCCAGGGGGATGCCCCGTCCGCCTATCTCTTTAAAACCATTGACCAGCGAAAGCTCCCGCCGGATGTTAACTTCAATGATCCCGGCTGGTTTGAGAACTATGAGAGCGGCATCCAGGCGCGCATGAATCTGTTTAACGGCGGCAAGGACTATCTGGCCCTGCAAATGGCCAAGCAGGAGGTGGATATTTCCGAATCGGACCGGCAGTCCGTGGCCAATGACCTGACGGCCCAGGTCATCAATGCCTTCTACGATGTGCTGGCGGCCGAAGACTTTGTTGCCATCGCTGAAACATCGGTTGATACTGTCACGGAGCAGCTCCGGATCATCCGGGTGCAATATGAGGGCGGCAGTGCGCTTAAATCGGATGTGCTATCCCTTAAGGTCCGCCTGGCCCGGGCTAAAGAAGCGTTGGTACAAAGCCGGAACCGATATAAACTGGCCAAAGCGGCGCTTGCCAATCTGATGGGCATGGATCCGGGCAAATTTTCAGAAAGAAAAAATTGGCTGGCCAAAACGAAAACCCCGCCCATCCAGGTTCCGGATGCCTATGAGGACGGCATCATGCATGCCCTTTCACATCGGCCGGAGCTTGAAAAAGTCAGAAAACAGCTGGTGAAGTCCCGGATGGGGCTTGACGCCGCAAAAACCAACTATCTGCCGAGCATTGATTTGATGGGTAAATACTATGTGGATGATCCGTCAATGGATTATGACCGGGACCGGGAGAACTGGACTGCGGGTGTGATGTTTAACTGGGACCTGTTTACCGGGTTTTCCACCCAGGCCCGGATCAACAAGGCGGATGCCATGGTCAAAGAAATGCTGGCAGCGGACCGGCAGGCCACACTCAATATCAAACTGGATGTCAAGAATGCCTATCTCAAACGGGAGGCCGCCCAGGCCCGATACGAAGTAGCCGCCAGCAGCGTTGACAACGCCGAATCCTCTTACCAACTGGTCAAGGAACACTACAGGGGCGGCGCCGTCACCATCACCCGGTACCTGGAAGCCGAACTCGACCGCAACCGGGCCCGTATTCGATCCACAGCCGCTTTTTACGACAAGATAAAAGCCGATGCCGACCTGGCCCGCGCCATCGGCAAATGGGCCGGCCGCAATCCGCAACCCTATGAAGGTAGCCATCGCCATGAAGACTAAAAAATGGATTCTCACTCCTTTAATCGGGTGCTTGGTCATCGCCCTTGTGGCTTCTGTGATCTGGTTCTTTTCAGGAGATAAAATCCGACCCGGTATGACCACCCCGGAACAGCCGCCCGCTGCAGACACGGCCGATACGGTGCCGGCGGAAATCGAAACCGTGACGGAATGGTATGATGCAGTGGGCACGGTCCAACCCCGCACCCAGGCGCGAATCGAGGCCCAGGTCTCGGGCCAGGTAACCGATGTGCGCGTTAATGCCGGGGATACCGTAAGCACCGGAGAGCTCCTGATAAAAATAGACGACCGGCAAATGCAGGCCAGACTCGCGCAGGCCGCCCAATCACTAAAATCCGCCAACGCCCGGAAAGAACAGGCCAGGCAGGCGGTAAATGCGGCTGAAGCCGCCTTTGCCGAAGCCAAATCCGAATACCATCGCATCAAGAATTTTTTTGAATCAGATGCCGCCACAAAACAGGATCTGGAACAGGTCCGCTCCAAATACCTTCAGGCCAAAGCCGCTTTGAAACGGACCAAAGACGGGTTTTCCAGTGCCGCCGCGGGGATGCGGATGGCCGAAGAAATGGTCCGGGAGGCAGAAATCGGCCTGGGGTATACGAAAATCAAGGCCCCGGCCGGTGGAGAGGTTTTAAAACGCCTGGTGGATCCCGGCGATTTGGCCATGCCCGGCAAACCGCTGCTTGTGCTTAAAACGGCCGGGGGCCTGCGGCTGGAAGCCTATGTGCGCGAGGGCCTGGTCCAGCGGGTGAAAACCGGCGCCCGGCTGAATGTGGAACTTGTCACCCTGCAAAAGACAGTTGAATCCGAAGTCGAGGAGCTGATCCCGTATGCGGACCCGCAGACCCGAACCTTTTTGGTCAAAACCCGGCTGCCGGACCTTCCCGGCCTCTACCCCGGAATGTATGGTAAGCTGCAGGTCCCGTACAGGCAGATTGAAATAGTGCTTATCCCCAGGGCTGCAATTGATGAGGTGGGACAGCTCGAGCTGGTGCTGGTCAAGACGGAGGAGGGATGGAAACGGCGCTATATCAAAACCGGCAGGATTTACGGGGATAAAGTGGAAGTATTATCAGGCTTATCCGGAGAGGAAACATTAAAATTAAGGGGATCGGGCAATGGCGAATAGTAATGATGCGCCGAGCGGCCTGATTCCCAGCATTATCCATCCCTTTCTCTCCGGCCGGCCCGCGATTATTTTCCTCATTCTCGCCCTCTGTATGGGGGTGGCCGCCGTTATGATCACGCCCCGGGAGGAAGACCCCCAGATCATTGTCCCGTTGGCCGATATTTACGTTCAGGCGCCCGGCGCCACCCCGGAAGAAGTGGAAAAGCTGGTGGCCACGCCACTGGAGCAGCTTTTGTGGCAACTCGACGGGGTGGAATACGTTTACTCCATGTCGCATAAAGGGCAGGCCATTATCACCGTCCGCTTCTATGTGGGGGAGGACCGGGAGGAATCCCTGGTCAAACTGCACAACCAGATTACCATGCACATCGACCAGGTGCCCCCCCTTGTACAAAACTGGGTGATCAAACCTGTTGAAATCGATGATGTACCCATCGTGAACTTAACCCTTTACTCGGAAAAATACAGTGATCATCACCTGCGCCGCATCGGCGAAGAAGTCTGTTGGCGAATTTCCCAGTTAGAAGACATCTCCCGCACATCCATCACCGGCGGTCGGGGCCGAGAGGTCCGCGTGGAACTTCAGCCGGAGCGGATGAGAGGCTATAACATCTCGCTGCTTCAGGTCCGAGAAGCCATGCAAGGGGCGGATGCAGCGGTCTCCGCCGGCCGGATTGACCGGTTCAATCAGAACGTTATGGTCAATACCAATTCTTTCCTTCAGTCGATAAACGATGTTAAAGACTTGGTGGTGGGCGTGCATAAGGGCCGGCCGGTCTACCTACGCGATCTGGGCAAAATTACGGACGGCCCAGCGGAAGCAGATAACTATACCCGCATCGGCCATTCCCGCCGCTACCGAAAGGCCCATGAGATGGCGGATGCCCCCCTGGAATATCCGTCCGTCACCCTCTCTTTCGCCAAAAAACCCGGCACCAATGCCGTGGATGTCTCCAACAACATCCTGGCCAAACTCGATGAACTCAAAAAAAATATCATCCCGGCGGATGTCAAGGTGGCCGTCACCCGAAATTACGGCTATAACGCGCAGGAGAAGGTAAACGATCTGCTGGGGGCCCTGGGCTTTGCCGTCCTTACCGTGGTGGTGCTGCTTGCCTTTACCCTGGGCTGGCGCGAGGCTCTGGTTGTGGCCGTGGCGGTGCCGGTTTCCTTCAGTCTGGCGCTTTTCATGAATTACCTGTTCGGCTACACCGTCAACCGGGTGACCCTGTTTGCCCTGATCCTATCCCTGGGTCTGGTAGTGGATGATCCGATTACCAATGTGGATAACATCCAGCGTCACATCTCCATGGGCCGACGAAAACCGTTTTTTGCCACGCTTTTTGCCGTCCAGGAGGTACTGCCCCCGGTCATCATCTCAACCATTGCCATTATCATCTCGTTTGCCCCGCTTTTTTTCATTACCGGCATGATGGGCCCCTACATGGCGCCCATGTCGGCGAATGTGCCGCTGACCGTAACATTTTCGACGCTCTGCGCCCTGACCATTGTGCCGTGGATGACCTATGCGCTGCTCAAAAACCGCCCCGTATCAGCCGCTCCATCCTCAGCGGACGAACAAAAAGGCACGCCGCAATGGATCTTTACCACTTACCGGAAGCTGGTCACCCCGTTTCTGGAATCCCGGGCCAAACGCTACCTCCTGCTGATTGCCATTCTCGTGCTCCTGGGATTCTCTGCCTCCCTGGTGCTTCTGCGGCTGGTCCCCCTAAAAATGCTCCCCTTTGACAACAAAAACGAGTTCCAGGTGGTCATTGACATGCCTGACGGCACGCCCCTTGAAGCCACTGATGCGGTGGTACGCGATTTTGAAGACTATCTGCGGCAGGTCAAAGAAGTTGAAAACTTCGTCTCTTACGTGGGCGTCCCCTCGCCCATGGATTTTAACGGCATGGTGCGGCATTACTATCTCCGCAAAGGCCCTCATCTGGCCGATATCCGGGTGAATCTGGCGCTCAAGGGCGAGCGGGCCCAGCAGAGCCATGCCATCGTGCTTCGGCTTCGGAACGATCTGACGGAAATCGCCGAGAAAAACAATGCAAAGATTCAGCTCGTGGAAGTACCGCCCGGTCCGCCGGTGCTGGCGACCATTGTCACGGAACTCTACGGCACGCCGGATAAATCCTATGACGAGCTGATCCAGGCCGCAGACCATATCAAGGAAATCATGCGGCAGGAACCCAATGTGGTGGATATTGATGACATGACTGAGGCGCCGCACGATCAGATCGATTTCGTAGTGGATCGGGAAAAAGCCGCCCTCCATGGGATTTCCACTCGGGCCATTATCAATACCCTTAAAATTGCCGTGGGCGGAGACACCCCGGCCACGGTACATATGCCGGATGAGCGGCAACCCCTCCATGTCAGACTGATTCTGCCCAGAAAAAGCCGAAGCAATATGTCCACCCTCACCCAGATCCCCATGGCCACGGCAGACGGACAAATGGTACCCTTGGCAGAGTTGGTTAATATTGACCGAACCCCCGATGCCCAGACCATCTATCACAAAAACCTGGATCGGGTGGTTTATGCGCTGGCCGAGGTCGCGGGCCGGGCCCCGGCCGAAGCCATTCTGGGCATGCAGGCCAAACTCTCTGAAAATCCCCTGCCCTCAGGGATCCGGGCGGAATGGGCCGGTGAAGGGGAGTGGAAGATTACGCTGCGGGTTTTCCGGGATATGGGCATCGCATTTGCAGCCGCCCTTATCGGCATCTACATCCTGATGACCCTGCAAACCAACTCCTTTTTCATGCCGATTCTCATTATGATGGCGATCCCCTTAACACTTATCGGCATCATGCCCGGCTTCTGGCTGCTAAATATCATATCCGGCGGCGTGGTCGGCGGCTACCCGGATCTGGTCTTTTTTACGGCCACCAGTATGATTGGGATGATTGCCCTGGGCGGCATCGTGATCCGCAATGCCGTGGTGCTCATAGAATTTATCCAGGATGCGCTGAAAAACGAACTCCCTATGAAGGAGGCGATTCTGCAGAGCGGCGCCATCCGGATGCGGCCCATTGTCCTAACCGCCCTCACCACCGCCCTGGGCGCCTGGCCCATCACCCTGGATCCGATTTTCTCGGGGCTTGCCTGGGCGCTTATTTTCGGGCTAATCGCCTCCACACTCTTTACCCTGCTGGTGGTGCCGGTAACCTATTACGCCCTGTACGGCCAATCTAAAACAAGCTAAATTTCCAGTTTCATTCTATCTACTGCAGCCCGTGCAATAACCCCTGATCCAATTTTTTTTGTAAACGCCCTGATAATGCCGGGTATAAAAAGCACAACCAGATCAACCATGCCAGGCGCAGGAAAGAAGGGGGATATACCTGGGGATATTCCCCTTCTCCATTTTAGGCTCAATTTAACACGCCCATCTACACGCCACATATGGATACCCATAACATATGGTGGATAGCTAAAAAACTGCAAAATCAGGACTCTGTTTGAGAGTCCTGAGCGGCGTATAGTCCAGTATAACTGAAGTTTTATAGCCGTATGGTGCACTGGTGTCCCCTGGAGAAACAATAGAAAAACCTCATACCTGATTCTGTTGCAGAAGGAACTATGTTCTGATACTTATATGAAAATAACTCTTCCGAAAATTTGGATATTTGCATTGTTCTTGTTTCAAGCCTGTAGAGCAGTATAAAGCTTTATTGGAACCGGAGCGCGATTATGCATTTATTTTTTTATAGAAACGACCGAAAAGTATACCAACCCCTTATAAAAAGCTGTTAAAATTATAAGAATTTCCGTCCTCCTTATAGACAGGAGATACTATGAGTAACACAACCAATGGCACAGACGGGCCCACCACCAGCTCCAACACGGTCCCTCATCCCGACCCTGTCAACATTCGTGAACAAGCCCTGGAAAAAGCGCAATCCATAAACCCTCCGGATCCGAGCTCCATGACAAATGAAGAGATCCAGAAGCTGTTTTATGAAATGCAGGTAAAGATGCTTGAGGCTGAGCTGGAAAATGAGCAGCTCCGGAGCTGGGGTGAAAATTGCAACTTCAAGGCAGAGCTCTTGACCACTGTCACCGAAAACATGCTGGACATGGTCTCTTCATCCGACCTTGAAGGAAACATAACGTTTGCTGGGGGGAACTATAAAAATTTAGGCTATGACTTGGCAGCTTTAATGGGTAAAAACGTTTTAGGTTTTATGCATCCTGAAGATCTCTCCCGTGTTGCAGAGGCATATAACGATCTTGTTTCATCAGGTAATCCCTCCAGGATTGAGTATCGATGCAGGTGCAGGGATGGATCTTATCTTTGGCTGGAAACAAGGGGAAGGATTGTAACCGATGAAAATGGCATCCCTCAAAAAATCGTATTCAGTTCAAGAGATATCAATGAACGCAAACGGATGGAAGAGCGGTTGCGAGAAAGCGAAGAGAGGTATCGTTTACTGGTTGAATCGTCAAACGATATCGTCTGGGCCTTCGATTTATCAAG
>JBKHAE010000161.1:0-5421 GCA_046543065.1 Desulfobacterales bacterium | reverse complement strand
CCACCTGTCCCATATAATCAAAAAATAAAAGTCTGTTTAAAAAGAAAACTAACAACTTCATTCCGCATCACCCCTTATCGGTGGATACGGACTGGGGAGGGTTATCCCGCCTCAGAACCGACCTAAGACTCAGTCTGGAGGCGAATATCAGTGATTCATGGAAAGTATTGGCCAGTGGATGCGGGTTCTACGATTGGGCATACCGCATAAACGGCAGAGACGAATATACGGATGATGTGCTGGATCATTATGAGGATGAAATCGAACTGGGCGAAACCTATCTGCAGGGCCGAATTACGAATAATTTAAGCATCAAGGCGGGACGCCAGATATTGGTCTGGGGCAAATCTGACTGCCTCCGGATCACCGATGTTCTCAATCCGATCGATCTCAGGGAGCCAGGCGTGACCGATATAGATGATTTGAGACTCCCGACCACCATGGTGAGGCTGGATTATCTCTGGGGTAATTTGGGCATCACTGGTGCTTACATCCCTGAAATTCGATTCAATAAAAACCCTGAATTCGGCAACGACTTTTATCCTTTTTCCCAGCCGATTCCGAATGAAGAAACTCCGAATAGATGGGAACATGCGGAATATGGAGCTGCTGTCGAAAGTGCTTTCAGCGGGTGGGAAATTTCATTTTACTGGGCGGATATATATAAAGACATATATGGCGATTTCCCACACATTAAAATCATTTCAATGACGCCGGAAGGCATGCCGATTGCTGAGTCCGAGCACAGCCGGGTTCATATGTATGGGACAGCGGTGAATTATGTGGTCAAAAATTTCGTACTGAAGACCGAAGCGGCATTTTTTCAGGGTTTTGAATTCGCCAATGTCCCGGGGGAGGAGTTTGACCGCTTCGATGTACTTGGCGGAGTTGAATATTATGGATTCAGAAACACTGTCATCATCTGGGAACTAGCGCACAGACACCTCTTCGATTTTGTAAGCCGCCTGGAGGCCTTCCCCGATTATGCCGTTAAAGATGAACTGGAATGGACTTTCCGGTTGGAAAGATTTTTTATGAACAACCGGCTTAAATTTGTACTGTTTACTTCCACTTACGGCCTTAAGGGGCAGGATGGCGCCTTTCAGAGACTCTCGGCGGAGTATGAGCTCACCGATGCCATTGGGATTGATGGCGGATTGGTTTTTTACGAGTCGGGTGACTCAATCCTGTTTAACGATGTCGGAGATAATGATCGCATGTTTCTGGGTATCACTTACTGCTGGTAAAGGGGCTAAAGGGGGCAAGCTGTCCATACTCTCATTTCGAGCGGCAGCGAGAAATCTTAGACCTGAGTTTTCGATATATGGTGCGGCCCTATCAATATTCGTCCGATTTGTTCCGTCCAATCCAAATGTTCAGGTTTCATCAGGCAGGCCCGCAGGCAGAAGACCTGCTCCTGGTCCCAGTCAATATCCCAGTAAGTTGCAAGTATGGCTTTAGGGAAGCTGGCCACTGCCAGATGAAGATTTTGCTTGGCTGCGGATGCAAACATTTCTCTGGATCGCCGGGAAATCTCGCTCGCCTTTCCGGCAAGCGGCGCCCAGATGAGAATATCCAGTTCCGGATGGAAGGCGGTGAGGAATTGGTCATTACTTTGGATTTTTTCAAACAGGCAGGTGGCGGCTAGGCGGGTTTTTTCCAGGCCTTGCGCAAACTCTCCGCCCCGTTCCAGCGGAAACATCCGCATGGTCGCCCATAAAGCCACAGCCGAGGCACCAGCGCGGGAACACTCCAGACTGATTTCGCCGAGATGCAGATCTTCGGAACTGAAATAGGTGTATGGCGAATCGTGTTTATAGAATCTGCCGACAGACGGGTCTTTAAACAGCACGCAGCCGCAGCCGTAAGGCTGAAGGCCGTGTTTATGGGGATCGACCACGATTGAGTCCACTTCTGAAATCCGGTCAAATGCCCGACGGGTGTCTGCCGCCAGGTTGTTCGCAAGGATGAAGTAGCCGCCATAGGCGGCATCCGCATGAATGCGGAAACCGTATTTTTTCTTTAGCTCAAGGATATCTGCTAACGGATCCAAAGCCCCCGCGGCTGTGGTACCCAATGTGGCCACCACAGTGCAGACATCGCTCTTTTTTAGCGTATCCTCCAGGGCATTTAGATCCATCCGGGCCTTTTTGTCGCAGGCAATGGATTGAAAGGGCAGCTGGAGAACATCAGAAAGCCGGCGGTGGGTATAGTGCGCTTGCTCTGAGGCGACGATTTTTTGGCCTGGATGTAATTTCCCTGAGATCCACAGCGCCTCCATGTTGGCCATGGTGCCGCCGCCGCATAAATGCCCCAAATGCGTCTTCCATCCGAACATTGCGGCAATATCCGCTACGGCTTCTTTTTCCATGGCGGAGCTTGCGCGCCCGCCATCCAGCGCATGGTTATTGGGGTTTATCCACATGGCCAGCATATAGGCCAGGCGGGCGATGGAGTGCGGGGGTTTTAGCATCTGCCCGGCATACAGGGGATGATGATAGGGGTAATTGTCCTGCATTTTCCCGGCGACTTCCAGCATGACGCGCCGCAATCCGGCCATATCCAAATCTGCTTCATGCGCCGGTAAATCCTTGAATCCCTCTTCTAAACGATCCAGGGCTTCATACAGTATACTCAGACTTTCTTTTTCAAATGACATAGCCCTTACCTGTCGCTGCATTAACGGTTGGTTTGTACCGGAATTGATTTCAGCTGAATCATAAACTTGGCGAAGAAAAACAAATTTTACCTGCAATTCCAGAGTGTGTCAATGAATCAAAAAACCGCACCAACGGCGTTATTTTTAGCTGGTAATCTCCGGACAATGGAAGGAAGAAGGCAGAGGGCCATCAACGGTCTGAAGAGAATCCCGGGAAAATATATATTTCAAGTAAAGGCATTATCAGTACGGAAGACAATGATTCGCTTCATGGAGCAATGAGTGCTGATAAAAATATATTTGTGGCTACCGAGGGTGGAGATGAAGGCGAATATATTTTACATGTATTCGTCAAAGGCGGCGGTGATTTTGACAATTTTGACTGGGCAGATACCAAGTGGCATGGGCACAGCCTTTATACAGGAGATTGGGAAGCCTGGGAGTATGACATTCAGACATGCAGGGATTCTAAGTGCAATGGATCTGGAGAATACTATAATCCCTATGAATCCGGTACCTATACGATAGAACCCGATAATTTTTCAGACAAAGGCATTTTGACCTCGCCCAGCAGCCCCGGGCATGGCGTGGTCAGCAAGGATAAAAATATCTATGTTTATACAGACACTTATAAATTTGGCGATAACAAGGAGACTTATGCATTATCCATTTATTCTGCTGCTGAAAGCCCTGAGACAAGCCAGGATGAAAACGGCGGTGACGGCGGGGGCGGCAGCAGCGGCTGTTTTATTAAATCCTGTTTTCAATGGATAGGGATCAGATAAATGATAACCAAAGCCCATGCTGGCCCGGCGCTGGCTCGCGTGCCGGGCCAGTATAGGGTTTTATCGATTAACTGCCTTTCACGCCTTTTTCAATGCGTTCGCCGATTTCTTTGTCAATATTTTTCCAGTATTCAAATGCGCGCTCCAGCACCGGTTCGGTAACGCCCTTTTTGAGATGGCCCACGACGTTTGAAACCAGTCGATCGCGCGCGGCATCGTCCATGACTTCCCGCACCAGGGTGCCGGCCTGCCCGAAGTCGTCATCATCCTTGCGTTTGGTATAGGCCGCTCGGATGAAATCCCCGCTGGCACTCCATATGGCATCCTCCGGATAACGCTTGCCATCGGCCTGCGGGCCGCCCTTTGAATTGGGCGCATACACCGGATCGCTGACATTATCAATACGCATCCGGCCGCCCTTGCTGTAAGCGTTAACCTGGTTTTTCGGCCGGTTTACGGGGATCTGCTTGTAATTAACCCCGAGACGCGCGCGATGAGCGTCGGCATAGGAAACCAGGCGGGCGAGCAGCATCTTGTCAGGGCTCGGACCGATCCCGGGGACCAGGTTGTTCGGCTCGAATGCCGCCTGCTCGATTTCTGTGTGAAAATCGGTCGGATTGCGGTTAAGCGTCAGCCTGCCGACTTCGTGCAGCGGGTAGTCACTGTGCGGCCATACCTTGGTCAGGTCAAAGGGGTTGAAGCGGTAGGTTTTGGCTTCCTCAAAGGGCATGATCTGGACCTTAAGCGTCCAGCTGGGATAGTCTTCCCGCTTGATCGCCTCGGAAAGATCCCGGCGGTGGAGGTCCGGGTCCACGCCTGCCATCCGGTCGGCCTCCTCATCGGTAAGAAAGTCGATGCCCTGGTCGGTTTCGAAATGGTATTTCACCCAAAAGCGTTCTCCCTTGGCGTTTACCCACATATAAGTGTGGCTCGTGTAGCCGTTCATGTGCCGGTAACTCTTGGGCACGCCGCGATCGCCCATAAGGATGGTGACCTGATGGGCGGTTTCCGGGGACAGGGTCCAGAAGTCCCACTGCATGTCATGGCAGCGCAGGCCGGTGTCCGCCCGACGCTTTTGCGAATGGATGAAATGCTGGAACTTCATGGGGTCGCGCACGAAAAACACCGGCGTGTTGTTGCCTACCATGTCGTAGTTGCCCTCGTCAGTGTAGAATTTTAGCGCAAAGCCGCGCACGTCCCGCCAGGTGTCGGGACTGCCGGCTTCGCCGGCCACTGTGGAAAATCTTGCCAGCACCTCGGTTTTGGTGCCAGGCTGAAAAAGGGCCGCCCGGGTATAGGCGCTGACATCCTGGGTCACCTCGAAGATGCCGAAGGCGCCTGAGCCCTTGGCATGGGGCTGTCGGTCCGGAATCATTTCGCGGTTGAAGTTGGCCATCTGTTCATTGAGGTAGTAGTCCTGCAGCAAAAGGGGGCCGTCGGGCCCTACGGTCAGCGAGTATTCGTCACTGGCCACCGGAATGCCGGCATCCGTGGTGGTGGGTTTTTGGTCATCTTTTGCCATTTTTATTTCTCCTTTCAACTATTCATTCCTGTTTTCTATCGGCTTAAATATATTTTAAGCGCCCGGATGGCGCTTGCGATCTGCCGAAATTTTAGCAATCGACAATCGCCGGGTCTATCTCTTGTGGCTGCTGAATTTAAGCTTTTTAATGATCAGTTCAAATCGCTTGCCGGCGTTGGTTATTAAGCTGAGCGGTCATTTTTTTATTGGCCATTGTAGATTTTATATTATATTAATAATCGTTATTAGATAGCTGTCAAAGAATTGTTGCCCGATCCAGACAGTCGAATAATTCCCGGCACAACATGCTGAAACGCCCGTCGAGCTCAAGCCAAGGCGGAGGCCCATACTGGGAAAGGTCACAAACTTGAAAAGGTTAAAATTTCAATTATAATTTAAATTAGTGCCAGAACGAAAACCCCGCTTTTCAGTTTGCCGGGGATAAAATTTTGACC
>JBKHAE010000160.1:0-5481 GCA_046543065.1 Desulfobacterales bacterium | reverse complement strand
GAGCAGAAGGCGATCAGGCTGCAAAGAGTCAGAGGGCGGGCCGGGCCGGTGTTGTGGATCTCCACCACGTGCATGTGGTAATCATGGTCTGCCGCACGGCTCAGGGAACTGACCCTGGAAATGTTGGCCTTGAAATAGTCAAAGGCAATCTTTATGGCCTCCTTGGTCTTGGTATCCGTACCGGAGCCGGATACGGAGAGCTTGCCTGTGCCCGCCACCACCTGCAGTTCCAGGCGATAAAGGCCAAGGTGCTCGCGGGTGCCCTGGAGCACAGTGTGAAGTGTGCCAGGGTTTGAGGGTCCTTCCGGGATCAATGCGCCGCCGCGCTGTTCGGGCACGCTTATGAACTTTTCCTCCCGGCTGTCATTGTCGATATAGGAGAAATGAACATCATAGAACTCCATGCCGCCGATTTTCTTTAACTGTTCCTTGACCCGGCGGCGGGATTCCAAAGCATAGCCCAGGCATTTTTCCACCACCGCTTTGTCATACTCCCCGTGGGGATAAAGCAGCTTGAGCAGGCCGGACACGGTTTTTCTCACCGCGATCACGTCGCGCTGGTTTAAGTTGTTGCCGAGCCTGAAATAAGGCTCCAGTGCGTCGGTAAAGCTGCGCTTTCGCATCTCCCGGAAATATTCAGCCAGAAAATCCACGATTAGCCCGTAGCGGTTGGTTAAAAACTCCGGCTTCATCTTGGGAATCTCCCAGCCCGGGATATAGGCGTGCATGCGGTCAAAAAAGGCCGAGTCGATCATTTCCTCGGGAAACGGGGCAAACAGGTGCCCGGTCTTGACCAGGGTATCCACGCTCTGGTTGATGTTTCCCACAAACACCAGGGCGGCATTGGCGTTTATCACGTCTCGCCCCCGGGAAAAAGACCCCGAGGCCATATAATCCTTCATGATCTGGATGCCGTCCTGGTCCTTGAACTTGATGCCCGCCACCTCGTCAAAGGCCACCACGTCCCATACCCCCACAAGGCCAACTTTCCGGGTGTTCATGTTGTAAAACAGGTTGGGCACCGTGGTCTGGCCGCCGGAGACCAGGATGGAATTGGGGCTGATCTCCTTGTATACATGGCTTTTGCCCGTGCCCCTGGGACCCAGCTCGCATATGTTGTAATTGTTTTCCACCAGCGGAATCAGTCTTGCAATCATATGCCACTTGGTGCGATCCTCGAATACCGTGGGCTCAAGACCCGTGGACCGCAGCAGCACATCCATCCACTGGCTTTCGGTAAAACCTCTTCTGCCTTCAAACAGGGCCTCCATATCCAGTCCCGGCATCTGTATGGGCTTTAACTCGCTCAGCAGAAAAGGAGAACTTTTTCCGCCTTCCTCGTAGTGGTACTGCAGGGTCAGGATGCACCATATGCCGCCGACCAGGAGCTTTTCATACTGCTTGACCCATGCGCTGGGCACCTCGATGCCCTTGACTCCTAAATTGGCCAGCAGTCCCTCGTAGACGTCCTTTTTTTCGTTGAGCTTTACGGTCACCTTGTCGATGATCTTAAAATGCCCCTCCTCCTTGATGCGGGACTTGACCTTTTCAGCCTCGTCAGGGCGCACGTAGTTGTCTGCCAGGATGTTTTTCACGACCTTCATGCCGTCTTCAATGGTTTCTTCATCGTCAACCGCACAATACATCCCCAGCAGATACTCCAGGACAAAGACCGGCACGTTGGCCCCTTCCTTTAAAATCTTGGTCAGGTCCTTTCGCACCACCCGGCCGGCAAAACTGGTGTTTAACAGCAGGTCCAGGTCGAGTTCCGCGCTGTTGTTTTCTCCTTGATGATCCCCTGTATGGCTGTCCATGAAAAGCTCCTGTTTCAGTCTGTAAACAATAAACCTGTCTTAAAAATCCCTGGCAAAGGCAAGGTCTATATACAGAGATATCCGGTCATATTCCGTGTCATCATCTGCGTGGCGCAGCACAAGATCATATTGCCGGCTGCTGTCAAAAGGCCCGGACTTGAGATTGAGCTTTACGCTGCGGGTACGGTCTTCCACGTTTTCTGACCGGCTGTCAAACGTAACGGTTTCCTCATTGCTGATCAGTTCAGTTTTGTCTCTTAGGGAAATTTTAAGCACCCTGGGCCGGACCCTTGCCGAGACCGGTTCGGTCTGGATAAACTTGAATTTTGCAATATTGCTGACAATTTTTTTATGGGTGCCCAGAAGCGAAACCCCGGCTTTCCGCACTTCGGTTTCAGCAAGCCTGCGCCCCTTTGCCTCAAACACGCTTACAACCGGCACCACGATTTCCGCAGGCATGGCCCCGCCGTGGAAAAACCTGGCCCCGCCGGAAAAATTAAACCGCTTGTGCCCCCTGGGGGTTATAAATCCCATGTCTGGTTCAGTGCCTGCGGTGATGCGGGTTCGGCCGGAAAAGACATTGTCCTTGGCCTTGAGATCCCTTCCCATGACAAAGCGTTTGTGCGTTTTTACCACACCGGACCCGGAAGGGGTGATGCTGCTTTTGTCCAGGGCCTCGGCCGGTTTTTCGTGGAAGATAAAGCCGTGATCCGCGGTGATGATTACCCGGGTGCCGTTTAAGCTGTTGATGATAAAGCTGACCAGCGCCTGAAGATCATCTATGGCCCGGCGCACCGCGTGAAAGGTCTCCCCCTCGGTGGAAGCCTTGTCTCCTGTGGCATCGATCCTGTCATGGAAGATATAGATCACGCGGAAGGGTTTTACATAGTCCCGGCCCTGGTCCTTGCTCATGGCCATAAGGTCATCTGCCTTAATAGCGGTGCCTTGATTTTCGGCCAGAATGTTTTCACGCTGCTTTATCGTTGATGTTGGTTTGCCGTCTGCCAGCACATCCCCGTTGTCCTTAAACGACAACGTGTCATGCGGCAGCAGCGCTGCCATGCCAAGGGCCGTGTATCCGGGCAGCACCCCGAGCATGGCGGAGATCTCCGCCTTAAACCGGTATCTGCTGTTGATCTGCCGGGCAAACTCCTCTGCTGCTTCATAGCGCAGGGCATCGCTTGCAATCACAAAAACCCGGTTTTTGGGCCCGGCCTTGATGACCGGAGCCACATATTCCCGGAAAAACCTGTATTGATTACAGACACCCGGAATCTGCCAGTCATCTATCAACCGGCCTTTATCGGAGTCCAGAAAATCACCCCACACAAGGCCGATGTTTTCAAGAAACCAGCCGGTATAACAGTTTTCAACCGATTCCCTCAGCGTCTTTAACACGTCCCATCCCGCTTTTTCCGCGGCATCGGCATATTCATTAAAAACCCTGTACAACTGGTCAAAGCCAAACAACTCGCCGGTATATGCCTTAAACATGGCCGCGGCATCCGGATAGCTGATCCCTGCATCGTATTTTTTCCTTAAATCAAAAACCTGCATGGCCACGTCAAGGGCCCGGTATACGGTCTGATAAAGGTTCGCCCCTCCGGCCTCCTCCAGAAAAGCGCCTGCCCAATACCCGTCAAGCCGCCTGTTGATAATTTCTTTTGCCGGTTTGAAATCCCGCTGTCCGTTTTCAACAACCGCATCCCGCAGGGCGCTGATGATCCGCTTTTCAACCGCCTCAAAGGTCATCACCTCCACCAGGTCATCCGGCTCATAGGCTGAAACCAGGCTTTCCGCGTTTATTTTTCCAGCAATGGCGTTTGAGGTTTCCCGGTATTGGCGGTGATATCGGAGATGGCTTCGCCACTGGGACAAAAACACGGACGTGTTCATTGCCCCGGTATTTTCCGGCAGAATGAAATGAACAACAGAGGTCGGCGGCTCGCCTTTTAAAGAACCCGCAAAATCCGTAACCAGAATCCGGGTGATCAGATCGGCCAGGCTGCGGCCCTCTGTTTTGTCATAGGCAAACATCCGGCCCGCAAATTCCCAGAACTTTTCCTCCAGGCCCATCTTGCAGATATCATCCCATGACCTGGGCGTATGCCCGGGATCAAATGCCCCTTCCACGCAACAGTCATCATAGAGCTTTATCAGCACGGAAAACAGCTCCGGCTGCTCGGCCCGGACAAGCACGGCCAGCATCTTTTTTGCAATGTCATCTTCGGCATCATCTGGCGCAATCCATTTGCGCAGGCGCTCAAGCCGGTCCGCGCTTCTGAAAAAAGCCAGGTGTTTTTTGATAAAAGGCCGAAGTGCCTGGCTTTTTAATCCCAGGTCGCTTAAGATAATAGAAGCCCGGTCCGCGTGAAATGTCCGGCTGTAAAGGCGGATGTCAATGAGCCAGTCGTTTTCCGGCGCAGGCTCTTCATGGGGGGCATACAGCAGATACCGGCCGCTGGTATCCTCGATTTCCAGGCGGATCTTTGTCTCCAGGGGGCTGCACTCATCGAGCCGCAGCACGCAAACATCCTCCATACCCAGTTCCGGCAGAGCCTCTTCAAACTCCCGCTCTCCGTCATACCAGAACACGATCCGGTGCTTTTCCCTGTCAAATATGTCGCCCAGGGCTTCTGTTATCTGTTTGGTGTCCATGGGTTCTTTCCCGCGGCTTTATTATCCGACAATGGCTTTTACAGGGCTACCATCCCAATACCTTTAAGCCTGTCCACAGCTTCGACATGCTTGGCTTTGCCCATTTTTTGAATGTTCATCAATTTCCACTGAATAGCCGGTAATTGCTCAAGGCCGGATAGCGGCAGAAGGCCCCAATCCGGCTGCCCGAGTTTAATTGAAAGAAGAAATTTTCTTTCGTTTTCCGTTAGTGCTTGATTTATTGTTTGGATAATCCGTTCGCGAACGGCAGCCAGCCCATAATAATCCACGTGGCTGAGGGTCATTCCGGCAAATTCCCGGTTAAAGGCATGGCGGAAATCAACCCTGTTGGGCTCAAGCAATTCATTTATCGGTCGATCATGACTTGCCAGATATACGATAAAGGCCGTTCGGATCTCCTTTGTTATTCCCTCATTCTCCATCAATACCTTGATATCAAAGATATCCCGTGGATGCTGGCGATCCAGGGCCGCGCAGAGTTTACCACCATATAGATCGGCCATCGAGGCCGTGATCGCCGTTGTTGTCAACTCAAACGTCTCTTCAGCAGCGTTGCAGAGTTCTCTTTTTTCACTAGGCAAAACCACCCCGCGAATCACAAGGTTCGGTTCTATCTTGATCATGGCCTCAGGGGTTTGAACCGTGAGCCTGACAATATGGTCCGTGCCCTGCAAGCGGCTTTGTCTCACAACGCTTCCGTAGATTTTGGCCTGGATCGCATCCGAAATATTGATTAAAGCGGCACTTATGTTATTTAAAGCCTCATGCCTGGGTTCAAGGGGCAGCCAAGTAAGATCGATATCAATCGAAAGTCTCGGCATATTCCGCACGAACAGATTGATTGCCGTGCCTCCCTTCAGGGCAAAACGGTCTTCTGCCGCTATATAAGGCAGGACCTTCAGTATCAAACGCACCTGATCAAAATACGGACTGTCTTTCATGCCTTTTCCATCGGTACTTCCCGCGCCGGTGCCGGGCCGGGAACAGT
>JBKHAE010000002.1:0-71586 GCA_046543065.1 Desulfobacterales bacterium | reverse complement strand
AACTACATTTTCAAACCGCCCAGTTTAAGACAATTTGATCTCGTCGGTGAGAATCCCCCCTTTTTCAAAGTGGGGGTGCGGCACAGCTCAAGGCTTACAGTTTGAAAAACTCAGTGCCTTAGCGCCTTAGTGCCTTTACCCGATAGCAAAAGTTACTTATAGGCTCGGTCCCGGGCAAACGGCCCGGGGGGAATACTTCTAAGTAACTTAATCGTACGCGGAAAAATTAAAACCCGATTGCGAGTACGAGTACGAGCACGAGCACGAGTACGAATAGTTGACTGTGCAGGATTTGACAGGAAGATTTGCCCAGGCAGGCTCAGGCAAATGAGAAGTTTATTTTTACGTCTTCGCGGTGTTCGGGCTCGATCTGCCAGACTTCCCGGGGCTCCAGCCGCATCATGTTGGCAATAAAGACATCGGGAAACTGTTCGATGCGGATGTTGAACATGTTGACGCTTTCATTATAGAATTCGCGGCGGTCGGCGATCTGGTTTTCAAGCTCTGAGATCCGGGACTGAAGCTGCCTGAAGCCGCGGTCCGCCTTCAGGTCCGGGTAATTTTCCACCACCGCGAAAAGGGATCGCAAGGCACTGGTAATGGCGTTGTTGGCATCGTGAACCTCCTTTTGGGATCCGGCATTGTCGAGCTGTGCCCTGGCTTTAGTGACGTTTTCCAGGGTGGCACGCTCGTGTTTCATGTAGCCTTCGCAGACGCTGACCAGTTTGGGGATTTCATCGTAGCGCTGTTTGAGCAGCACATCAATGTTGCTCCAGTTTTTGGTGATATTGTGCTTTAATTGGATCAAGCCGTTAAAGATAATGACGCCGTAAACAATGACGGCAATGATAATGGCCAGCAGAATTAAGAGGATAATGGTGGCTGCCATAGCTTCGTCCTTTCCTTCATAGGTATTAGGTATTGGGTGTTAGGTTAAAGGGTTACATCAGCATGCCGATGCCGCAGGCAAAAGCCAGGGCGCCGCAGGCGAAAAACAGCCAGGACTTAAAGGCGAATTTCCTTAACAGGCCTTTTTCCGAGTCCGCCACGATAAACGGCAGAAGGCCGAACTTCGGTTTTTCAATCACCACAGTTTCATAAGAGCCTTTGCCGCCGCCCAAAGACTCCGCATATACGCTGTGCTCGATATCCTCCCGGGCCGCATCCCACTCCTCGGCATCGATATGGCCGTCCCCGTTCTGATCATAGCGGGCCATTTGCGAAGGGTCCTGCTTGACCGACCGCAGTTTGTCCATGAGCCGCTCCCTGTGGGTTTTGCCGTGCCGCTGAAGATGGGCTGAGCCCAGCACATAGACTTTGGCGCCGATGGGGATCAGGTCTTCTGTTACCCGGGTATTGGGATCATCAAGCCTGATGGCCAGATCCGGGATAAACCGGCCGCGCACAGTCTGTCTGGACCGGGAGAGCGAATAATAGGCGCCTTTGGGATTTACAAGCACCCGGCCGGTGTCGTCTTCAATATAGAACGGGAGTTTACCGGAGGACACGGTGCGCGTGAGCCGCCACTGATGGCCGTTATCAGTGCGCTGATATTTGTAATAGCGGCATATGAAAAAAATGCAGCGGGTCAGGGTATGGGATGTCCGCAGATCGTAGTAGGGCCGGGCCTGGCCGGTCAGTTCGGTCATGCCCATGGCGTGAGATCGAATTTTTGAGGTGGGGGTGTTTTCCACCATGCGCTTATAATAGAGCAGCAGCAGGGAGTAGCAGAAGATAGCAGCCCCGCCTGCGGTGACGAGTATTCCCACCACCACCTGCCAGAGCCCGGGATGGCTGGTGATCGTTTCAATGCCGGCGGCACCGAAAAAAAACAGCGCCGCCACGCCGATGACCGATATGATTATCTCTGCTGTGGAGCCCTGGATCAGACCCAGAAACCGGGACTGCTCAACCGGAGGCGGCGGCTCCAGGCCGTCGGTGGCTTCTTCATCTGCGCCCTCCGTATCATCGGATGTTTCCTCCCGCACCGCTTCTTCGCTTTTCAAAGAGGGTTCCGGCGCAGCGAACAGTGCGTTTCTGTGGGCGGCCAGCATGTAATGGGCATATACCCCGAGTCGTCGCTCAATGGCGGTACTGCCCCCATCCCAGTCCGGTTTGGCCCCGGGAAGGGCGGCAATGCCGAAATAATAATCCACGGCATGGGTGCTTGACAGGCGGATGGCTTCATCCACCAGGGTTCGGAAGTTCACGGCCACGCTGGGAGAAAGCTTGTCATTTAACCCTAAAAAAGTAAATGCCGTGGAATCGACAAAGACGCCCGTGGCCGGATTCTCCTTTATATCATAGAAAACCGCGGCCGCACTTGACATGGAAATTTTCCTGAGCACCTCTTCAAAGGGCTTTTCCTGAACCTGGCTGGTATAGGCGATGGTGGTCATGATCTGCTTGACCGCTTTGCCGGAAAGATCCGTGAGAATAATAAGCAGCTCGCTTGTCTCATCCACCCGGAAGACAGGTTCTTCTTCAGCCGTCTGAAATTCTATAAAATCCTCGGTTAGCTGAATCCGCTTGGCCTGGGGCGGGAGCTCGGGGATGGCGATATCCGATTTGGCCACCACAGCGCCCGGGATGCCGAAGTCTGTCATGTCCGCGATGCATGCATCAAAAGCATCAGGGGAAATTTTGGGCCGCAAAACCCCGAACCCCGGACCGGCCAGCCGGTAGCGCAGGTCGCTTTGATCAACACCGGATGCGGTTTCCAGGATTTGAAGCATATCGCCCGGATCTTTGGACATCTTCGAGAGCCGGCGGAACAGGATAAACCGATCCTTTGCCGGCGCTTCTTCTGAAGCCGAAGCGCCCGGTTTTTGATCCGGCTGTTGTCCCGGGGTCAGCATGTCGGTCGGGTTTATCATTGTTATCGTCTTCAGGTCAGTTGGACAGTAACGCAGGGCATAACAAGCAACTTTTACATCAATGCCATTAACTTAGACCATTTTTACCCTCATCCCAGCCTTCTCCCATAGGAAGAAGGTGATAAATGGAAACTTTGAGTTAATGACATTAACTTTTAAATAGCATAAAAGAATGCACGGAAAAACCGATATTTCAGGGATAAACCCCGGTCAGCATCCGCCAGAAGTGGTTCAAAGTTTCCGGATCGATCTGGTCAAAATATTTGAGTTGAGAGTGCTTTTCCGGATTTTGCGGGTGCACCACAAGCCCCCATAGGGGGGTAATTGCATGCGGCAGCATGGAGTACCTGAGATCACCGATGATCAGGGGATCTTTTGTATAGGCAAATACATAACCATCGGCAAAATGGGAAAATCCCTCAATATTTTGGCAGACGAGGGTTTTCCCTGAACCTGAGGCGCATTCATTGGCCTGAAACTTATGGACGACTGGGCCGGCATACACACGGTGCGGTCCAAACAGGCCGAGGCGAATCCCATTCACATGGAACCGGCCATCAGTCTCATATACCCCCCGCCAAAGGATCAGGTTGCCGATGGTCGGCATTACGCGGAGGCGCTCGATTTGATGGCCCCGTCGATCGGCTGTATCCTTTAGCACCCGGGTCGCTGAATTTTTCGCCGCCACCCCGATCATCAGGTAGCAGAGCGCTAAAATCAGCCCGATACCGGCATACCGCCGGGCCTTTCTCCGAAATGCGATGACAATTGAAACCAGGAGGATCAGCGAATAGGCCGGATCAATAATCGCAATGTTGTCCCAGGCCACCCGGTAATTTGAAAATGGCCAGTAAAGGTAGGTGCCGTAGCTTGTGCAGGCATCCAGCAGGCCGCCGGTGGCATAGCCCAGGGTGGCAAACAAATAGGTTTTCAGAAATCCAAGCCGCCGTCGCAGGAGGAGCCAGGCCATGACCGCGGCGATCAGGCCGCCAATGGGAATAAAAATCAGGGAATGGGTGAAATGCCGGTGGATCAGCAGGTTAAACAGCGGGTCGTTGGGCGCATGAATGAAAATATCCGCATCCGGCAGCATCCCGCCGATAAGGCCGGCCACCGTGGCTTGCCGGATGCTCTTTTTATCTGCCGGGGTTTGAGCGGCAATTATACCGGTCAAACCCTGGGTGAAGGGGTCCATAGAAGCGATTTCATCCTGTGGCTAACGATATCATTGCTGTTTGAGCGCCGGGTCATTTCGAGCGGCAGCGAGAAATTTTATTTTTTGACTTTAATAGATTTCTCGCCGCATGCGCGCCTCAAACAGCCGGCCGCCTCCTAGTTGGGCGCAAGCCGGGTGCATCGCTTATGTACACAGTTCGGTGAGCCAGGGCAAGGGTTTTAAATAAGCCCGGTGACAGGGGATAGAAAATTTTTTTCCGATCTCAAAAATTATTTCTTGATTTTTATTTTTGAAAAAAATAAATTGTCCTCAGATAATAAATAAAAATGAGTGATATTCAATTTCTGCCCAGTCTATGACCAAAACAGAATATAAACGACAGGCCATTCTCGACTCAGCCACCCGCGTGATCTCCGAAAAGGGGTTTGCCGAGGCCACCGTGTCCGAAATCGCAAGCGGTGCGGGCATGGCCGGATCCGGCATCTATACCTATTTTAAAAGCAAGGAAGATCTGCTTTTTGCCATTATTGACAATTTCCTGTCTGCCTGCCGGGATGGGCTCAAAGACCATCTGGCCGGCATCCAGGGGGCGGAAAACAAACTCCGCAAGGCCATCTGGTTTCATTGCAAGGTCTACTCCGGCAATAAAAAAGAGATCAAGATCATCCTCGAATCCCGCTCCTACCCGCGGTTTTATTCCTCGGCCGCCTATAAGACCCTCCGGGCGTATGCCGGTCTGATCACCGATATTATCCGGGAGGGCATGACCGAGGGAGTTTTCAGCGGCTTGGCCTCACCTACTATACTGCGGGATATGATTCTTGGCACGGTGGATCATATCGCCATCAACTGGACCATCAAGGATTCGCCCAATTCCCTGGATCACGCGGAAATGATCGCGGACCTGATGTTGAATGCGGTGAAAAACAGCCGCAAGAAACCGGTTCGTCAATCCAATAAAAAGGACGCCAAGAAAAAGCGGGTGATTAATTCCGCCATCGCCCTTTTTGCCGAAAACGGCTTTAACGACACCAGCATGCTGGAAATCGCGCGCCGGGCCGGGGTTGCCGAAGGAACGGTCTACGAATATTTCAAAAACAAGCAGAACCTTCTGATCAGCATTCCCAATGAAAAGCTGGGCGAGCTCTATGACCATATCAGCGGCAACACCCTGGAGAATGAAATCCGCGAGATAATTGCCAAGCTTTTCCGCTTCTACAATGATGAGAAGAATTATACCACCATCCTGGTGCTGATGCTGCGGACCAACAAGGAGTTCTACCGTTCCGAGGGCATACAGATTATTGAAAAGATTTTTAAGGTCATCCGGGACGTGATCGCCCGGGGGCAGGCAGAGCAAATTTTTAAGCCGGATCTGGATATGGATCTGTGCCAGGATCTTTTGTTCGGAACGATCGACCACATCACCATCCCCTGGATTATATTCAATCGGGACTATGATCTGCTCAAGGTGGGAGATGAGGTCTCGCGGCTGTTTATCAATGCGATTCGGGCGTGAGAAAAATCGAGGCATGTTCATTCTTTGTTTTTGTGAATTTTTGCTTTAGGCGATATCAACCATTTGTGAATATCCCTTGAATAGATGTTTTTTAATGCTTAACCGGAATTTAAACAGGCGGATGGTAAGGGATGAGGCGAATTCAAATTCTTCATTTTTTTTCGTTCTGTTTTTTGAAATTCCCATAGTTAAATAAGGAGGTCTGATTTGGATTTTGACCTGAATAAACAGCAGGAGATGATCCGCAAAGAGGTCCGCAAGTTTGCCGAAACGGCAATTGCGCCGGTGGCGATGGAACTTGATGAAGCCGAGGCGTTTTCTCCTGAACTGACCAAAAAAATGGGGGAGATCGGGCTGTTCGGCATGTTCGTGGATGAAGCCTACGGGGGACAGCACCTCGATTATATCTCCTACATCATCGGCGTCGAGGAGATCGCCCGTGTGGACGGCTCCCAGGCAGCCACCATCGCGGCGGGCAACTCATTGGGCATCGGCCCGATTTATTATTTTGGCAGTGAAGAACAGAAGAAGAAATACCTGCCGAAATTGTGCACAGGCGAAGCCTTGTGGGGATTCGGCCTGACCGAGCCGACCGCCGGATCGGATGCCGGGGGCAGCAAAACCACCGCGGTTAAAGATGGCAATGAATGGGTGATCAACGGTTCAAAGATTTTTATCACCAATGCCGCCTGCGAAATGTCCATGGGCGTTACCGTACAGGCCATTACCGGCCAAAGAGATGACGGCCGGCCCGAGTATACCTGTTTTCTGGTTGAACACGGCACGCCGGGGTTTAAGGCCGTGGCTATGCATAAAAAAATGATGTGGCGGGCCTCCAACACGGCTGAGCTCTATTTTGACGATGTTCGGGTGCCCCATGAGAATGTGCTGGGCGCGCAGGGTAATGGGTTCCATCAGATGCTGCAGACCCTGGACGGCGGCCGGCTTTCCATCGGCGCCATGGGCCTTGGCGGCGCCCAGGGCGCTTATGAGGCGGCCCTCAAATATGCCAAAGGCCGGGAGCAGTTTGGAAAACCCATATCCAAATATCAGGCGGTCGGTTTTAAGCTGGCGGATGCGGCCATTGAGCTCGAATGCGCCCGAAGCCTGCTTTACAAGGCCTGCTGGCTGAAGGACAAGGATCGTTCGTTTCAAAAGGTCGCTGCCATGGCCAAAGTTTACTGCTCTGAACTCATGGGCCGGGTTGCCAATAATGCGGTCCAGATCTTCGGCGGCTACGGCCTGATGAAGGAATACAATGTGGAGCGGTTTTTCCGGGACCAGAAGCTCTTAGACATCGGCGAAGGCACTTCGGAAATCCAGCGGCTGGTGATATCCCGATACATTGGTTGCTAATCTGTCATTTCGAGCGATAGCGAGAAATCTTTATAAAAGATTCTTCGTCGCTGCCGCTCCTCAGAATGACAGGCGTTTGTGACTGTAATAAGATTATTCAATAATGATTGTGGAGGCCCTCCATGACGGAAAACGTGCTGCAAATGGAAACAGCGGACCAGGTGGCGGTAATCACCCTGAACCGGCCGGAGGTCATGAATTCGATTAATTTTGAGCTCCTTAAAACCCTGCAGGATGTGATCTGGCAGGTCAGGTTTCAAAAGGATATCCGGGCTGTCATCATTACCGGAGCCGGGGAAAAAGCCTTCTGTGCCGGCGCGGATTTAAAAGAGCGGGCCGGTATGACCCCGGAAGAGGTCAAAAAATATATCTATACCATCCGGACCCTGTTTACAGAAATTGAATCCCTGAACAAACCGGTCATTGCCGCGGTAAACGGGGTGGCACTGGGCGGCGGAACAGAACTGCTCCTTGCCTGCGACATCCGGATCGCATCCTTGAACGCGACCATGGGGCTTACTGAGACGCGGCTTGCCATTATTCCCGGCGCAGGCGGCACGCAGCGGCTGCCGCGGCTGATCGGCCGGGGAAAAGCAAAAGAACTGATTTTAACCGGCCGCCGTGTGGATGCCAAGGAGGCCCATGCGATTGGCCTTGTTAATTCGATTTGCGAGCCGGAACTGCTGATGGATGAGGCCCGGAAAATGGCGGCCATGATCTGCGAGGGCGGGCCGATTGCCATTGAGCAGGCAAAATATGCCATTGATGCCGGCCTTGAGACCGACTTGCACACGGGACTGACGATCGAGTCCAATGCTTACTGGATTACGATCCCTACCGAGGACCGAACCGAAGGGCTCGCGGCGTTCCGGGAAAAAAGAAAGCCGGTATATAAAGGAAAATGATTTCAAAACCCCATCTAACATCCAATAACGGCGTTGCGGTCTTCTTCAAAATGCTCACATACTTCCATGTATGCTGCGCTTTTTCATCAGACCGCGCCTTGTTCTTGGATGCGATCTGAGGTTTTGAAAACATTTTTACGTATGGCGTGTGAGCAGTTAACTTAAACTTTAAACCTTAGATGGATCTTAGACCCTATTCAAAGGACATATCATGAGCGAAGAGGCTGAAAAAAATCGTAAGCACTGGGAGTCAGAGGAAGCCAAGCTGGATGAGCGGATCAATGAGACGCTTTGGCCCGGCGGGGAAAAGGCGGTGGAGAAGCTTCGCAAACAGGGAAAACGCCCGGTGCGTGAAATGATCCAGATGCTGATTGATCCGGGCACCAAATTCTATGAGCTGGGCCAGATCGCGGGGTTTGGCATGAATTACCCCGGCGTGACGGATGTGCCCTGCGGCGGAGTTGTGATTGGCATTGGCAAAATCCGCGGCAACTGGACCATGATATTTGCCAATGACTCCCGGGTAAAGGCGGGCACCTATTTTCCGATCACACTCAAAAAACACATGCGGGCCCAGGCCATTGCCGAGGAAAACGGTTTAAACTGCGTCTATATCGCGGACTCAGGCGGGGCGTTTCTGCCCATGCAGGCGGATGTATTTCCGGATGATCAGCATTTCGGGTCCATGTTCTATAATATGGCCCGGATGTCGGCCAAGGGGTTGAAGCAGGTAACGCTTTCCACGGGCGGCAATACCGCAGGCGGGGCATACATCGTTTTCATGGCCTGCGAGGCCGTGATGATCGACAAATTCTCCTATTCCTTTTTGGGCGGACCGCCGCTGGTGAAGATGGCCACCGGCGAGGTCATCACCGCAGAGGAACTGGGCGGCGCCAAGGTGCACACCCACGTTTCCGGCGGAGCGGATCATTTCTGCAAATCCCAGGATGAGGCCATTGACAAGGTGCGTGAGATCCTCTCCCTCGAGGCCCCGCAGACTACCTACCTTCACCGCTATGAAGAGCGGCCCCCTAAAGTGCCGGCGGATAAAATTTACGATTTGATGCCTGCCTCGGTCAATCAGGGGATCGATGCCCGGGCGATTTTGGAAACCTTTGCAGATGACAGCTACTTTAGCGAATACAAAAAAAACTACATGATGGGAAAGGCGGATAACATCCTCACAGGCAAAATCCGCTTAAAGGGCTTTCCGGTAGGTGTGATCGCGGCCAACCGGATCGGCATTATTTTTGAGGAAGCCGCCCGGAAGGTTGCTGAATGGGTTGTCCGCTGCAGTTACGAAAAGATACCGATCCTTTATCTGCAGAACTCGCCGGGATACATGGTGGGATCAGATGCCGAAAGTGCGGGTATCGGCAAATATGGCGCTGACATGGTCCGGGCGGCAGCATGTGCCCAGGTGCCCCGGATTCAGCTGGTCATCGGCCCGGACAACGGAGCCGCCAACTACGGGATGTGCGGTCGCGCGTATCGTCCGAATTTTTTATTCACCACCATGCGGGGCCGGACTTCGGTGATGAGCGGCCGAAGCGCGGGCGGGGTGCTATTATCCATTGAGGAAAGAAAACGCGAGGCCCAGGGTAAACCCATGAGCCAGGAGGAGAAGGATGCGTTTCACCAAAAAATGGTAGATAAATACGACGGCGAAGCGCATCCGTTTTTCTGCGGCGCTCGCCTGTTAAACGACCGGGTACTTAAATTTTCTGAAATTCGTGAATGGCTTGGCATGGCGCTTGAGGTCAGCCTGATCAAGCCCATTGGCGAGCCGTCTTTCGGCAATTTCAGATTCTAATAGAAAAAAATAAGGAGGCCTATATGACCGAATATGATCTTTGGAAAGTTTTTCCCCGAATGCCGAAAAAGGTGACCATTGGTGACATCACCATAAGGGATGGGTTTCAGCATTTGGAGAAATTTATCTCCACGCGGGCGAAAATCTATTATGCGGAACAGCTCATTTTTGCGGGCTGCCGCTACATCGAGGTGACCAATCTGGGCAATCCGTACCTGCTGCCCCAGTTCAGCGATGCCGAAGAGGTGCTCTCCCATCTTCGAAGTGAGCAATTCAAGCGGCGCTGCGCCAAAAGAAATATCAACCCGGACGATATCTGTGTGACGGCGGTGACCATACGGGAACCGGCGGTGGATAAGGCCATTGAGTTAAAAGAAAAGGGGATCGGCCCGGATCGGGTGCTGATGATGGTATCCACAGAGGAGGAGCATCACTTTGCCAATTCCGGCACCACCCTGCCCATGTACTGGAAGGAGGCCGAGCGCAGCATTAAAAAATGCCGCGATGCCGGGATTAAGATGTGCGGCACGGTCAGCACGATCTGGGGCAGCCCCATCGCCGGTGCCACGGAATTAAAAGATGCCGTAGAGTTCACCAAGCGCTGGCTGGAGATCGGCGCCTCGGACATCGAGCATGCGGATCATGACGGCAGCGCTTCCGCAGCGGAGGTGTACCGGTATTTTGCCATGATTCTGGATGAAATCCCGGATACAAGCGTCCACATCGCCCATTTTCATGAGACCAAACGCGTAGGCGCAGCTTCCATTCTGGCCGCGCTTCAGGCCGGCATCAACAATTTCGAGGCGACCATCGGCGGCATGGGCGGGCAGCCCGCCAACTTCCTGGATGACTGCCCGGTGCCTGGGACCGGTGAATACTATTATGAAGATCCCCGCTACGTGGGGCTTACCTGTCTTGAGGACATGCTGGTTCAGATCGATGAGATGGGGATTGAGCACGGCTATGACGTGGATCACGTGCTCAAGCTGGGCCGGCTGATGGAAAAGACCGCGGGTCAGCGGCTGCGCAGCGAGGCGGTGATCAACGGCCGCACCCTTAAGGAGGGGCATATGAAGTTTGCCCGGCCGGGTTTAAAGCCGCTTAAAGAAAAGCAGGGGGAAGAACCGAAGCAGCTCCTGCCCAAGGAATGGGGCGACAAGGCCGTATTGCCGGAAAAATACCAGCCAAAATAAAGGGGATGCCGTTTATGTCTAAGATCTTATGGCAACCGAGCGAAGAACAGATCAAACAGACCAACATGTACCGGTTTATCCAGTACGTGAACGGACGGTACAATCTGTCCATATCCAATTATCCGGAGCTCTACCAGTGGTCCGTTGACCAAATCCCGGATTTCTGGGCAGCCATGTGGGACTTTGCCGATATCATCCACTCCCAGCCCTATGAGCAGGTGGTGGATGATCTGAACAGAATGCCGGGGACCGAATGGTTTGTCGGCGCCCGGCTTAACTTCGCCGAAAACCTGCTCCGCTACCGGGATGATGAGCTGGCGATCATTTTTAAAGGCGAAAACCAGGAACCCGTGCGCCTGACTTACGCAAGGCTATATGATGAGGTGGCGCGGACGGCCGCATCCTTGAAGGAATTAGGGGTCCGGCCGGGCGAGCGGGTGGTGGGCTACATGCCCAACATGCCGCAGACCATTATCGCCATGCTGGCAGCCACCAGCTTGGGCGCCGCCTGGTCCTCCTGTTCACCGGATTTCGGGTTCAAAGGGGTGATGGACCGGTTCGGCCAGATCGCCCCGAGGGTCCTGATATCCGCAGATGGATACTTCTTTAAAGGCAAACGCATTGATTCTCTCGACCGGGTGGCGGATATCGTCAAGCAGATCCCCTCCATCGAACGGGCGGTGATTGTGCCGTATACCCAGAGCGCACCGGATATCTCAGGTATAGACAAGGCCATGCTGATGGATGATTTCAAATCCGCCGAATCCGGGCTTTCAATCGATTTTGCGCAGCTCCCGGCCAATCATCCCCTATACATCATGTACTCATCCGGCACCACCGGGCTGCCCAAGTGCATGGTGCAGGGCAGCGCCGGGATTCTGATCAATCAGTTAAAGGAGCATATCCTGCACACCGACGTCAAGCGCCGGGATGTGGTGTTTTATTTTACCACCTGCGGATGGATGATGTGGAACTGGCTGACCTGCGCCTTAGGCACCGGGGCCACCATCGTGCTCTATGACGGCAATCCTTTTTACCCGGATGAGGGGGCGCTCTGGGAGATGGCCCAGAATGAAAAGCTAACGGTATTCGGCACCAGCGCCGGCTACATTTCTGCCCTTCGCGACACCGGCCTTCGGCCGGGAGATAAATACGACCTGAGTCCACTCCGGGCCGTTCTGTCAACCGGATCCCCGCTCTCCGAAGAAGGCTTTGCGTATGTCTATGATGCGGTAAAGTCCGATCTTCAGCTGGCCTCCATTTCCGGCGGCACGGATCTAAACGGCTGCTTTGCGCTGGGTAACCCCATCGGACCGGTCTACGCCGGTGAGCTCCAGTGCCGGGGATTGGGCATGAAGGTGGAGGCGTTTGATCAAAACGGCAAGCCGGTGTTAGACGAACAGGGCGAGCTGGTCTGCACCGCGCCCTTTCCGTCCATGCCGCTTTATTTCTGGAATGATCCGGACAATCAGAAATACCATGACGCCTATTTCAGCGTATACCCCGGGGTTTGGCGCCACGGGGACTATATTGAGATAAACGATCACGGCGGGGTTAAAATCTACGGCCGCTCGGATGCCACCCTAAATCCCGGCGGCGTGCGCATCGGCACCGCAGAGATCTACCGCCAGATGGAGATGATCGATGAAATCGAGGACAGCATCGTGGTCGGCCAGAGCTGGGAAAATGATGTACGGGTGATCCTGTTTGTGAAAATGGCGGATGGCCACCAGCTGACCGATGAGCTCAAGCAGCATATCAAGAAGGTGATCCGAAGCGAGGCCTCCCCGCGGCATGTGCCGGCCAAAATTATTGAGGTGCCGGATATTCCGTATACCCTGAATATGAAAAAGGTGGAGCTGGCTGTTAAGAAGATGATTGAAAACAAACCGGTTCAAAATAAGGATGCGCTTAAAAATCCGGAGGCCTTGGATTATTATCAGGATATGGAAGAGCTCAAGACATAAATTGTAATTGGCAATGAGAAGGCGTTAGCTTAAAATTCCGTTTACCCCCTTCTCCCCTTGGGAGAAGGCTGGGATGAGGGTAAAAAGGTTTTAAGCTAACGCCTGGACAAGGAGCAATCATGCCGGATACCGTTAATTCATTAGATGAGCTGTCCAATGAGGATTTGGCCCGCTATGTGATCAATCTTTTTCATCGGATCATCATGCACTATGCTTTCTGGTTTACTGAAGTACGGCACCAGCTGCGCATGGACCGGGCTTTGGAGGTGCTGGATGAGGCATCCAGCAAGAGTTTTAACATTCAGATGAAGCGGCTTTCCAAAACTTTAGGGTTTGATATGGCGGCAGACGATCTGCCCGCCCCGCTCGCCGAAATGCCGCGGGAAAAACTGATGGCGCTCTTAAATACCGTATCCGTCAACTGGCTGGTCAATGACGGGGTCTGGTTTCAGTCGGTTGAGTTCGAGCACGGGATGAATGACGCCAAACGGTGCAATGATTCCTGCTGGACCCAGTTCTCTCCGTTTGAGGCCTGGACCATTAAACGCTTCTTTAACATGCCAGAGCGCCCCGGTCTGGAGGGGTTGAAGAAGGCACTGGGGTTTCGTCTCTATGCCAATATCAACCAGCAGTCATTTAGCGAGGAGAAGCCGGACAGTTTTGTTTTTCAGATGAACGACTGCCGCGTCCAGGCGGCCAGAAAGCGAAAGGGGCTTGAGGATTACCCCTGCAAGACCGCCGGCCTGGTGGAATATACCTATTTTGCCCGCTCCATTGACGAGCGGATTCAAACCGAATGCATCGGCTGCCCCCCGGACCCGCATCCGGAAGAATGGTACTGCGCCTGGCGGTTTTATATTGATCAATAACAATCAAAGAAGGAAATATAATGGAGCACGAAGAGATTCTGCATCGATGTTTTCGGTGCGGGTTTTGCAAACTGCCCAGCGATTATTCGGATATTAACTGCCCAGCGTACCTGCGGTACCGGTTTGAATCCTTTTCACCCGGGGGCCGCATGTGGTTGTTAAGGGCTTGGCTGGACAATGAGATTGAAGCGGATGCGAGGTTCCAGGAGGTCCTTTTTTCCTGCGCCACCTGCAATAATTGCGTGGAGCACTGCATTTTTAGCAAATTCAAGGATCAGATACTAAGCGCCTTTATCGCTGCCAAGGAGAAAATGATCGAGCAGGGCACGGTGCCGCCGCCGGTACGGGATTACCTGACCACGCTTTTTGAGCACGGCAACCCCTATAAAATGCCCCGGAAAAAGCGGGGCGACTGGGCGCAGGCGGTAGGCCTTAAAGCCTATAAAGATCAGGAATATCTTTTTTATGCGGGAGATGTGGGCGCATTCGATGCACGGGGAAGCGAAATCGCGCGGTCTGCGGCCGGCCTGCTTGCCAAACTGGGGCTCTCATTCGGCATCTTAGGGCCGCAGGAAGGCTCGGACGGAAATGATGCCAAGGCCCTGGGCGAACTAGAGCTCTTCCGGCATCTGGCGGAACAGAACATTAAAACCTTTCATAAACTGGGTGTTCAAAAGATTGTCACCCTCTCGCCCCACGGCTACAATGTCTTAAAAAATGACTATCCGGAACTGGACGGGGAGTTTCAGGTGTTCCACTATACGCAGGTGCTGGCCCGCCTGTTATCTGAAACCAAGCAGCAGGCCCGGCCCGCGGCTGAATCGTCCCGTCGGGTGACCTTCCATGATCCATGCTACCTGGGCCGTCATAATCAGGAATACGAAAGTGCCCGGCAAATTCTGGCAGCTCTGCCCGGCATTAAACTGGTGGAGATGCCCCACAGCCAATCAGACGCCCTGTGCTGCGGCGGCGGAGGCGGCAATTTTTTTACGGATCTGGTCTCAAGCGGACCTGAGACATCGGCCAAGGTGCGGGTGAGGGAGGCGGCTGATACCGGGGCGGAACTATTGGTGACGGCCTGCCCGATATGTACGCTGATGTTTGAAGACGCAGTGAAATCCCAGAATCTCGAGGGCCGTATTCAGGTCCGGGAGATTTCTGAGCTGGCGACAGAGGAGCTTCTATGAACATATATGAGGCATTAATGAATATTGTCGGGGCTGAGCGGGTATCCAACAATTCCACCGAGCTCTATCTCTATTCCCGGGATTCCGGGGCGCAGCCGCCCGGACAGGCGGATTACGTGGTGCTGCCGAAAACAGCGGAAGAGATTCAGCAGATCGTCCAGCTCGCCAACCGCGAGAATATACCCATCACCCCCCTGGGTGGGGGGCTCGCCCTGTCCGGCCTGGTGGTGCCCCGGCGCGGCGGAATCGTGCTGGATATGAAGCGGATGGACCAGATTCTGGAAGTGGACGAGATGAACCGCTACGCTTTGATTGAGGCGGGGGTCTCGCAGGGGAAATTAAGGGAGTATCTGAAAAAACACCATCCCCGCCTGCAGCATTCCACCCCGGAGGCGCCGCCCACGGCAACGGTGACAGGAAACGCCCTGATCCACGGCCACGGCCATATCTCACCCAGATACGGGATCAATTCGGATATGATCGCCGGTCTGGAGGTGGTGCTCCCGACGGGTGAGATCGCCCGCATCGGCTCCTGTGCGCTGGATGAGAAATGGTTTACCAAAGGCCCCATGCCCGAACTTGCCGGCCTTTTTGTCGGGTGGTACGGCACCACCGGGATTGTCACAAAACTCTCGCTCAAGCTTTTTCCAAAGCCCGATTTCCGTGAGGTGATGGCGTTTCAAACCGATGATATCGATCTTTTGCCCGAGGCCATATTTGAGGTCATGCATCTGGATCTGGCCGAGGATTTTTTTCTGATCACCCAGGAAAAACCGGACTGGATGAACCATGCCTTTCTGGTGGTCATTGTCTCCGGCCATTTCAAGGAAGAGGTCGAGTTTAAGAAAAAGGTCTATAAAGAGCTATTTACGATTTTTAAGGGTAAAAAAACGATTCAATTTGTGGAAAATCTGCATCCGGCGCTTGAAAAGCGGTTTCTGGATGTGCCGCCCCTGGCGGCCCTGGCCGCGGATTTCAGGGAGGGCGGAGGCTTTCAGTACACCGGGGCCATCCTCCCGGTGGACAAGGTGCCGGAAGCCTGGCGAAAAGGGTTCGAAATCGCCCATAAATACGGAATGATCTGTTCCTACGTCCATCAGGTGCTGCAGGGCAACAGCATCATGTTCGGATTTAACTATTCATTTAACCGGGCGGATGAGACCGACATTGAAAAAACAAGAAATGCGCTGGCGGATTCCAACCGGGCGACTCTGGAGATGGGCGGTATGATCTGGAAAGGGGAAAAACCCGCCCAGCAGATGGTGCTGGAGAAAATGGATCCGAATACCGCCGAGCTGATCCAGCGGGTCAAAGGGTTTCTGGATCCCAAGGGAATTATGAATCCGGGCAATTGGGAAATGGGTATTGGGTAATGTCTTACCAGGAAATTCTATTTGAAAACCGCCACGGCGTGGCCATCCTCACGCTGAACCGGCCGGATATCCGAAACGCCATCACCGGCGAGGCGATTATTTCCGAGGTCGAGGATGCCGTGGGCCGGGTCAATGCGGACATGACCTGCCGGGCGCTTATTATTACGGCGGCCGACCCCTCATTTTCCGCCGGCGGCAACGTCAAGGACATGGCGGCCAAAAAGGGCATGTTTGCGGGCACGCCCGCCCAGGTGATGGAAGGCTACCGGAAAAATATTCAGCGGATTCCGCTGGCGGTCTATGGCTGTGCGGTGCCCACGATTGCTGCCGTAAACGGCCCGGCCATCGGCGCGGGCTGCGATCTGTCATTGATGTGCGATATGCGCGTGGCGTCTGAAAAGGCCAAATTCGGAGAAACCTTCGTCTCTGTGGGGTTGATTCCGGGTGACGGCGGGGCCTATTTTCTGCCCCGGGTGGTGGGTATGGCCAGAGCCTGCGAGCTCACATTTACCGGCGAGGTGATTGCCGCGGACCGGGCCCTTGAAATCGGCTTGGTCAATTATGTGGCGCCCCATGAAGCGCTTATGGACAAGGCTCGCGAGCTGGCAGACCGGATCGCGGAGAAGCCGCCGGAGGCGCTTCGCATGGCCAAACGCCTGCTCTATGCCGGACAGGACATGACGCTTCGGCACCTGCTGGATCAGTCCGCCGCGTTTCAGGCGCTTTGTCACCATACCGAAGATTACATGGAAGCATTAAACGCCATGTTTGAAAAGCGTGCGCCGGATTTTAAGGGAAAATAACGGAAAACAAAAAAAGGCGGCCATTTTTGGCCGCCTTTTCAAAATATATAGTCAAGCCGGGTATCATCCGGCATGTTTTACAATCTGCAAAATTCCCCCTCAGCTGCCCGCGCGGTGCAGCCGGCGAAATACACCGAAAGCAAAATCAACGCAACTGTCATCCCGATCATGATCTACCTCCTTGCTGAAAATTATTGCTTAAAACCATTAAATAAAAATTTAATGCAAGAGGGATATTTGTCAAGTCCACTGATATGGTTTTTTACTCCACCCTAAATTGAGCGTTTCAGATTTTTAACAATATGATTTTATATAGGATTATACCAATTTATATTTTAACCATCTGAAACCCTCCGGGATTTCCAATTTTACCGCATCTACTGCGTCAGATGCAGCCTCGCATAGTTCACTATAGCTCGCCTGCATCTTCCTTGTATCTGCGGCAAACTTGAAAATCGCTCAATTTAGGTCCAAATTTTTCGCCGCATTTCGGGTGATCATTTGTTTGACATCCGGCCCCTTGATTCAATAAGTTAAATTTATATGGCTTCGCAAAAAACGATTTATTCCGCGGCGGCGATATTTTTTTTAGTAAGGAACTTACGATAATAGACCCGTTTGTATTCTCCTTAGACAAAGGCTCCTGCCTCATTCCCCTTTGGAAAAGAGGGGATTGGGGGGATTTATAATTTCAAATGATGGTAAATCCCCCTAAATCCCCCTTTACGAAAAGGGGGACTTAAAGGATTTTGCCTCTTATTGTTTAACCGGAACAGAAATGGAGACTTGCCATGAATCCCTTGAAATGGAGTTTGATGCTGGCCATCGGGATAATTTTAGCAGCTGCACCGGCGGCATTTGGAGACGTCACTGAAAATTTAAGTGATGATACCCAAAGCTGCCTGGCGTGTCATCGCAGCATGACGCCCAATATCTATGAAAACTGGGCCAGAAGCCGCATGTCCCGAATTACCCCGGCAGAGGCCAAGAAGAAGCCCGAGCTTGAACGCCGCGTGTCCTATCAGAATCTTCCTGAAAAATATCAAAACGTCGTGGTAGGCTGCGCGGAATGCCATACCATGCGGCCGGACAAACACAAGGACACGTTCGATCATCAGGGCGCCAGGGTGCACACCGTGGTAACACCGGATGACTGCGCGGCCTGCCATCCGATTGAAAGGGAGCAGTTTGCCGGAAACCTGATGTCAGAAGCCCATGGCAACCTTCAGGAAAATTCGGTTTATGCGGATTTGGTAAAATCCATCAACGGGCCTTTGACGTTTGAGAATATGGCGCTTTCCCATGGTACGCCGGACGCCCGGACCAGCGCCGATTCCTGCCTGTTTTGCCACGGCACACGCTTGAGCGTGGATAAGCTGGAAACCCGCGATACCGATATCGGCTCCATGAAATTCCCGAAGATTTCCGGATGGCCGAATCAGGGGGTGGGGCGGATCAACCCGGACGACAGCAAAGGCTCCTGTTCCGCCTGTCATACAAGACATGAGTTTGCCATTGAGATGGCCAGAAAGCCCTATACCTGCTCGGAGTGTCATAAAGGCCCGGATGTGCCGGCATATAAGGTCTATAAGGTAAGCAAGCACGCCAATATTGTGGACTCCCTGGCGCATGGCAAAGACTGGGACTTTAACGCCGTCCCCTGGACGGCGGGAGAGGATTTTACCGCGCCCACCTGCGCCACCTGTCATGTAAGCCTGGTGACAACCCCGGACGGCCGGGTTCAGGCGAAGCGTACCCATCAGATGAATGACCGACTGGCGTGGCGGATTTTCGGGTTGATTTATGCGCATGCCCATCCCAAATCCGCGGACACCACCATCATTAAAAATAAGGACGGCCTGCCGCTGCCCACCGCCCTGGACGGAACCCCGGCGGCCGAATACCTGATTTCAGAAAAAGAGCAGGAAAAGCGAAACAATACCATGAAAGGGGTCTGCCAGTCCTGCCATACCCGGGGCTGGGTGAACGGCCATTTCGAAAGGTTCGAGCACACCATCGAAACCACCAACCATCAAACCGGTGTGGCCACGCAAATCATGACCAAGGCGTGGGATCAAAAAGCCGCGGATCAGAATGACAGCCTGTTTAATGAGTCCATTGAGCGACGCTGGGTGGAACAGTGGCTGTTTTACGGAAACTCCACGCGGTTTGCCTCGGCCATGATGGGAGCGGATTACGGAGTGTTTGCCAGCGGCCGGTGGTATCAGTCAAAAAATCCGCATGATATGCTGGAGTTGTTCAAAGTGAAGCTGGAACAGACGGTGGATAAGGAGAGTAAATAGACTGACCCTTTTAATCTCGCAGAGCCGCAGAGACCGCAAAGGTTTATGGGCCATAAACCCTCTGCGATCTTTGCGGCTTTGCGAGAGTTTTTAGAGTAAGAGTAAGACGGAGGGGAGGGTTTAATGCAGATCAAGCAATTCAGATACGGGGCGGATAATCTGGGATATCTGGTCTATGGGGAAAAAACCGCTGTGGCGATTGACGGCGGGGCGGCAGAGGCGATCCTGTCATTTTTGGCGGCGCACAACCTGAATCTTGCGTATGTGACCAACACCCACTCCCATATGGACCATCTGGTTGGCAACCAGGCGCTGCTTGACCAGACCGATGCCCGGTATCTGGATTTTGATGCGCTAAGGGCAAGCCGTGAAATTAAGGTTGATGGCGAATCCCTTCACTTGATGCATACGCCCGGGCACACCCGGGATTCGGTATGCTTTTATTTTGATCAGGTTTTGATCTCCGGGGACACGCTGTTTAACGGCAAAGTGGGGCGCTGTTTTACCGGCGATGTGGACGGATTCTTTCAGTCCATCCAGAAGATTCTGGCATTTTCGGATGAAACCCGGGTTTATGCCGGCCATGATTATGTTGGGGAGTACATGGGATTTGCCAGGGCCCTGGAACCGGACAACCCCCATATCGATGCGTATCTGGCCGAATACGATCCGGCCCATGTCTGCGCCACACTGGGGGAGGAAAAACTGGTGGACCCGTTTCTGCGATTCAATGATGAAAAGATAATTACCATATTGCAGCAAAAGAGGCTTTCCACGGAAACAGCACTTGACCGGTGGCGTTCCTTGATTTCCCTGATGTAGGGGAGGGCGCGTTTATTTGCAAAAAAGGCTGTTGCGTATATATTCTTAAAGACATACAAAAACCCCCTTCAGGAATGCTTAGTTAAGGGGTTTAATCACGCCCATTCGCCCCGGCGCTGTCTGCCCTGAGTTGCCAGCGCCGGGGCGAAAAAAGGAAATGATTTACAACTCATCCACCGGCAGACCAATATCCGCACTGCTGTAAATTGAGATGCGCACCCATCCGGCACGATCTTCATCCAATTTTCTGCGTTCAAACCCGCAGCGCAAATTTTTAGCATACGGATGATTCTGTGTGAACGTTTGACTTCGTCGGTCATTGCCGGACCGCCGGTCTCTTCCGGACCGCCGGTCCATAAAGCCCGGGTCATTTTTTACGATGTTCATCTTCTGCTGCTCCCGTAATTCCGCCTGAAACGGGCTTTCATCAGGGGTTTTGGATCTGTTCATGATGTGCCTGACAGTGCCGGCATCTGACCGCATAGGGCATTATTTTTAACCGCTCTTTATTGATCTGTTTGCCGCAGTCAATGCACTTGCCGTACTCTCCGGCTTCGATGCGATTCAATGCCTGGTCGATTTCCTCGAGTTCATCCACCTTGAGCCCGATCAGGGAAAGGGTGTTTGCCTCTCTCAATTCCTCAAGCGCCACATCTCCGCTTTCCCTGATCACATCCGCAATCTCCTGATGTTTTTGTATTGCATCCTTTTCAAGGGTTTCGCGGATCTGATTCCAGAGCTCCCGCTTTCGGCTGAGCAGATATTCTTTTATATCGGAGAATTCATTGATGCCCGCGTTTTCTTCTGCCATGTTAACGGAAGACATTTACATCACCTCCTGTTCGTCCGTCTATCATCAGATAGATCCCGCCCATGCATCAATTCAATTGTTTAAAATTGTGATTAATTTTATGTGTTATGTTAAAAATAAACCTGAAACAACGGCTGTCAATCGCCATGGACACATACGACTCGATTTACGCGCCTTTAATCGCTCTTACCGCTTCAACCAGTTTGGGCATGACTGTGCCGGCATTCATGGGAATATAGGCGTCCGAGACCCGCGAAAACGGATTTTCATTGGGATTTACCACAATGACCGGAGCCCCGGCATCTTTGGCTTCAAACGGAAGATACGCCGCCGGATATACCACCCCGGAGGTGCCGATGGCGAGCATGGCGTCGCACCGGCGGGCCGCGGCAAAGGCCCGGGGAATATCCTTGACCATTTCCCCGAACATCACCACATCCGGCCGCATCAGTGCCTGGCAGTGATCGCATTTCGGCATGATCGAAGCCATGGTGGAGAGATTGTATTCCCGCAGTTCCTGGATTCTGCTTTTGATTTCAGCGATCAGTTCCCGCCGCTGCCGGGTCTTTAGTTTGCCGCAGCTGATGCAGCTAAGCCGGAACCCGTTGCCGTGTACCTCCACCACGTCGGTATTGCCCGCTTCCTGATGCAGATTGTCAATGTTTTGGGTGATCACGGTCTTTAGGATGCCCATTTCCTCGAGTGTGCCTAATGCCATATGGGCAGGATTCGGGTTTGACTGCTCAAAGGCTTCCAGAAGCTCGATAAAAAACGGAATCAGTTTCCGGCCATTGCGGTCCAGTGTGTTTAGCAGCCCGGCGGTGGTGCCGACCTCTGCGGGGTTTAGTTTGTCCCAGACGCCGCCCGGATCTCTGAATGTTGCGATACCGCTTTCAGCCGAGATCCCGGCCCCGCAGGACGCTGCGGCCTGCTTGGCATTGGCTATAATTTCGGCGGCTTTTTGGATTTCATGTTCAACCGTCATAAAATTTGCCTCCAAAAATATTCAGTATTCAAATGATATCTTGAATATATCAGTTCAAACAGGCAGGCGCAATTATGATCCCAAGTCAGAATTACGGGTTCTATGCATGCTTCTGGGAGGAGGTAAACATCAATTCCGGGCCGGCTTTATTTAAAATGACCGCTTCGTCGATTACGCATTCAGCCACGTTTTTATAGCCGGGCAGGTCATACATAATATCCAGCATGCAGGCTTCCATAATCGCGCGCAGTCCCCTGGCGCCGGCCTTGCGCCTGATGGCGCCTGCAGCAATGGCCCGCAGGGCATCATCTGTGAATTTGAGCGTCACCCCTTCAATTTCGAAGAGTTTTTGATACTGCTTGATCAAGGCATTTCTGGGCTCTTGCAGGATTCGGATCAACGCGGTCTCAGGGAGTTCATGGAGCGGGGCGATGACCGGGAGGCGGCCGATGAATTCGGGGATAAACCCATACTTCAGGAAATCTTCGGTCTGGGCCATGGGCAGCACATCGTCCTTTGCCCCTTGATTCGCACTTTTCGCATTAACCCCGAATCCGATGGTTCTCGATCCCAGGCGATGCTGGATCAGCTTTTCAATGCCGCTGAATGTGCCGCCGCAAATAAAGAGAATATCCGTGGTATCGATCTGGATAAAATCCTGCTGCGGATGTTTGCGGCCGCCTTTGGGCGGCACCCGGGTAACTGTGCCCTCCAGTAATTTGAGTAAGGCCTGCTGAACCCCTTCTCCGGAGACATCCCGCCCGGAACTGTTGTCAAATCGCCGGGCGATCTTGTCAATCTCATCGATATAGACGATCCCCTTGCGGGCCCGTTCAATATCATAGTCGGCATTTTGCAGCAGATAGAGGATAATATTTTCCACATCCTCCCCGACATAACCGGCCTCCGTCAGGGTGGTGGCATCGACTATGGCAAACGGGACGTTCAGCATCCGGGCAAGGCTCTGGGCCAAAAGCGTTTTGCCGGTGCCGGTGGGGCCGATGAGCAGAATGTTGCTTTTCTGGATTTCCACATCTCTGGTATTCGGTTTGGCCGCAAGGCGCTTATAATGGTTATAAACAGCTACGGAAAGAATTTTTTTGGCCGGTTCCTGACCGATGACATAGGCATCCAGCTGCTGCGCGATTTCAGAGGGCCGGGCGATGGCCTGCAAGTAACTCGTATCACAGGCCAATTCCCTTTCAATGATTTTTTTGCAGCTTTCCACGCACTGATTGCATATGTAGACAGACGGCCCGGCGATCATTTTGTTGACTTCGGTCTGGGGTTTGCCGCAAAAAGAGCAGATTAAATGATAAAAATCATTTTTTCGGGGCATAGGTTTTTCTCCGCCTAAAAAAAGGTATAATTATTTGGCGGCGGGTTTGACAGTTTCGCCTCTAAATTAAAATACGCCTTTTCATCAGGGGTGGCAATTAACTTTTACTTCAAGTTATGTTTTGGGACCGATGCTCAGGTTTTTTTATTTTTTCACTACCGGTCATGAAGAAGAGAATTCGCTCTTGTATTCAAATCCCACCCGTATTAATTGATAGAAGTTTAATCATCAAAAAGGTTTACCCTGAGGTTTCTTTTAGGAATAGCTCATGCGGCGCGTTAATCTCCCAATTTTTTGGATGCTTGTTTTTGTCTTTTTGGGCGGCATCGCAGCTCCGGCGCCTGTCATTTGGGCTGACGCAGGCCTGGATTCGAACACCCGGATTCTGATTCTTAACTCTTATCACTCCCAGTACAATTGGACTGATCAAATCGTGCGCGCCATCACCCGGGAATTTGAAGAGGTACTGCCGCGCGAGAACATCGACATTGAATATATGGACAGCCGCAAGCGCGAGGATGCGGCCTATTATGAGCGCCTCTACCAGTTGTACAAATTAAAATATCAGGCTCAGGAGACCGCGCGCGATGTCATTATCACAACAGATGACAATGCCTTTAATTTTTTGTCCAAATACCGGCAGGAGTTGTTTCCGGGCGTCCCTGTGGTGTTTTGCGGTATTAATTTTTTTGACCGGGTAAAGGATCGGCCGGAGCGATGGTTTACGGGTATTGTGGAATCTGACGCCATTTCTGAAAACATCCGCTTGATCGAGAAAATCCATCCGCAGGCCGAACGGGTGGTGGTGATTGCCGATACCACGAAGCTGGGGCAGTCACTTTCCATGGTCACCCGTGGGCTGATGGATCAATCGGCGGATATCGGCCCGGAGATTGAATTGTGGAATCAATTCTCCCTTGATGAACTATACACCCGGCTCAGCCGGCTTTCGTCAGATACCATTGTCTTTTTAAATATTCTGCAAACCGATAAAAACGGCCGCTATTTTTCCTATACGGATGATTTGCCGCATTTGAGCCGTATCTGCCCCGTCCCGGTTTACGGGCAGTGGGGGGCTGAACTGGGCTATGGGATTGTCGGGGGCGCTTTAAACGATGCCAGCCGGCATGGGAGAAATGCCGCAAAGCTCGCCAAAAAAATTCTAAAGGGCGAAAAACCGGCGGAAATTCCCATTCAGTCTGCGGTCTACAATCCGGAATTTGATCATGCGCAGCTCAAGCGCTTTGATATTAAAAAATCTCAGCTGCCGCCGGACAGCCGGATCATCAACCAGCCGGTCAGTTTTTACGAGACCCATAGAGAAGTGATTCATGCCACCAGCGCGATTATCGCCGGCCTTGTGATCGTCGTACTCATTCTGCTGGTCAATATTCGCCGGCGGCGCCATAGCGAATCCGCCCTGCGGGTGAGTGAGGAGCGGTATCGCCGGTTTTTTGAAGAGGATTTGACCGCTGATTTTATTGCAACCCCGGACGGCAGCCTGATTGACTGCAATCCGGCCTTTGCCCGCCTGTTCGGATTCCGCTCCATTATTGAGGCAATTCAGTCTCGTCTGCAGGAGCTTTTTGCCAGTCCGGCCGATTATGAAACATGTATGACCCTGCTCCGCGGGCAGGGTCATATCGAAGGGTACGAGGTGGAATTGATCGGGAAAAAAAGCACCCGTATCCATGTTATCGCCAATTTAAGCGCCAACCGGGGCGGGGACGGCACCCTGGATCAGATCAAAGGCTATTTGTTTGACATTACGGAGCGAAAACAACTTGAACAGCAGCTTTTGCAGTCCCAGAAGCTGGAAGCTTTAGGCCGGCTGGCTGGTGGCGTGGCCCATGATTTTAACAATCTGATCACCACAGTTCTTGGCTATAGTGAAATTGCACTGCTGAAGCTGCCGGAATCCCATGAATATCGCAAAAATTTTGAGTTGATCTTTGATGCCGGCAGCCGGGCCGCAAAACTGACCCGGCAGCTGCTGGCATTTTCCCGCAAACAGGTCATGGAGTTTAAAATCCTGGCCATCGAAGATATTGTTAAAAATCTTTCCGCTATGCTTCAGTCCCTGGTCAACGAAAATGTGACCCTGCGCTTTGATATCGATCCATCGACCCGGTATATTCAGGCAGATGCCGGCCAGATTGAGCAGATCCTGCTTAATCTGGCGGTCAACGCCAATGATGCCATGCCAAAGGGCGGCACATTGATCATAGAGGTGCGGGATGTATACCTGGATGCATCCTCCCTCGGCATGCGCCAGGACATGGTGCCGGGCGTCTATGTCCTGCTCCGGGTTTCGGATACGGGCATCGGCATGACGCCAGAGGTGCGGCAGCATATTTTTGAACCCTTTTTTACCACCAAAGATGACGGCACCGGCCTGGGATTATCCACCATACACGGAATTGTGAAACAGCATAAGGGCTATATTTTTATCTATAGCGAACCCGGCAAGGGCACGGCATTTAATATTTATTTCCCGGCTGTTCAGGCAGAGGCCCCTGAAAAAGACCGGGAGGCGGAGGCCTCGCTTGCCGCCGGAACGGAGACGATCCTGGTGGTTGAAGACGACCCGTCAGTCAGCAATTTGATCAAAGACAGCCTGGCCCCGCTCGGGTATTCGGTTTTAACCGCTTACAGCGGTCAGCAGGCCCTTGAAATCGGCCGCACGCATTCGGAGCCGATTGATTTGCTGCTGACGGATATCATGCTGCCCAGGATGAACGGCCGGGAACTGGCCGCGCGCTTCCGGGAACTGCATCCGGAAACCCCGGTGGTTTTCATGTCCGGGTTCTCAGATCAAGCGGCACTTGAGGGGGATGAAAGTATGCCGGATGTTGATTTTATCAGCAAACCCCTGGTGCCGAGCCGGCTTACCGCCAGGATCCGGGAGGTGCTGGACCGGATGTAATGGCCGCCCCCCCGCAGTTAAATGAGATCTGCTTATCCAACTTATCCGGCTTATTCGGCTTATTCGGCTTATTCGGCTTATTCGGCTTTTTTAGCCGGCGGCGCCATGAACTCCGGACCCACAGGGTCCTTGATGTTTTTTTCCAGGATGCCATCGATTTCCCGTAAATCATCCTCTGTCAAATGCCAGCCGAACATGCCGGGCAGGGGATTCATTTCATCCGGCCGCCGGCCGCCCCATAGGGCCACGCTGGCGCCCTTATCCAAAACAAAGCGCACCGCCAGATGGATGACTTCCCTGGCGTGGTTGGCCTCGGCAAATGCCCGGAGATCCTCGACCGCGGCCAGGTATTGATCAAACCGGGGCTGTTTGAATTTGGGGTCCACATTTCGCAGGTCATCGCCCGGAAATTTGCGCTCCCCGTGCATTTTCCCGCTTAACAGGCCCCGGCAAAGGGCGCCGTAGGTAAGGGTGGCAATGCCGTTTTCCAGGCAATAGGGCAGCACATCCTGTTCGATCGCGCGTTCGAAGAGGTTGTAAGGGGGCTGGCAGACGCCCAGCGCAGCCCCTTTTCTGAATGCATCCATCTGCTCCGGGGTGTAGTTGCTGACCCCGGCCACCTTGATTTTGCCCTCCTTCTGAAGCTGCGCCAGGGTGCCTGCGGTTTCCTCAAAAGGCACATTCGGGTCCGGCCAGTGGACCTGATAAATATCGATCACATCGGTCTTAAGCCGCCTCAAACTGTCCTCAATTTCCTTTCGGATCCTTTCCGGACTGGAGTTTCGCCATACAGTGTTTTGTTGTTCCGGCCATTCCAGGGCGGTTTTGGTGACGATAACGATCTCATCCCGCCGGCCGTATTCTTTTAAGGCCTTGCCGACAATTGCTTCGGAGGTGCCAAAGCCGTAAACCGGGGCGGTGTCAATGATGTTGATGCCTTTATCCAGGGCTGTATGGATGGTTTTAATGGATTCCGCCTCGTCCGTGCCGCCCCACATCCAGCCGCCGATGGCCCATGTGCCTAACGCCACGCGCGTGATGTCCTTGTCCAGTCCTGGGATCTGCGTGTATTCCATTTTAGATGCCTCCTTGTAAGTTCAAGGGTTTTAGGTTTTAAGTTTTGGGTATTAGGTATTAGACGAATGAAATCAAGAATTTATGGTCGGCCCGGTGGCCGACCCTACGATGAATCGGGTTTTTCCCCATACGTAGAGCGGGCCACCGTGCCCGCCTGAAAAATAGATAGAACAAACTTAATCGTACTCAGTCCCGCGCGAGCGGGACGGTTCACGTACTCGGAATCGAAGCCGGAAAAATTAAAAGCCGATTACGAGTACGAGCCAAATATTTCTATCTTTGTAAAATATATAATCACAATGATGGGATCGTCAAAATATGGACGGCTATTCAGGCAGAACAAATTTATCGTGCCGGGGATACGGGCATTTGACAGCCCATGCCGGAATTGGTATTTCATAAACGATGATAGCTCCATTTTAACTGCCAAGTCAGGGGATAAAAGCTTATGAATCGTTGTTACGTTCTGATTGCATGCCTGTTAAGTGCCGCGATGATCAGCGGATGCAGTACCCGCTGGGTGCAGTCGCCGGTGGTGGATGAAAAAAAATTGACAGTCAGTCTTGAGCACCGGGTGGTAAAGGGAGAAATCGCCCAAAAGCAGTTTAATCACCCGTATGATATGGATTCCCGGGATTTAAAGATTCTTCTGGCCCAGCTGGATTATCTCGAGGAACCGGCCTTCTATGGTGATCCGAAGACAATGCCGGTGTTTCAGAAAGAAGAGATCGAGCGGCTGGTGCCGGCTCTTACCGCAGCCCTGGGCCGGGCGGCGCCGCATCAGCGGGTGCGGTTTATTTCATACAACCGCGGGGACGGGCTGTTTTTTAGAAAAGACCGGAAGACCCGGGGCGTGCTTTTTGTTGAGCCGGGCAATCGTCTGAACCTGGCCTTCAGCTACGTAAATCATGAGATTCGGGAAGAAGAGCTGCAGCGGTTTTCAAAAACCGAAAAGACACTGAATCCCCTGGAAATCAAATCCTCGGACACCCCGATTGCCGCGCCGGACTATGCAGGGCGCAAGCGGACGGAAGATGGTGAAAAATATCCCATGTGGCTTGTCGCGGATATTGAAAAGATTGAACAGGCGAGAATTCGTAAAGAAAATGCCGCGGAGCCCGGAAAGGCGGGTGAATCCAGGACGCCTGCGCAATCCCCGGCCGCAGAATCCTTATCAGAGCCTGAACCATCATCCGATATGTCGGTGCCGGAGCAGACGGCGCCCCCAGTTCAACCTGAATCTTCTGCCAAAACTCCGGACGATAACTGGAAATCCCGCAAGGCAGATATCAAGGAGCGCCTCGAGTATTTAAAAGAGCTCTATGAGTCGGATCTGATTGATGCGCAGGAGTATGAGGCCCAGAAAAAGAAGCTGCTTAAGCAGCTGGAGTTAGAATAAGCCTTGTGCCGGTATTATTCCTGAACCATCAGATTCAGGGCCTCGATGAATTCCGGGTTTTCCGTATCAATGATGGCAATGATGTGCTTGTGCATGCGGCGCTTGTGCTCCCCGAAAATGCCGCGTTTCTTGTCAAAGGAGCGGGCAAAAGTCATGGTTTCGGCCATCAGGTGTTCGGCATTTTCGCAGGCCTTTTCAATTACATGATGGGCCTCAAGCTCCGGTGCGGTAGCCCGGCGGCCGGTCAGCTTGAGTTCGTTGAATTTATACTGGGGAATCGCCTTTTCGATAAACGCATCCATGCCCGGCAGAAAGGGAATCCCCAGATCCACCTCGGGAAAACAGAAAAATCCGCGGTCTGACTTCATGAACCGGAAGTCGCAGGCGCAGGACAGGATGGCCCCGTTTCCGAAGGCATGGCCGTTGATTGCGGCAATGGTGGGCAGGGGGGCGAGCAGCAGTTTTTTAAATACCGCGTCCATACCGTACATAAAGTCTTTGATCAGCTGGGAATCCTGGGCGGCAAAGCGCTCCCCCAGCCATTGGACGTCAATGCCGTTGGAGAAGAACTTTTCATCTGCGCTGGTCAGTACCATGGCTTTGATCTGTTTGTCAGCCAGGGCCTCATCAATCACGCCATTCATTGCCTCAGCAAATGCCAGGTTCTGAAGGTTCTGGCTGTTGTTCATTTTTATGATGGCCACGGTTTCATCTTTTTCCCAGAATGCGACTGCCATGATATCCTCCGTTTTTCACTTGCGCTTAAAGATGTGGGATCTTTGCCCTTATATATGCTAAAAATGGTTTGCAAACCGGATTTTTGTCGAATATGGCAAAAAGCCGGTGTGATTGCAACCGAAAGCTGATTCAAACCCTGACAGCAGCCCTTGCGAACAGGAGATGCGATGATTTTTGCCTATGTAACGCTTGGTTTTATTTTTTTGGGTATTGTTTTATGGGGAGCAGCGGCGTTTGTGGACAGTCGCGCCCGGCGGATGAAAAGCGAGCACCGCCGAAAATACCAGACGGCCGCCCGCTACCTGGGTATTGCAGCCAAGATCAGCCTGCTGCTCTGCGCTTTGTCTTTTGTTGTCGCCTATATCACGATCCAGGGCGCGAAAGGATAACCCGCTAAGTATGGGGATTTTAGTGTTAAACGCCGCCGCTGTTTTACTGACAGTTGTTTTTCTTTATATCTTCTTCATTGAACGCTTCATCATCCGGGTCAATTATTATAAGATCCCGGTACCCCGCCTGCCGGAGGCTTTTGCGGGTTTCCGCATGGTCCAGCTCTCCGATCTTCATTACGGACCGCTGCAGCCGCTTTTAACCGCCAAATATGCTGTCTGGCGCGCCAACCGTTTAAATGGGGATATTGTTGTATGCACGGGCGATTATGTACTGGAGACAAACAGCCATAAGCGCATTGACCGCATCTGGCCGGTACTGGCCCGGCTTCATGCGCCTGAAGGCGTATACTCTGTGCTGGGCAACCATGATCACTGGGCGGACACGGCCCGCTCTATTGAATGGCTGGATCAAACCGGCCAGAACCTTAGAGGGCGGAAAAAAGTATTTGAGCGTAGCGGTGAAAAACTGTGGCTTGCCGGTGGCGGCGATCTCTGGGAGGACCACATGGATTTTGATGAACTTCTATCCGGGATTCCGGAAAATGAGTGCCGGATTGTGCTTGCCCATAACCCGGACAGCGCGGATACGGCGTTTAATCAGCGGATTGACCTGATGATTGCGGGCCACACCCACGGCGGGCAGTTTGTGCTGCCACTTTTCGGCCCGCCCTCGAATCCGGTGGAAAATAAAATCTATACCAGCGGTCTTAAAAATTCGAAAAGCGGGGGGCGGGTGTTTATTTCAAAAGGGATCGGCTGGGGGACGGTACCGGTAAGACTGGCCTGTTTCCCGGAAATCGCCGTACTTGAGCTTTTCCCGGATGATGCGTCTGACTGATTGTCAGCAGTGGAGCTTTATCATCGCATGCCGCATATTTATAAGGAAAAAATGTTGAAACCCAGATTTTGGTTTTTATACTTTATTATCACAAGGCAGAAAAAAAGTCGATTTCGTTGTTACTGCCAATACGTGAACAACCCTTTATTCAACCACAGCGGATAAATGATAGGAGGCGTCCTTATGACAAGCCATATGGATTATTTTGACAGTTTATGCAAAATCAGCCGGGCGTTTGCCTCGGCTGAAAAACGGGACACGCTCCTTACGCGGATTGTCGAAAGTGCCGTTGACACAATGAATGCTAAGGCTGCCTGTCTTTTTCTTGAGGATTTGGAAACCAATACATTTGTGCCGGCCGCACAGACAGGGCTGTCGCCTAATTATCTGCATGCCCCGCCGGAGAAGGCGGCTGAGCATTTGGATATCCTTAAAAAAGAGGGCCATCTCTATATAAGGGATGCGACCACGGATGAGCGTTCGGTCAACCATGAGGCTAAAGCGGCGGAAGGAATTAAATCCATTCTGGCGGTGCCGGTTATTATCAATAATCAGCTAATGGGGGTATTATCGCTCTATACAGCTGAAATTCGGGAGTTTAGCCCTGACGAGGTCAAGTTTCTGACAGCATTGGCCGAGCAGGGCGGAATGGCCATTGACCGGGCCCGGTTGATTACTCAGCTGCGCCATAATGCCCGGATGTTCCGGGATTTGTCCGCCGGAATCAATGCCTCCCTGGATGTCGATGCGATATTGCGGGTGATGACCGAAGAGGTGGGCAAAGCCCTGAATGCCAAGGGGGCTACCATCCGACTGATTGATGATAAAGAGAATAAGTTAGCGCTTCGCGCCAGCTACGGATTGAGTGAGGCGTATCTGAGCAAAGGGGATGTCTCTGAGGACAAGGGCGTTGTCGAGGCAATGAACGGCAAGACCACTATTATCAATGATGTCTCCGCTGCTGACGGCATCAAATACCTGAAAGAAAAACAGACGGAGGGTATTGTTACAATTCTTGCCGTGCCTGTCTGTGTAAAACACGATGTGATCGGCGTTCTGCGGCTTTATTTCGGCGCCCGTCGCCAGTTCTATGAGGATGAAATCATGATGGTTGAAGCCCTTGGCCATCAAGGGGGCCTGGCCATTCAAAACGCTAACTGTTATTTGCAGCTGGAAAGGGGCATGAAGGGCTTTAATGAGGATGCTCAGGGGAAACAGCGCTGATAAGAAGGCTGGTAAGGAAATTCTTTTGAATTATTTAAAATTCTTTGCGGGCATCGCCCAAATAGGGTTGGCCGGGTTGATCATGGGCGTCTTTTTTTTAAGCCCCCAGTCAACTGCCGCACAGGATAAATCCCATGCGGTGTCGGGTCAAACTGCTTTGACTCAGGACCCGCCTTCTGAAGCAAATACGCAATACTCTGATAAATTCTCACATTCTGCGCCCTTGGGGACCGGCTGGACGGCCATGTTTGCACCGGGGACTCACCTCTATCCCGCGCATCCGGCTGATCCGCTGCATCCCGGCATTGCTTTGAATGCGGCTCAGTATGGGGATACAGAGATCCCGGAGGCCGGCAAAGATCGATATTTATTTCGGATCGGGGGCAGGCTAGGGCTGCTTCGCATATCCCCGGTCGACGATTTGAACCGCGGTATTCAGCTCAATATCCACGGCACTTTCCTCGGCATGTTTGACCGGGAGCATTCTTTGGACAATATCGGCTGGGATGGTTTGTACGGCATTGATTTGACCTGGCGCAATGGCGATGGATTCGCCCTGAAATTCGGTTTGAATCATGATTCCAGCCATGTCGGGGATGAATTCGCCGAACGCACCGGCATGCAGCGGGTCGATTATACCCGCCAGGAATACGTACTGGGGCTTAGCTTTCCCATATGGCGGGATTTTCGGGGCTATGGTGAAGCCGGCTGGGCGTTTGACCTTCGAAATGAAGATTTGCAGGAAAAATGGCGCGGGCAGGCCGGCCTGGAATATGTGAATGCAGACTGCCTCTGGGGCGGGCGGATGGGCTTTTATGCGGCCCTGGATCTGACCGCCTATGAGGAATCGGACTGGGAGCCGGATATCACGGCTCAGACCGGGCTGATGATTCCCGTGCACCGCATCAACCGGAACTTCCGCATAGGGCTGGAATACCGGGACGGCCGATCGCTTATCGGTGAATTTTCAAGATTTGAGGAGACATACTGGGCCTGGGGCTTTTGGATTGATTTGTGAGTCCTTTATGCCGGGCCTTAAAACGTTTTAAAATTTTCGGGTGAAATGCGGCGGTTTCCGGCTTCAATTTCCTTGATCACCCGGACGACCTTATCATTGACCGGCACAGGCACATTAAGCTTTCTGGCCTTATCCGTAATATATCCGTTCAAATAATCAATTTCCGTCGGTTTGCCGCGCTCCAGGGATTGGAGGCTGGATGACTTGAGCCTCCGGTATTTAAAACCGATCAGCCGGATCATGAGGTGCCGCCGCAATTGGGCTAAAGTGCCGGAGCCGGCCATAAACCGGTAATAGTTCATTCTTCCGCCGAGGGTTTCTACATGCAGATCCATGGCATCTGCAACAGCCATGGCCTCATGCATGATGTCGATAAAAATATTCCGGATTTTCCGGTCCGCCAGCATCTGGCCCATGTAAAGGCCGCATATGGCACCTAAAGAGGTAATACAGGAATTGACGATCAGCTTGGCGTAGAGGCTGCCCAGGATATTCTCTGAAATATTGCAGGGCACCACCTGATCAAAAATTTCTTTTATGGTTTGAAGTCTGGGTTCCGGGCGCTTGTCTAAGGTGCCGATAATAAACTCGCCGCCGGAAGTCATTTCCAGTTCTCCGGGAGAATTCATGGTGGCGCCCCAGCCCACCACGCATCCGATCACCCGTTCGTGGCCCACTACTTCGCCCAGGGTTTCCTCGCAGATGCCGTTCTGCAAAGATACCACCAGAGTGTCCGGTGTCAGCAAAGGAAGCAGCGCCTGGGCGGCCGGCACCAGATCCGTGGCTTTGGTGGCCAGGAGAATCAGATCCTTATCCGCCTTCATATCCTTTATTTCTGCAACAGCGGGCATCGGTACCCAGTGATCACCGCAGAATCCCTTTATATGCAGCCCCTTTTCATTGGTTTGGCGGGCAACATTTTCATACTTGCACACAATTTCAACATCATAGCCGGCCTGTTTGATCAGTGCGGCGGTGATACCGCCGATGGCGCCGGCCCCGATCACTCCGATGTGCGGACGGGTCCAGGACATGCAGCCTCCTTGTTATTATTTACACCAAATATGGAAAAATAGAATAAACCGCGAAAAAGGTCAAATAGAGAAAGGCCCACGGATATGGTAAAATAGTTCTGTTTTTCATGCAGGCCAGATTGCCTGCTCTATGTGAAATATGAAGTCATTATAGCGGGGCAGCCGTCGTGCAGACCGCACCTGTTTTTTCAGCAACCGGCTTCGGTTCACCTGAAGCGGCACCATTAATTAGGTTTGTGACCGCAGCTATTGATTGATCAGGATATCTGCAACGGTCAGAAAAAGGTCTGCATCCCGAACTACCCCCACCAGCTTATCATCATCATAGACCGGCAGCATGATCAGCCTTTTTCTAAACATCAGTTTCATCGCACCCAGGAGCATGTCGTCGACATTGGTATGAGCCACGTTTTTGAGCATGATCTCTTTTGTTTTTACCTGGGCATTCTTCCGGACGCGGGCGGCGAGACTATCATGGATTTCATCCAGTTCTCCGCTCCCGGCTTCGGCAAAGGCGATGGAGACGCCCAGGGCTTCCAACCGGGCGGATATTTTGCCGTGCACTTCAGGGATTAGGACTTTCAGCAGGGTTTTAAAATCAATCACCCCAACCAGTGTCCCGGCGCTGTCCACGACCAATATGGCCCGAGGGCCGGTTTCCGCGCAGAATCCGGTTTCAACCGTGCAGTAGGACCCGCGAAGACTGACTATGGCTTGCGCCAGGGTGGCATCCGGGTCAATCACCGCATATTTATCAATAGGGATCATGACATCTTTGACTTTTTTTCTAAGTATCATTTTACCCCCCTTTTTTATTCACGGGAAGCGAAGTGCGGGCCGAATCGTGAAGAGTTCATCGAAAATTATGGAATGATCCAGATCGCGCCGTTTTGCAGGTGGTTGACCAAATAATTGGAAACACTTCCCATGAAGAAACGTTTGTTAATCCCGCGTTTACCAACGACCAGGGTGCCGTAGTCGCCGTTTTTGAATTCATCTATGATGGCCCGGCCGATATTGACTTTTGTCGGCTGGGTTTTCATCTTCAGCCGCTCTTCCTGTATACACTTTTCTTTGAATCGGCTGAAGGCATATCCCATAAAATTTTCAATACATTTCCGGTCAGCTTTTTCGATGATATTGGCCAGGTTTTCATCGCTTTCGGCCTCCTCAAAACTTTGAAGTTCAGAAAAATCAACCGTGCAGCAGTCCCTGAATGAGGGCTCAACATGGAAGATCGTCAGTTCAGTCTCCGGAGCGTCTTGACACATATCAAGCAGGTAATCTAAAGCCTTAACCGAATCGGTTGACCCGTCAACGGCCAGGAGGATGTTTTTGGAAGCCGTCTCGCCATCGACCAGCCATACGGGAATGGTGGGCGAGTGTTCGATAAGATTTTTGCTTGTACTGCCGATAAACGTCTCCTGGAATTTGGTGAAGCCATGCCGGCCAATGATGATGGCATCCGCTGCTTCTTTTTCCGCCTGCCACAGGATATCCTTGGCCGCCCCCTCCCGCCGCCGGTTGGTAAATACCTGTATCCTTTCTTCCGGCACATTTAGGCTTATCAGGTCATTTTTGCGCCGGCCGAGGATCTCATTGCCGATGCTTTCGTTTTTGGCATTCATCTGATTCAGTTTGTCCATGGCGGCCGGACTGGTTTTTGCCTCCTCTAACAGATAATCCGAGACGATGGACTGGTCATAATAAAGCAGGAAAACGCCGTCCTGAAGAATGGGCGCCATCAACACGATATATTGCAGGGCATGGGTGGAGTAGATTGAATTATCCACCGGCATAAAAAATTTTTTCATGACATCTCTCCTGTTGTTGATGGCTGATTTTTAAATTCAGATGCAGGCGACCTGTTTCGCCTGAATCAGTTTGATGCGTGATGGAAAAGAGCAAAAAAACTTAACAAATCCTTATCTAAATAAAATGCATTATCCATACCAAAATATGTTAACTTGGCTTGATTTTATTCTCCAGCAGTTTCGAGCCGGCGGTTCACGCCTGGTTCGTGATACCGATGATCACGACGGAAACCGCAAAGCACATCATGGATACGGGCTTAATCTTTGCGACAGAGGAGGAAGAGGTTAAGACCGTCATCAAAAAGATGGTTAAGGCGGCGATTAAAGAAATTCCGGTATTGGATGAGAGATGCCGCATCGTCGGCGATATTACCATGCTGGACTTGCTGTGCCACTGCGAATCGGATCAGGATTAACGCTCAAGTGGTTAAACAATCCATACCGTATGATAACGTCCGGCATGAACCACCTTCTGGCAGACCCGGCCCATTAAGAATTCCTGCACCCGGGAATGGCCCCGGCGGCCCAAGACGATGGTGCTGTAGTTTTTGATCTCAGCCTCTGAGACGATGGTGCCCGCACGGGAATGGGCGCCGGTGATAATCTTTTCTGAAACCTTTTCCGGCTGAAAACCAGCGTCTATCAGTTTTTCCCGCAATTTTTGGAAATGCTCGCGCATCGCCTTCTCCGATGCTTTAAGGCTGTCTGCCGGCATAAAAAAGCTGGAATGCTCCGGCATGCTGGCACCATACCCCCTGATGATATGTATCAGGCCGACGGAATAGTCATAACCGCCGAGCAGTTCAGCCACATAATCCACCGCCTGATCCGCTGATTCTGATCCATCCACCCCGATGATGACCTTTTTATTCTGCGCCTTGCGGCCGGCTATCTGAATGGGCAAAAAAGTGATTCTTGAGAGCAGCTTGGTCGCAATGCTGCCCATGGAAAGCCCTTCGGTCTCCCCCATGCCGCGACGGCGAAGCACCACCGTATGATACCCCGCCTCTGCTTCCTTTAAGATATCGCGGGCAATCCCTTTTTCGCGATCATGAACCTTTAACTCAATCGCAGATGGGGCAAAACCGGCATTGATTAGCCGTTTGCGGACGAGCGCCATATAGGCATCAATTTTTTTCCGGTTTTCCCGCTCCCAGGCTGTTAACTCATGGTAGATATGAAGGCTGGCCGGCTCTTTCTCAAGATCCCAGTAGCTTTCTGGAATGGCGCTGAAAACATTGTACAGGACGAGCTTTGCGGAACGAAAAAAGGGCATGCTGATCAGATAGTCCACGGTCATCAGGGACCGCTTTGAGCCGTCCAATAAGACGAGGATTTTTTGCTGTGCCGCCATTTTTCCATTCTCCTAATTAAAGGTTTAAAAGGCTCAGTCCGGTTTTGAGGCCTAAGCGCGCTTGAGGAGGGATGGATAAATGATCAGTTGACGAGACAAAGGCTAAACACCCGGGCTTTAATAAGAAGTTTGTTTGCTTTGCTGCCTAGACCAAAGTCTCTGATATCTTTAAATCCTCTGCGGCCGATGACCAGAATTCCGTGGTTGCCATCCTCCAGTTCCACAAGGATGTCCCTGGCAATTCCCCTTTTTTGTGATTGAATCTTTAAGAAAACATTCTTCTCCGGGATTCCGGCTTTGATCAGTTTGTCTCTGGCGTCATTGGCAATTTCTTTGACTTTGTCTGTGTAGTCCTTGAAGTGAAAAACGATTTTTTCCCATATGATTTTCTGCTGATGTTCATTGCCTTCGATGTTAACGATGTCTACTGAATCCAATCCTTGCGGCGGCAAGGGGGGGATGACATGAAATAACGTAAACGTGCTGTCTTTTAAATGGCTGAAATATTTTACGGTATAATCCACCACCCTTTGACTGATCGGGGCACCGACCAGTCCTACCAGAACATTATACGAGTAGATGCGCGGATCAATCACCCAGAGTGGGATATTATTCGCCAGCTGGGCCAGGTGGTATGTATTCGCCCCGATGATTTGCCGGGAAACGCTCGATTTTCCCCAGCGCCCCAAAGCAAGCGTTTCAACTGGCTGCTTATCCGCTGTCTTTAGCATTGAAGCTGCCGGGTCATTGCATTTTTCTTCAAAGACGGTAGATATCCGCTCCGGGTTAAATCCGGATGCAATCAATGCTTCTCTGGCATTATCCAAAACTTTACGCGCCTCCAAATTCCAAATCACCTGAGGGCTTTCAATTGATCCGGAATCCTCGCCGAGCAGTTCAGGGGGTAAAATGGCGCAGGGATCCGCCGTTCCATGGAATAGTATTATCTTAAAATCTTCATTTGGTTTTAAGAGCTTACCGGTTTTTATCAAGGCCTGTTTGGAGAAGTCCGAGCTGTCTATGGCAAATAGGATGCTTTTTTCTTTTGGCATGAGCTTAATCCTCGATGGCACAAACTTTAATCGAATCGCTCACCTCCTTAAAAACATCTGTCAAACGGAGGATACCTGCGATTTTCTTGTTTCTGGTGACCAGCAGGGATTGATAGCGGCCCAGAACCAGCTGGTTAATCGCCAGATTAAGCGTTTCTTCTGTATCTATAAATTCACCCTCTTCCGGGATGTACATGCAGTCTTTGGCTTTGATTTTAGATGCCTTTCTGCATATGTCCAGAAGTGGCTTGTCAAGAAGAGAGTATTTTGTAATGAGAGCTCGCATAAACTCCTTGCTAAAGCCGCACTCCGTGATCCGGTCGTTCAGCATGGCCCCTTGATTGTATTTGGGCTCCAAACCCTTGAGGATTTCAATTTGGCCCAATTTGCCGACGATCTCGTGATTTTTATCATAGACCAAAACGGCCCTGTGCTGGTAGGGGCTTTTGGATGTTTCCCAAGCGGTCTGGGCCTTTTCCAGCGCCTGGACGGCATCATGGAGGCTGGCATTTTCGCTGATGGCCGCATACTCGCTAAGCGGCACCATCAGATCTTTGACAAGCTTTTCATGCATGATCGTCTCCTTTTATGAAAGGTGGCTGAAACCTCCTGCTTAGAAAAACTGCAACAATGATACCAATTTTAGCCTCTCACCCCTGAATTCTAACGAGAGCCAATATCTCTTCGATTGAAGTAGATTTTCGGGTCTGCTGAACTTTAACAAAGAGGGTTCAAATATTTATATACAATCTGTGTAGCATAAAATAAAACGGCTTGGGGTATATGGATAGGGCGGTTAAATAAATTAATACCAGCTGCCTAAAGCGTTCATTCTACCAAACAGCGTTACCTGGAGAAATTTTTAACGTTTCGAAACGTTAATATAGCGTTACCTGATCTTGCTGTAAAATCCATTGTTCAACTGGTTCTTTCGGGGGGGCTTTCTGTATTATCAGCATCAATTATGTCTAAAAGCGCTGTTTGTTGGGAGTTGAGAAAGAATTTTGCCTGCTATATGTTGGACAAGTGGCATGGTTAATGCTCTTTTATTATTACCATATAATCGATAAATAAACATTTATGATTTTATGCATGGAGTAACAGCATAAATTGAGATAAAATAAAGATATAAACTCAGTTTTTAAATGAAGTTTTAAATAAAAAGGAGATTAAGACATGAAAATCGCGGTCAGTTCCACAGGTCAATCCTTGCAGGATTCGTTAGACCCCCGTTTCGGAAGATGCGCCGGCTTTGTGATCTATGATTCAGACAGCCGGACCAGTTCTTTTTTAAGCAATTCGCAGCAGCAAAACCTGCCCGGCGGGGCAGGCATCCAAACGGCCAAAATGGTCGCCAATGCCGGTGCCGACATACTGATTACCGGGCAGATCGGCCCCAAGGCCATGGAGGCGCTCGCCCAAACTCAAATCCAGGTTTTTTCCAGTTCCGCCGGGACAGTCCAGGAGGCAATTGACGCCTGGCAGCGTAATCAATTGCAGTCAATACCCAACGCAACCGGCCAGCCCGGATCTGGTATGGGAATGGGCGGCGGTGGGGGCAAGCGCGGGCGCGGCCCGGATCAAGGCGGACGGGGCATGGGAGGCGGTGCGCGAGGGCGTGGCCCAGGCCAAGGCGGACAAGGCCTTGGCGGCGGCGGTCAGGGTAAAGGCCCCGGCCAGGGCGGCCGGGGCAAAGGGGGCCGCGGCGGCGGGATGTTCTGAGACAGGCCGCTGCCGGAATCTCAAAAAATCGCGCCATTGCGCTTTGGGATCTGTCAGATTGCATTCGTCAGGGTGTCGGCAGCAGCCGGAAATTGATTGTAAAGGTATGTGATGACCATCCGCAACCTGGATATCATGTTTAACCCGAACTCGGTCGCATTGGTGGGCGCCAGCCAAAAGCCCGGCACCATAGGCGCGGTGCTTGCCCATAACTTGATAAGCGGCGGCTTTGAAGGCGATATTTTTCCTGTAAGCCCCAGGTACAAGGAAATCGAAGGGCGCCGGGCCTACCCGAGTGTGGACAATCTGCCGGAAGCGCCGGATCTCGCCGTGATCGCCACGCCCCCGGATACGGTGCCGGATCTGATTGAAAAACTGGGCCGCCGTGGCGCCCGATCCGCTGTGGTCATCACCGCCGGGTTTGGCGAGGGCGAAAGCGACCAGGGAAGACATCTGGCCGCCCGAATGCTGGAATCTGCAGGTCATCATCTGCTGCGCATTGTGGGGCCCAACTGTCTGGGGATCATGGTGCCCGGACGGGGCCTTAACGCCACCTTCGGCCACGTCCATCCGCTCAAAGGCGATATCGCATTTGTCGCCCAATCGGGCGCAATTCAAACATCCGTCCTGGACTGGGCCACCTCAAAGGGCATCGGTTTTTCCCACTTTGTCTCCGTGGGGGACATGGCGGATGTGGATTTCGGAGATATGCTTGATTACCTTGCCACCGATTTTACCACCAGGGCCATCCTCCTCTATATAGAAGCGGTCACCCATACCCGAAAATTTATGTCCGCCGCCCGGGCCGCGGCCCGGATGAAGCCTGTGGTCGTGGTTAAGGCCGGGCGCCATGCCGAGAGTGCAAAGGCCGCGGCTTCCCATACTGGCGCGCTGGCAGGAGCAGATGACGTCTATAATACGGCGTTCCAGCGGGCGGGAATCCTTCGGGTGACAGATATGCAGGCCCTTTTTGATTCCGTTGAAACCCTGGGCAAAGCCCGCCGGTTTTCCGGCGACCGCCTCGCCATCCTCACCAACGGCGGCGGTGTGGGGGTTATGGCAACTGATGTCTTAATCGATAAAAAAGGACGTCTGGCCGAATTGTCTCCGGCCACCATCGACCGATTGAATCACGTGCTGCCGCCCACCTGGTCGCATAATAATCCGGTGGATATTATCGGTGATGCACCGCCGGATCGCTATGGGGATGCGCTAACAGTGCTGCTTGAGGATAAACATGTCGATGCCCTGCTCATTTTAAACTGCCCGACGGCTGTAGCTTCAAGCACCGAAGCGGCCCGCACAGTCGTCGAGACATTGAAGGAAAGCGGCTCTAAAGCCGCCTCCCGCGGCGTATTTACATCATGGCTGGGGATGGATGTCGCCCGCGAGGCCCGGAAGATATTTGCCGAAAACCGGATTCCCACTTATGGGACCCCGGACGAGGCAGTGCGCGGATTTATGCAGATTGTGCGCTACCGGCGCAGCCAGGAAATGTTAATGGAGACCCCGCCAAACATCCCTGAGGTCTTTGCGCCGGAAAAAGATAAGGTTTTCGGGATTATCGATAAGGCGTGGTCTGAGGATCGGCCGTGGCTGACGGAAATCGAGGCAAAAGCGGTGTTGGCCTGTTATCAAATTCCGGTGGTCCGGACCTACGAAGCCGAGACACCCGAACAGGCCTCGGAGATTGCTGCCGAATTGGGCGGATTGGTGGCGTTGAAGATTTTATCCCCGGATATCGTCCATAAGTCAAATGCGGGCGGCGTGGCGTTGAATCTCGCCTCGCCGGAGTTGGTTAAAAAGACGGCGACTGTGATGAAAGAGCGCATCCGTGCCCTAAAGCCTGGAGCGGCCATCTCCGGATTTACCGTGCAGGAGATGGTGCAGCGCCCCAATGCCAGGGAACTGATTATCGGCATAAGCGATGATCGCCAGTTCGGCCCGGTGATCCTGTTCGGCCAGGGGGGTACCGCTGTAGAGGTGATCCAGGACAAAGCCATTGGCCTGCCGCCCCTTAATATGAATCTTGCCAGGGAGCTTATGAGCCGCACGCGGATTTACCGACATCTGGAAGGCCATTATGGTAAACCGCCCGCCGATTTGGAAAGCATTGAATTGACACTTGTCAAAATATCGCAGCTGATCACAGATATGGCAGACATCGCCGAACTGGATATCAATCCCCTGATCGCGGACGAGCAGGGGGTGATGGCATTGGATGCCCGCATCAGGATTGTCAAATCGCAGATCCCGGCTTCAGAGCGATTCGTGATCTGTCCATATCCCAATGAACTCGAGGAAACCCTCAACCTGCCCGGCGGCAAGAAACTTTTGATTCGTCCCATCCGACCGGAGGATGAACCGGCCTTTCAAACGCTTTTTTCCGCGCTTTCCCTGGATGAGATCCGTTTCCGGTTTCTGCACTCAATGAAAACCATGAGCCATAAAATGGCGGCACGCCTGACCCAGATTGACTATGACCGGGAGATGGCCCTGGTCCTCTGCGATCCGGTTGTATCGGAGGAATTCAGTCTTTACGGGATTGTGCGATATGCCGCGGATCCGGACAAAGAACGGGCGGAATTTGCAATCCTCATCCGCCATGACATGACCGGAATGGGCCTGGGGCCCATGCTCATGCGCCGCATTATCGATTACGCCAGAGATCAGGGGGTCGGCGAAATTTATGGGGAAGTTTTGGGCGAAAACCGGCCCATGCTGAAGCTTTGTAAGGCATTTGGTTTTAAGATAAGAAGCGAACCCGGTGAACCCGGCACGATGATTGTCTCACTGACGCTGTAATTGATACACCGTCTTACTCTTACTCTTACTCCGGTTTTGTTAGTGTAGTAAAAGTAAAATGTCCAAGATTATGGTTCGCAACCTTATGCGTTCATTTTCGATCGCAGATAGGCGATACAGCTGTTTAGGGTCGCCAGTTCCGGATAGTCCGCTTCCGGGATCTTGACATCCAGCCTATCCTGCAGGGCAGCCGCAAAATCCATAAAATCAACGGAATCAAAATCAAACTGATCGCGCAGCCGTTTTCCGGGATCAAGGTTTTTAATGCCCGCCTCCGGCGCGATTCTGCCGATAATCTCCAGGACCGCCGTTTTCATTTCATTTTCATTCAGCATGGATCTGGCCTTTGGTTTCGGTTTTGGGATAATGCGTCATTCTTACAGCTGTTTGATACAGCTCATCCGCCTTAAATGAGCTTCTGACCAGCGGCGCTGCGGCCGCCCCTTTAAAGCCCATCTCAAGGGCCATGGATGCATATTCTGAAAACCTCTCCGGGGATACGAATGATTTTATCTCGTGATGCGTTGGAGAGGGCTGCAGATACTGCCCCATGGTCAGAAGATCACAATCAGCATCTCGTAAATCCCGCATTGCCTGGATCACTTCTTCGGCCGACTCCCCAAGGCCCAGCATCATTCCGGACTTGGTGATAATATCCGGCTGAATGTGCTTAATGTCGGCAAGCAGGGCCAACGACCGCTCATAAACGGCCCCCGGCCTGACATTCGGATACAGCCGGCGGATGGTTTCAATATTGTGGTTGATCACTTGCGGTCCGGCCTTTGCGACAAACCGCAGGGCGTCAAATGAGCCTTTAAAGTCGGGAATCAAGACTTCAACGGTAATGTCCGTATCCAGTTCATGAAGTCGGCTGATTACCTCTGCGAATTGGGAGGCGCCCCCATCTGAAAGGTCATCCCGGGTAACCGAGGTGATGACCGCGTATTTTAAACCGAGCCTGCGGACCGCCTCGGTTACCGCGGCGGGCTCATTTTGATCAACAGGCAGGGGAATCCCTTTTTTGACCCCGCAAAAAGTGCAGCTTCTGGTGCAGACATCGCCAAGTATTAAAAATGTAGCGGTCTTACGGGCAAAGCAAAAACCCATATTCGGACACTGGGCGCTTTCACAGATGGTATGGAGATTCAAGTCCTTTAAAAGCGCCTGCATGCTTTTAAGCATCGCCGGGTCGGGCGCTCGCCATTTGATCCATTTCGGGAAGGTTTTCTTCATAGCTTCTCCATAGCTCGGTATGGTCGCCTAATGTGACGGCGATGTCGAATATATCTGAAAAATGATTGATAAACGCTGAGATCACGCCCTCTATGGGGATCTCGCGGCCGAGCACATCGGCCATTGATGCGGCTTTCCTTTCCTTAAAACCGCATGGATTGATAAATGCATAATGCGCCATCTCCGGGGCCACGTTAAGGGCCAGTCCGTGCATAGTCACCCATTTTTTAATGCTCAGGCCGATGGCGGCGATTTCTGCCGTGCCTATCCATACCCCTGGATGATAATCATCCCTTGCAGCAATAATGCCAAAGTCTTTTAGTGTTCGTATGGCCACTTCTTCAAGATTGCGGACATAGCGGGGTATATCCCGGCCCCTGTCATGGAGGGATAAAATCGGATAGGCTACCATCTGGCCGGGCCCGTGATAAGTGGCATCACCGCCCCGGTCCGAAGGAATTAAAGAAATTCCCTCCTGCTTAAGCCGGCTCACCGGCACCAGCACATTTTCTATCCGCCCCGTTTTTCCGATGGTAAGGGTGGGCGGGTGTTCGAGGATCAGCAAAACGTCTGGGATGTCCCCATTGATCCGCTTGAGCTGCAGATACCGCTGCAGCTGATAGCATTGGCTGTATTCAATCCGGCCGAGTTCATAAACCACGCACTGCATGGCAAACCCCTTATCGTTGGGATTATTTACCGATATTTCGAATATAGCCATATAATCGGCTTATATCCGGCAGTTCGTTTATAAATCATAAAGAATAAGAGCTGGTACGATTGATGCATAAGTTACTTGTTAACAAGCCGCGATCATTCTGGTCCCTAACATAATATGACATAGCGTAGCGCGCTTAAGCCTCTTGCCTGATAAAATTTTTAGAAACCGCTATGATTTTCGTTTAGCTGCCGAAATTATACCATCAATGCGGGAGAAAAGCCAATGACCTGGCAAACCGTGAAAAAAATCCCCGAACAAAACCGCGTGCCCCCCAACCTCGGTGATTATGAACAGATCTGCGCGGAATTCTCCTGGAAGAAAATACGCCGGAAATTAAGCGGACTGCCGGACGGCAGGGGGATTAATATCGCCCATGAGGCGGTGGACCGGCACGCAGCCGGCCCATTAAAGGATCATCTGGCCCTCAGATGGATCGGCGCGGACGATGCCATTCTGGATTATACCTACGATGATCTCAAAAAAGAGTCTAATCGATTCGCCAATGTCCTGAAGACGCTTGGGTTGGAAAAGGGCGAGCGGGTGTCCGTGCTGACCGGCCGCATGCCGGCCCTTTATATCGCGGCTCTAGGTACATGGAAGGCTTCAGGGGTATTCTGTCCCCTGTTCGCCGCATTTGGACCGGAACCCATCTATCAGCGGCTTCAGCGGGGGGACGTCAGAGTGCTGGTCACAACCGGGGCGCTTTACAGCAAAAAGATCAAAGGCATCCGGGGGCGGCTCCCGAAACTCCAATATATCCTTATTGCGGATGCACAGGATGATCCCGGTGACGGCTGCCTGTCCATGCCCAAAAAGATGGCCGAGGCATCCGGCGCGTTCACCATTTTCCCCACAGATCCTGAGGACATGGCGCTCCTGCATTTCACCAGCGGCACCACCGGCATGCCCAAGGGCGCGATTCACGTGCACAATGCCGTTCTGATCCATTATATGACCGGTGCCTATGTCATGGATTTTCACCCGGCGGATATTTTCTGGTGCACCGCTGATCCCGGGTGGGTCACCGGGACCTCCTACGGGATTATCGCGCCCCTGGTGCATGGCATCACAAATATCGTGGATCAGGCGGATTTTGATGCCGAACGGTGGTACCGGATCCTGGACGATCAGCAGATCAGCATCTGGTACACCGCCCCCACGGCCATCCGAAGGCTTATGCGCATGGACACGGATCCCCTGAAAACAAACAACCTGGATCACCTCCGCCTGATCCACAGCGTGGGCGAGCCCCTTAATCCGGAGGCCGTTTTATGGGGAAGGGATGTGCTGGGTCTTCCCATCCATGACAACTGGTGGCAGACTGAAACCGGGGGCATTATGATTGCCAACTATCCCAGCATGGACATCCGCCCCGGCTCCATGGGACGCCCGCTGCCCGGGATTGAGGCGGCGATTATTGAAAGGCGTTCGGAAAACAGGGCGGAAGTGATTGAAACGCCGGACACCGAAGGGCATTTGGCCATTCGTCCGGGCTGGCCCTCCATGTTCAGGGGTTATTTGCATGATCCCGAGCGGTATAATCAATGCTTCAGCAACGGCTGGTATCTGACGGGCGATCTGGCCAGGCGCGATAAAGACGGCTATTTCTGGTTTGTCGGCCGGGCTGACGACATCATCAAGACCTCCGGGCACATGGTCGGCCCGTTTGAGGTGGAAAGCGCCATGATGGCCCATCCGGCGGTAGCAGAAGCCGGCGTGATCGGCAAACCACACCCGATGATCGGCGAAATCGTTATGGCCTTTGTCTCTCTTAAGCCCGGTTTCGAGCCGAGCGATGCGCTGCGACGGGAGCTTATGGGATTTGCCCGAAAGGAACTCGGCTCGGCCGTGGCGCCCAAGGAGATTAAATTCCAGCAGAATCTGCCCAAGAACAAGGCCGGCAAGATTATGCGCCGGCTTCTTAAAGCCCGGGAGCTGGGGCTGCCGGAAGGCGATACATCCACCCTGGAGTCAGACGAGGAAGGGGCGTCCGAAAAATGAAGGAAATGCGGACCCATGAAAAAACCGAATCGGCCGCGGAACGCGCACATGCGCACCAGCTGCTTTACCAGATGCTTCTGATTCGTCGGTTTGAGGAAAAGTGCGCCGAACTTTACAGCGCCATGAAAATCCGGGGTTTCCTGCATCTCTACAACGGCGAGGAGGCGGTGGCGGTCGGTGTGATGGCGGCGCTAACCGCAGAAGACGCCATTGTGGCCACCTACCGGGAGCATGGGCATGCCCTGGCCCGGGGTATCTCCGCCCGCTCGATTATGGCCGAGCTGTATGGAAAACAGGAGGGCTGCAGCCGGGGCCGCGGCGGGTCCATGCACCTGTTTGATAAAGTAACGCGTTTTTTCGGCGGAAATGCCATCGTGGGCTCCGGCCTTCCCCTTGCTGCAGGGCTGGCGCTTGCCGACCGGATACAGAAGAAATCCCGGATCACCTGCTGCTTTTTCGGCGAAGGGGCGGTGGCGGAAGGGGAGTTTCATGAGTCAATGAACCTTGCCGCGCTCTGGCGCCTGCCGGTTTTGTTTATCTGCGAAAACAACCTTTATGCCATGGGCACCGCCCTGGCGTTGTCTGAATCGGTAACCGATGTCGCGGCAAAGGCGGCTGCTTATAATATTGCCGCTGAAGCCGTGGATGGAATGGATGTGCTGGCGGTGGCCAAGGCCGCCGGCAGCGCCGCGGAAAGGGTACGGAAGGGGACGGGCCCGTTTTTGTTGGAATGCCGCACCTACCGGTTTCGGGCCCACTCCATGTTCGATCCGGAGCTTTACCGGGAGAAGGTTGAGGTGGAAGAGTGGAAAAAGCGCTGCCCGATCGTGATGCTTGCGAGGCATCTCAAGGGCAGGGGAATGTTAACGGATACGGAAATGAGCGGTATGGAAGAACGGGTAGAGGGTGAAATCCGGGATGCGGTGGCCTTTGCCGAGGCCGGGACATGGGAGCCGGCATCCGAGCTGACCCGGTTTGTGTACTCGGATCGGAGGACCGCATGAACACCCTGCACTCCCCTGTTAAGTTCACCTACCGGGAGGCCATGCGGGAGGCGATCGGGGCGGCCCTGCGCAAGGACCCGCGCATTTTTCTGATGGGCGAGGATGTGGGCCGGTACGGCGGCTGTTTTGCGGTTTCCAAGGGGCTTCTGGCGGAGTTCGGCCCGGAGCGGATCCGGGATACGCCGCTGTCGGAATCCGCCTTTGTGGGCGCCGGCATCGGCGCGGCACTTGGCGGAATGCGGCCGATTGTCGAGATCATGACAGTGAACTTCAGTCTGCTGGCGGCAGACCAGATATTAAATAATGCCTCCGCCTATCTGCACATGTCCGGCGGTCAGTTCAATGTGCCGGTGGTGATCCGCATGGCGACCGGGGGCGGCAAACAGCTGGCAGCCCAGCATTCGCACAGCCTCGAAGGGTGGTATGCCCATATACCGGGCATTAAAGTGCTCACCCCGGCAACAATCTCAGATGCCCGTGGCATGCTTTCCACCGCGCTGGCAGATCCCGACCCCGTGCTCATTTTCGAAAATAACACCCTTTACGGCATGGAGGGGGAGATCCCTGCCGATTTGGATGCCGTGGATATTGACCGGGCCCGCATCATGCGATCGGGTGGGGACATAACCTCTATAACTTATGGGGCGGGTTTATACAAGGCCCTGGCTGCGGCGGATCAACTGGCTGCCGAGGGGATAGAAATGGAAGTGATCGATCTTCGCACCCTTCGCCCCCTTGATGATCAAACCTTTTTGGCATCCATCAGCCGGACGCACCGGGCGATCATCGTGGATGACGGCTGGTGCAGCGGGGGGATATCTGCGGAGGTCAGCGCGCGGATCACGGAAAACGCGCTTTATGACTTGGACGCGCCTGTGGCACGGATCTGCGGGGCTGAAGTGCCCATGCCCTATGCAGGGCATCTGGAGCAGGCCGCGCTGCCGCAGGCGGAAACGATTGTCTCGAGGGTAAAAAGGATGGTGGCAGGCAATGGCTGACTTTTGCATGCCCAGTCTGGGCGCTGATATGAAAAAGGGGACTCTGGTCGAGTGGAAGGTAAAACCCGACGACCGGGTGAGGCGCGGCGACATTATTGCCGAGGTGGAAACCGAAAAGGGCATCATTGAAATTGAAGTGTTTATGGACGGGGTGGTGGAAAAGCTGGTTGCCGAGCCGGGCGACGAGGTGCCGGTGGGGGAGGTGATTGCGCTGATCCGCACCGAAGCGCAAGGGGTATCGGAAACCCCGGCAACTGCCTCTTCTTCGGAAGCTTTGTCTCGTGCTGCGGAGACGCTGGCGGGGGAGGAATCTGTTAAACCATCGAAGGCCAAACCGGAAGCACCAGCCGCCCGGCCAACCGAAGCAGAAGAACGCCTGAAGGTGTCACCGGCTGCGCGCAAAAAGGCGGCCGAGCTTGGTCTGGATCTGACTGGCATTCAGCCCACCGGCCCGGACGGGGTAATCAGCCTCGCGGATGTGCAAAGGGCGGCAGGCGGGACACCGGAGAAAAAAGCCGCCCCTGCCGGCAAAGAGGTGTCGGATTTCCAGCTTGGCATGCGCCGGGCCATTGCCGCTGCCATGGGCCGCTCCAACCGCGAGATTCCCCACTACTACCTTGAAACCCGGATTGATTTAAGCAGGGCCATGAACTGGCTGACAGCGGAGAACCAGAAGCGCTCTGTCAAGGATCGGCTCCTGCCTGTGGTGCTTCTGCTTAAGGCCACGGCGCTGGCGCTCACGGATATACCCGCGCTTAACGGCTACTGGATGGAGGACCGGCATCAACCCAGTGAAGCGGTGCATGTCGGATTTGCTATCGCCCTTCGGCAGGGTGGATTAATCGCCCCGGCCATCCACGGCGTCGACCACAAAAGCCTGGATGAGCTCATGGCCGATATGCGGGATCTGATCGCCCGCACCCGGTCCGGCCGGCTGCGGGGTTCGGAGATGACCGATGCCACGGTCACGCTCACCAATTTGGGGGATCTGGGGGTCGAGACCACCTATGGCGTCATCTATCCGCCGCAGGTGGCCCTGGTCAGCTTTGGGCGGATCATGGACCAGCCCTGGGTGGAAAACGGCATGATCGGCGTCCGTCCGGTGGTGAGTGCCACCCTCTCGGGGGATCACCGGGCCAGCGACGGCCGCACCGGCGCCCAGTTTTTGCACAACCTTAACCGGTATCTTCAGGAGGCGGGACAGTTATGAGGGAAGAGCAACTGAAGGCAATTGTGCTTGATACCCTGCAGGAGATGGCCCCTGAGATGGATCCCAATGCCGTTTCCCCGGATGAGGATTTGCGACGGGCGCTGGATATCGATTCATTCGATTTCTTAAACGTCATCATCGCCCTGCATGAAAAATTAGGGGTTGAAATACCGGAGGCGGATTACGGCAGGTTAAAGACGCTCTCAGGCATGCTGGCCTATCTCTCGGACCGGACGGGATAGAGGAGGAGAGGTCCATGGATATGGCGCATTACTATGAGGTAAAAGCCAAATGGAAGCAGGGAAAAGAAGGGGAACTCACCGAACCCACGCTTCCGACCCTTCATACGGGGACCGCCCCGCCGTTTCCGGGGGCTGTTGCCAATGTCTGGGCGCCTGAACATCTCTTCGTGGCCGCCATCAACGGGTGTCTGATGACGACCTTTTTTGCCATTGCCGAGAATTCCAGGCTGGCGTTTGATTTCTATGAATGCCGGGCCCGGGGGAAGCTTGAAAAAGTCGAGGGCCTTTACATGATATCGGAAGTCGTGCTCCAGCCGTTGGTCAAGGTAACATTTGAAAAGGATATCGACCGGGCGGAGCGGATCATCCAAAAATCGGAGCATATGTGCCTGATATCAAACTCGGTAAAAACGAAAATAATTTTAAAACCGGAGATTGTGTCCTGATTTGCGCGATCCGTTTCAATTTTCACTTACCAAATGCTAAAAAAATCTGCTCTTGGAGGTGTCAGAATGAAAAACAACAAAGGAAAGCGGCGGATTAAGTTTCAACTGCAAACAAAAGATGCAAAGAATGTTTGTCTGGTTGGGGATTTCAATAACTGGGACCCTGACAGACATCCGATGCGCCGAAATTCTGGCGGGCAGTGGGAAAAGACGGTGATGCTGGCGCCCGGCCGTTATGAATACAAATTCCAGGTCGATGGGAAATGGCGCCTGGATGCCGAGAATACCCAGCGGGTCCGGAATCAGTTCGGAACGGAAAACTGTATCATGATGGTGGATGCCGGAAAATAGCCCGTCGGGCAGGACGTCGCATCCGGTTATCCAATTATTTCCCCACCGGGCAGGCGAATTCGCATTTTCTGCAGTATTTGATGGGTTGCTGCTCGGCTGTGTAAAAAGTCCCACATTTTTGCTGCGCTTAACGGCCATCAAACCCCATATCCCTCAAGAACTGATACCACGCGCGGCCCCGCTCCCTGGGATGCAATACCAGCCAGTGGCCGCCGGTCATAAAATGATGACGGGGCCAGGCCCATTTCTCGCAAAGGGCTTTAACGTGTTCAAAAGGGCAAAGTTTGTCGCCCTGTGATGCGATAATGAGAATCTTTTGATTCGAAATGCAGGGGGTAAAATTTAGGGGGGAATGAAGGGTCCATATCTGCTGTATTTTCGCTGACAAGGCCGGTGACGGCGCAAATGGCAGTTTGGCCGTATCAGGGCCGAACGGTTTTGAAAAATTAACCGCCGGCACCATCATGGCGGTAAAGGCCATGATATCGGTGAGCCCGGTAAACAGGGCGGCATTGTAGCCGCCGAGACTCGCCCCGATGATCCCGACGGGGCCGGCACCGAGCCGGGCAAGTATTAGCATGGTAGCATAGAGGTCGTGCATGGTCTGGCCGAAACACTCACAGGTCATCACCACATCGTCCGGCTGCAGGAAAATCCCCCGCCGGGAAGGGTTCTTAGGCGCTCTTTTCCAGTGAAAGGGCGTTATAAAAAGGGCGACGTCAAGCCCCATACGGTATAGCCTGCGAATTTTGAACATTTTTTCCGCCTGCCCGGGATCGCCCAGCATATACCCGTGAAGGCACAATACGGTTTTTCTTTTCCGATCACCGTGCGTCCACCGGAGAAAATAGCCGGTTCGATTGTTTTCGTAACCGAGGTATTGCTCCCGGAGCATTGGATTACGCGGTGTATAACCGCTTATAAATTGGAACTCCTGGTATTTCCCATCCAGGTAGGGAGCCTCGCCGGCTATTCTGTAATCCGGCGGGTTTTCAGGAAAACAGAAGAAGGTTTCCGGGTGGTCAACAAAGCCCTGGTCAAAATAAAAATTCACCTGTTCTTCATAAATGTCCGGATCAATCGCTCGTTTGGGGCGAAACGGGGCGAGTATTTTGGGCGCAAGCAGAAAGGCTTTATCAACCGCTGCGCCCAGGAAGTTCATTGCGGTATGTGTAGGCGCTGGATTCATTTTGTTCCGGTATGGCTTTGATGTTAATTCTAAATCAATCTTTTAATAAGCCGAAGCTTTTTCATGGGCACCATTCCCAGAAGCGCCTGGATATGCTTGGCGTCCCGGAAGCGTTTTTCCTGGCCGAAATCCTTCATGTAGCCGACGCCGCCCAGGATCTGAATGCCGTCCGTGGTCAAATCGCAGGCATTTCTCTGGATCTCGATCGCCGAAGCCCGCGCGTAATCCTGCCAGCCGGCTTCATTGGTGTCAACGGCCCGGCAGACACTTGCAAGCATGGCCTCCGCAGTTTTGACTTTGACGGCCATTTCAGCCAGGAGCATACGCACTTCCGACCAGTTGACGATTTCCCGGCCGCCCTGAAACCGGCCCCGGCTGTATTCAAGAGCCTCTTTGAACGCGCCGGCCATGATGCCGGCAGACATGGCCGCCGCCGCCGCAGACATCCGGTCGCTCATTTTCTCAAAACAGATGCGGCCTTCCCCTGTATCTCCAAGCGGGGTGCCGGGCGCACTGTTCATGGTGATATCCACCGCCGGGCACGCATGAAGCCCCAGGCTGTGAACCGGTTCGGAAATCGAGACGCCCTTGCCGGACAAATCGACCAGAAAGAATGAAAAGTCCGCTGAGCCCTCAATTTTTGCGGGGATCAACGCATGGCGGGCGATATTGCCGATAACCACATATTCAACGCAGCCGGAAAGCAGATAATCCCCGTTTTTCATGACAGCATCCGCAGTGTTGGCAATGTCGACGGGGTTGTTGAATATGGGCGCCGCAATCAAGCAATCTGCTGCCGTCTCAGGGGTTTTGGTAATGGCGGTCAACAGATTTTCAGCCCCGGCGGCAAGAAGCATTTCCTGGCAGGCGGCATTTGTAAACACAATGCCGCCCAGGCTGCTGTCTTCCCGGCAGATATTGTATAAAATCACGCAAAGGGCGGTGATTCCCTGCCCAACCCCGCTGCAGGTTTCCGGCAGGACGATGTGGAAAAAATCCAGATCATAGGCTTTTTTTAATACTCCGTCAAAAAAAGGGGCGAAGGGATAGGCGTCATTGTCCTGCCGCGCCGGGGCGAGTTCCTTTCTGGCAAATTCTGCGGATGCCTTGTCCAGCATCTTTAACTCCCTGTCCGAGCCTGCAATCATGGCGACCTCCTGAGGTTATTCGGCAAATACGACCGCTTGCGGAAAATCTTTGGCAATCAAGCATTTGAAAAGGTTTAGCCGGTTGAGCTGATTGGTTCCTTCATAGATCTGGAGAAGCTTTGCATCCCGCAGCATTTTTTCCACCCGGCTGCTGTGGCGCAGCCCGTGATGGCCCATAAGTTCTATCGCCATTTGGCAGTTACGAATTCCTATATCGGTGGCGCAGAATTTGCTGAGTGACCCCCAGCCGGAGGTTCGATGAATCTCTTCGTCGGTTTGGCCGTCCAGCTGGATTTTCCGAAAGGTCTTTGTCATAAATGGTTTTTCCGTTATTGGCGCAATTACCTTGTCAAAGAATTTGGCGGGCATCAGCTTGTAGTAGTAATACAGGGGCTTTCTCTGAAGTTCCCGGAAGGCGCCGTACAGGCCATTGGCGTAATTGGCCTCAACATAGGTCAGGCGGGCGATCATAACATTTTTAAGCATTTCGGCCAGCATGCACTGGGCCCATTCATGATTGATGAGCAGTTTGCCGCCGACAGTCGTTTCAGAGGCAAATTTCAAAGCCTCGGCGTAGGCGGCCCGTGCCGCGCCCGTACCGAAAGCCCCCACACCGGCCCGGGTGACCGCGACCACGTAATCGATCATCTGCATGGCCGATTCCCGGACCGGACGCTTAAGGAAGCGAACCTGATCCGGGTCAAAGCAGACATATTCGTCGGGCACAAAGCAGTCCTTGAATATCAGTTCGCTGGCCGGACATCCCTTCTGGCCCATTTTCCGTTCCATGCGGCCGAAGGAAAATCCCTTGTCGCCGGTTTTTACCGCCAGGACCACCGTGTTTTCAGAGGGTTTGGCCAAATCCGAATACGCGATGACCATGTGCCAGGTGGAGATGTGGCCGTTTGAAATAAATACCTTGGTGCCGTTGATGTTGTAGCCGCCGGCCACCCTTTCTGCATGGCAGGCAATATTTGCCTTGTCCACCAGGTCAATTTCTTCTACATCCGTTCCGGCACCGGGTTCGGTAATGGCAAGGGTCACCAAACAGGGACTATGGGTTTTTTCGCCATTGGCGACATCCCGGCAGATTTTATTAATCAAGCGAACGTTTCCCGTGGCGGTGAGGGTGGAGACGCCAAGATAATGAACGCCGATCAGATTCGCCATGGCCAGGCACTCTGATGCGATTTCCTCAATAAAGTAGGCCATGGAGGGCATGTTCCACCCTTTGCCGCCGAAAATTTTCGGAATCCACCCCGTATAAAACCCCCACTCATTGGCCTGCTCCACAAAATCCCAGGGAATAAAATCCGGCGATGCCTGCATCTTTAAATCAAGCTCCAGGGCATAGGGCCGGACGACCTCCTGATTGAATTTTCTGGCCAGGGCAATAATTTTTTTGGTTTCTCTGCCCATGGTTTTGGGCTGCCTGGGAATAGAGGGGAGACTGCAGATGCTGTCTTCAAATAAAGGCGGCTTGGCCGAATACTGCTTGATTTCGCTTCTTGAAATCATAGGTGGGGTCTCCTCTCCGTCTTAATCTCCGTCTTAATCTTACTCTTGCTCTTACTCTTACTCTTTATTTGCATCATAGGTGTCCGCGGTGACCCCTTCGGCTTCAAGTTCGCGCTTGATGATCCGGTGGGAGGTGGTTTTGGGAAATTCTTCAACAAAGCGCACGTACCGGGGAATCGCGTATTTTGCAAGTTTCTGGGACAAGAAATCCCTCAAATCCCTGCCGGAAAGCGTGTGTCCGTCTACCAGCTTCACGGCGGCCATGATTTCATCCTCGCTCATTTCCGAAGGCACCGCATAGACGGCGACGTCTTCAACAGCCGGATGCTTCATAATCACGTGTTCGACTTCGTAGGCGGACACATTTTCACCTGATTTACGCATGGATTCGGTGTTTCTGCCCACGAAATAGACGAATCCCTCCACATCCTGCCGGACCAGGTCGCCGGTATAGAGCCACCCATCTTTTGCTTTTTCCATGGAAGCTTCTTCGTTTTTGTAATATTCCACGCGGCTGCCGCCGGTTTTAACCTTGAACAGCAATTCGCCGGTCTCTCCGGTCGGCACTTCCGCACCGCTGTCATCCACGATTTTTATGTCGCCCGCCCGGTTCGGCTTGCCCAGCGATCCCACGGGCGCCGTACCCAGGTTCATAATGCCCTTGCCGCCGCCGTCCACTGCACCGTAGCCTTCATAGAGGGTCACCCCGAATCGCTTTTCAAACGGCTCCCACATATCCGCCGGGCACGCAGCGGAAAATACGCAGCGGACGTTGTTGTGCCGCTCGGTTTCTTTTTCCGGCTGCTTCATGAGAATCGGGATGATGGAGCCGATGGTATTGAAAATGGTGGCGTCATAGGCCCGGATCTGATCCCAGAACCGGCTGGCGGAGAATTTTCTGGAAAGCGCGACCGTGGCTTTCCGCGCCAGGGACATGGTGGTGGTGATCAAGAGGGCATTGCCGTGGCACAGGGGGAGGCAGGTATAATAGACGTCATCTTCTTTAAGCAGCACCTGGGCATAAAACATGAGAAGGCGCACAGAAGATGTTTTATAGCGATATACAACCCCCTTGGGCCGTCCGGTGGTCCCTGAGGTATAAATGATCAGACACATGTCGTCCGGGTTGTAGCCGACGCCCGGATTGTCCGGAGTCACGCCATAGGCCTGGCTTAATGAAATATAATGATCGGGCACGGCAAAGCCGGCAGCCTCTTTTTCAACATCATCGACAATAAATTTGGAGACTTTATGAAGGGGTTCGGGTATGTTTTCAACCGAAGAGATGAGTTCCGCATCTGCGGCCAGCATCTGGATATCACTGTGGTTGATCAGGTAGGCCAGGCCTTCCCCCTTAAGCTCCGGGTTCATTGGCACCAGGTACATCCCGATTTTCTGGGCGCCGAAAAACAAATCAAGGAACCGGGGGGAGTTTTTCATATAAATACCCAGCCCCATTCCCTTGCCCCCGCCGTTGGCCAGCAGGAAATTGGCCACCCGGTTGGCATTCTCATTCATCTGCCGGTAGGTGAATGTTTCGTCCTCATATAAAAGAAATTTTTTCTCCGGCACCTGCCGGGCCCGGGATTCCAGAAGTTCCGCCCAGGACAGATCGGTGGGTTCCTTTCGCCACTTGGCGGAAATGTTTCTAATAAATCGCCCCTCGCGGATATCATCGGCCGTCATGCGAACAGCCCCGGTAAGGGCTGCGCGCAATAGCTGCAGCCGGCGCAATTTCCATTTTCGCGCATCCGTCTTTGGCGTTTCCCCGCCACCGGGCTTTACTGCGCTTTCCTGTGCCTTTTCATTGGAAGTTTCACCAACAGGGGGGATCAGGTGCGCATCATATTGTTTGGGAAAAGTCAGATCCTGGGTCTGGGTCAGGCGCTGGTAGAAATATCCCGGGTTAAACGGGCATTTGATGGAAATAGCCTCCTCCGGGCATGCTGTCACACAGCAGCCGCAGGCAATGCAGTCGGTGATGCCGGGATAGGAATAAATCAGCCGCGGCAGGCCGCTGCGCCAGGCACCCGGCCCCTTTTCGATCTGAATGGAGCGGGCAGGGCAGATGAATGAGCAGATACCGCATTGCTTGCATTTTTCATTGTCAAACAAAAGCAGACCGGTCTGCATATCCTGCGGGTTATTGTAATCGGGAATTCTCGTCCACCGGGTGACGTTTGCGTCTGCCATTTTACTCCCCCTGTCTTTCAATTCTCGGGTGATCGGACATGCCTCCCTCGTACCACTCGACTTTCTGCACCTCCCGCGGTACCTGGCCGTCGGAGGCGACTTTCGGCCACCCAACGGCAAGGCAGTTGTTCAGTTCGTAGGGATATTTGACGCCGAAGAATTTTTTCCATTTCCGGTCATACATGAGCAGTTTGATCATGCCGATCCAGCAGGTGGCCGCCCCCATGCTGTGGGCGGCAAGCACCATGTTCTGACCGCAGATGCCGCTGTCAGTGGCCGGGGAGGAGACCCCGCGCTTGTCTTCGAACAGCAGAATCAGGGTGGGGGCATGATGGAAGATCGGCGCCCGGTCCTTTGCAACAGCCGCCAGCAAACCGAATGGCACGGGATGGAGTTCATTGTGCCGAAGCCGGATAAAAAATTTGGATATGGGTTTTAAAAAGAGCTGCCGCATGCGGCTCCGGGTATAGTCGAGCACGAACATCATTCGTTTGCAGGTTTTGACGGCATCCTGCTCCATTGCCGCAAGAATCTCCGGGTTTTTTACCACAGCGAACCGCCATGGCTGGGAATTCCCGGCTGACGGCGCAAAGCGGCCGGCTTCCAGAATCCGGCGGATCATGTAGTCCGGAATGGGCTCATTTTTAAAAGCCCGCGTGCTTCGGCGGCTGAGGATAACCTTTTCTACCTCAGTCCATGGCATCTCAAAAGAGATATCCCTGGCGGCGGATGTATTCATGGGATTCGTCCTCCATGCTGCTGGTTTTTTGCAAAATAGGCGTCTTCAAAATATGCCATTGATTTTTTGATGTTTTCAATGCCGAAGGCGTCCAGCCGGTTGTTGACGGCAAGGGTTGATACAAGCATGATTTTACCAAGCATCTCCCAGGATATGACCGCCGGGTCCAATGCCTGATCGAAAAACCCGCGGGCCTGGTCCCGGGCCAGGTTGTCCTTGTTAAATTCGTGGAATGCCATACAGCACTCGATCCCTTTTTCGCGGATCTGGGGGTCGATGGCGAACATGGCCTTCAGGATAGAGGCAAACATGTTGACTTCAGGGCTCTGGATACGCTGCAGGTATTGGCCGGTCAACTCGCGGATGATGCTTTTGTGCTGATTCTCCGGTTGAAAAACCGGATTCTCCCGGTAAATTTGCAGGCGATAGTCAATGAGATAATCCAGGGTGGCGAGCTGGAGTTCGGTTTTGCTCGAAAAATGGCGGTAAATCATTGCCTCGTTCACCCCCGCCGCTTTGGCGATGAGGGCGGTGGTGGCCTGGTCGTAGTTCAGCCGGGCCACCACTTCGATAGCGGCATCAATTAGCGATTGCCGGCGCTCCTCTGCAGTCATTCGTTTATTTGTCAAGCGATGCCCTTTCCAGAACATGGATACACATGGCCGCCTCGCCGACGCCGATAGTGCCGCCGCCGTTTTCAGCCAGTGCGATTTTGGGGTTCCGGACCTGGCGCTTTCCGGCTTCTCCCCGAAGCTGGGCGGCCAGTTCATAAATCTGGGCCAGACCGGATGCGCCGATGGGATGTCCGCGGGAGAGCAGGCCGCCGCTTGGATTTACGGGAAGCTTTCCGTTTAAGGCGGTCGCGCCGCTTTCGGCAAAAATGCCGCCTTCCCCTTCGGGACAAAACCCCAGTTTTTCCGTCTGATAGAGTTCGCCAAAGGCGGTGGCGTCATGGACTTCGGCCACATTTATATCTTCCGGTCCCAGTCCGGCCATTTCATAAGCCGCTCGGGCAGCCCGCTCGGAAATGGTGTTTTCGGTCCAGGCGCCGGATCGCAAAACAGAGGCCCGGATCAAGATCGCCCGGGAAGCGGAATGCGCTTTTAAAAATTTGTCCGAGCACAATATCGCGGCAGCCGTGCCGTCGCCCACGGGCGAGCACATGGCCCGGGTCAGGGGGTGGGCGACCTCATAATCGGCGAGCACCTGCTCTACGGTCTGGGGAAAGGTATACTGAGCCAGCGGGTTCAGGGTAGAGTTGTTGTGTGCCTTGGCGGCAATCACCGCCAGCTGCCGCTGGGTCGATCCGTATTCCTTCATGTGTTTTCGGGCACCCATGGCGTAGAAATCCATGAATACGGAGTGCCCTTCTTTTTTTTCTTTGCTTTTGCCGGATTGGCTCTCTGCCCCGGCTTTTTGCCGCGCTTCCCGCTTCATCTGCTCGATATACCGGGTGGTCACTTCCACGTCAGTGCCTGACAGGAAACCTTTCATCATGAGTTTTCGGTCTTCGCTGTAGACTTTTTCGGTACCGATGGCAAGAACGCAGTCGTAGAGACCGGCTTTTATGGCTGTCCATGCCCCGTGGAGGGCGGTGCTCGCGGATGCGCAGGCATTTTCGACGTTGGTAATGGGAATTTTATCAAGTCCATTCGCAGACAGGGCGACCTGTCCCCGAATGCAATGCTGGAAGCTGTTCATCCCCCAGCCGGTGTTGGAAAACCAGGCTGCCTGGATATCTGCCGCTGAAAGATCCGCGTCTTTTAACACCGCGTTAAGGGATTCACCGGTCAATTCCTTGATGCTTTTATCCAGGTATTTGCCGAATTTGTTCATTGCGGCGCCGATAAGGTAGACATTGTTACTCATCGCAGAGCCTCAGTAAAATAATCTTAGATTTCCATAAATTAATGTAAAAATTAAATTTTTAAAAATTTGAAACGCTCAATTTAGGTGAAATATAGAATATGGTGGTGAATCGTAAAAATGTAAGTAAGTAATTACTTAGTTTGCATTTAAAATAAAATCAAGCTAAAAATTTAAGAGTCAGGAAAATTTTGCCTTAAAAATATTGTTTGGTTTTTGGATAAATAACGGCTATTAATAGGAGTTAATGGCCGGCACCAATAACACGCACGCTGCTCGATTACATGCATGTGGCGCCGATAAAGGTTAAGGAACGGCTGATCTATATCATGATGGGCGGTTTTCAGGCGGCCATTTGTGCGCATGAAGGGAGCATTGCTTGAAACAGCCGCTGATACTCGAAATCAAGGGAAATGCCCTGGATGACGGGCCGGGCATCCGCTCGGTGGTATTTTTTAAGGGCTGTCCGCTCTCCTGCCTTTGGTGCCATAACCCGGAGAGCAAACGTCTTGGGGTGGAAATCGGGTTTGAAGCCAAGACCTGCGTGGGATGCGATACCTGCATCAACCTGTGCCCGGAAAAGGCCCTGTCCAGGGAAAACCCGTTTTTTATCGACCGCGAGGTCTGCACGCTTTGCTTTGCGTGCGTGGATGCCTGTCCGTCAGGTGCGCTTACGCGCATCGGCACCCATATGAGCGTTGAAGAAATTGCAGCGAAGGTGCTTCGGGATAAGCCATTTTACGACACCTCGGGCGGCGGGGTGACGCTCTCCGGGGGCGAGCCCGCCCTGTTCACGGGGTTTGCCGGCGAACTGGCAGCCGGGCTCAAGGCGGGCGGCATCCACATTCTGCTTGAAACCTGCGGCTTGTTTGACCTTACCCGATTTGATGAACATTTATATCCGCATCTGGATCTCATCTACTTTGATATCAAGCTGATGGACGCAAAGCTTCACGCCCGGTATTGCGGGGTGTCCAACGAGACCATCCTGTCCAATTTCAGAGTATTGCATACCCGGGCCAGAAACGGCGGCGTTCCGGTTGTGCCGCGAACCCCCCTGATCCCAGGCATTACGGACACCCCGGAAAATATCCATGCGATTGTGGATTTTCTAACATCCTGCGGCGTTTGCGAGGCCCGGCTCCTTTCCTATCATCCCCTGTGGCAGGAGAAAAATTTAAAGATCGGGATTCCCATGGAAAAAGATCGTGCGCCGGAGATGGATAAGTGGCTGGACCGCAAGGTCATTGATGAATGCCGGCAGGTATTTGAGACCGCCGGCATCGTCATTTAATTTAATGCTGAACAAGGGAGATCCCCCATGCTCCTTAAGACAGACCCTGCCGCGCCTCTGACGACCGAGGCCAAAACCGGCAAAACGCTCACCCATCTGCTGGTTAAGACCCTGCTTCGTACCGTGGCCGCAAACTTTAATTTCCGGCCCGGTCTGAAAAAGTATTTAAAGACCGAACAGGGCTTTTTTGACTTTACGGTGGGCATCCGAACAGAAAGCCGGTCGGTGGAGACTGCCATCCGTTTCCGGGGCGGCCGGGTGACGGTGCTTAAAGCCTTACCCGAAGACTCTGAGGTGACCCTGATTTTCTCATCCGATGCGGCGGTCCGAAGACTTTTGGGCGCCACCCCGACAGAGCAGATTTTCATGCTCATGAAAAGCGATTTGAGAACCACAGGCAACCAGTCCTACATGAACCTGTTTTTCTTTTACCTGTCCCTTTTGTTAAACAGAAAGCAGAAAAAGCAGATGGCCAGGGAACGGGATGCAGCCCAAAAGGATTTAAAGAAAACCGCGGCCGAGCCGAACACGGGATTAAGCGAGGGGCTTAAAAACCGAAACACCTATCATATGCGGGCAGACAGCACTGATCCGGGTGTAAAATATTTAGATGAACCCTATCTCTCCGGATACGGCCTTGATGATTTTCCGCGAATTAAGGATTTTCTGGAAATCCATTTCACCGCCACGCCCGAGGTCTGCCCGGAGCGGCCCAAACTGGTAACCGACTGGTTTAAGGCCCATGGGTTTGAAACCGATAACAAGGGCAACCCCTGGATACCGGAGCTTCGGCAGGGCCATGCCTTCAAATACCTGATGGAAAACCGCGCCCCGATCATCCGGAAAAACGATCTGATCGCCGGCACCACGACCACCAGGGAAATCGGCGTGGTGGTCTATCCGGACAGCCACGGCACCATGATCTGGGGCGAACTGCTTACCGTACCGCACCGCTCCCTGAATCCCTATGATATTTCGCCGGAAACGGTGGACCTTTTGCACGGCGAGGTGTTTCCCTTCTGGATTCACCGCAATTTCAAAGAATGGGTCAGAGACCACTACGAGAGTCCCCTCTGCCAGGCTATTGACGAGCGGTTTGCGGTTTATTTCATCTGGAAGCAGGCCGCGTTATCCCACACCATCCCGGATTTTCCCAAAATGTTAGAGATGGGCGCCAAAGGCATCATCGAAGAAATCAGGCGGGAGCTTGCCAACGGCACTCAGGACGAGGCGCAGACCGCCACCCGGCAGGGCATGATCCTATGCCTGGAGGGACTTATTGCCTATGGGGAAAACCTTGCCCGGCAGGCCGAAGCGGATGCGGCGGCTGAAGTTGATCCGAAGCGGAAGGCGGAGCTTACCCGCCTGGCGGACATCTGCCGACAGGTTCCGGCCCAGCCGGCCCGGAACCTGGACGAGGCCATTAATGCCATGTGGATTACCTGGGTGGGGCTTCACATGGAAAACACCAATGCCGGGCTCTCCCTGGGGCGATTGGATCAATGGCTGCAGCCCTTTTTCGAGGCGGATATGGCCGCACTGGAAACCGAGCCGGCGCGCCGGAATTATATCCGGCATGCCATTGAAATGGTGGCCTGCTTCTACATGCGCTGCACGGATCATTTGCCGCTCACCCCGGATCTCGCCAACTGGTATTTCGGCGGCAGCTCCTCGGATCAGGCCATTACGCTTGGCGGGGTGACTCCGGACGGGGAGGATGCGGTCTGCGATATGACCTATATTTTTCTTAAAGTAACGGAAATGCTCTCCATCCGGGACCCCAATGTCAACGCCCGGTTCCATCCCGGCATTAACAGTGACACCTACCTCAAGCGGCTCTGCGAGGTTAATCTCATCACCGCGGCCACGCCCTCCATGCATAATGATGCCGCGGTTATGGCCTCGCTCGAGGAATTCAATTATACGCCCGAGGACCTGCGCAACTGGTCGGCCACCGGCTGCGTGGAGCCGACATTGTCCGGCCGGCATATCGGGCACACCAATTTTCAGATGATGAATATGGTGGCAGCCCTTGAGATGGCCCTTCACAACGGCCGCCATCCGTTGATGAACTGGAAGCTCGGCCCGGATGTCGGCCGGGTGGAAAATGATGATTTCAAGACGTTTGACCAGTTTCTTCAGGCATTTTTTGATCAGTTCGGCTTTTTGATCGACCAATCCATTGAGTATAACAACATGCTGGGTATTGCCCATCAGGCCATCCGGCCCACGCCGATGCTTTCCGCGCTGATCGGCGACTGCATTCAAAAGGGTCTTGATGTGACCCACGGCGGCGCCCGCTATAACAGCTCCGGGGCCGCCTGCATCGGGTTGGCGGATGTAACCGATTCGCTCATGGTAATTAAAAAGCTGGTGTTTGATGAAAAGCGGGTAAGCTTTGAGGAGCTCAAAAAAGCGGTGGATGAAAACTTTGCGAATGATCCGGCCCTGTATGCGCTGGTCACCAAAAAGGTGCCCTTGTTCGGCTCCGGCAGTGATGAGGCGGTGGAAATGGCCGGGCGCGTGACAAAATTTGCCCATGATTATTACGGCAGCCATACAAACTACCGCGGCGGCCCATATACCGCCGGGTTCTGGTCCATGTCAAATCACGTCATCTACGGCACCTTAAGCTGTGCGCTGCCGTCCGGAAAGCTCACCGGCAAACCTTTTACTCCGGGCCTGACCCCGGAGCCGCATGCGTCGGCCAATCTGCTGGACAACATCCGGGATGTGGCGCGCCTAAATCCGCGGCACATGAACAACAATATTGCCTTTAATGTCAAGGTGGTGCCCGGGGGCGAGGATAAGCGGGAATCGATTATCGACCGGATGTTCTCCTATGTGAAGACCTATTTTGACTTAGGCGGCATGCAGATGCAGATGAATGTGGTGACTTCCGATACCCTTAAGGATGCCATGGCGCACCCGGAAAACTACCGAAACCTCCTGGTGCGGATCTCCGGCTACAACGCCTATTTTGTAACCTTAAACAGCGATCTTCAAAAGGAGCTGATCGAGCGGGCGGAATACGGTTTGTAGGCTTATACAGCCGCATCGGCATTATTACGTACCGTCTTAATCTTACTCTTAATCTTAATCTTACTCTGAACAAAAAATATCGCTGCCGGAATTTTGGAAGTATCATCCCGGACCGTGCGCCTGCAACCGATCGTAAAAGTAATTTTTGCTATAGCCTCCTTTGCAAAATCCCCCTAAATCCCCCTTTTACGAAAGGGGGACTAAAGGAAACGCCCTTTTTTATAAGCCTTTGCAAAGTAAAAGGCACTGAGTTTTTTAAAACTTGAGCTACGAACTGTGAACCTGAAGTTACTATAGACGCTTCATTGCCCTTCAATACCGCAGAGAAGCCTGGCTGCCTTCTGCTTTTCCGGCATGCTGGCAAGCCGTGAAATCATGATGCGCTGGGCCTGCGGAGAGCCGGCCCCGTGCATGGATTCGGTCAGGTACCCGACGGCGGCCGTGCCCAGAGTCAGGTTTTCAATCAGCCGAAGGATGCGCATGCGGTTTTCAGCCGGGGTATCGTTTCGGCCGGCAAAATATTTTTTAAGCCATCTGCCGGTTTCCGGGGCATTCAGATCGCTTTCAGACGGCATGGTCACCATCAGCCCGCCGGCCACATCCTGGGCGATGCGGGAGATTTCATAGGGAAAGCGGGTTACGTTCTGCTTGTGCACATTGGCAAGCAGGGTATTGACGGCGTATGTGCCGCTGGGTTCCTGATGCCCTTCCGATGCGCAGGCGATACAGCCGCAGTAAAGGGTTTCATTCAGGTGGTTCATCTCAATCACCTTGTCTTTTATATGCGAGGCACCGGCCACATTGTTATATTCAGCCGCGGTCTGGGCCGCGCCGATTAAAACATCTCCCACGCCCACCTTGCAGGCATAGCTCTGCCGGTGGTAGGCGGCGAATTTTTCAACAAGTCTGCCGGCAAAATCATGTTCCCCGCACATGAATACCCGCTCCCATGGGACAAACACGTTGTCAAACACCACCAGGGCCTCATGGCCGCCGAATAAAACGTTGCCGCGGTCCATCAGGCCGTCCTCGAGCTTTCGGGTATCGCAGGACTGCCGGCCCATGATGTAGATAATCCCGTCGGCATCCGAGGGCAGGGCGAATGACACCGCGTAGTCCTTATCCGCCTCGCGCATGGCAATGGTGGGCATCACGATGATTTCATGGGAGTTGACCGCGCCGGTCTGGTGCGCCTTGGCGCCGCGGACGATGATGCCGTCTTCGCGCGTCTCCGCCACATGGAGGTAGAGATCAGGGTCTGCCTGTTTGTGCGGCGGAAGCCCCCGGTCCCCCTTCGGGTCGGTCATGGCGCCGTCGCAGGTCAAATCGTTTTCCTGGACATATTCAAGGTATTTGAGAAACCGGGGGTAATATTGGGTGCCGTGTGCCTGATCCGTATCATAGGTGACAATGGACAGGGCATTCAAGGAATCCATGCCCACGCAGCGCTGAAAGCAGCACCCGGTTTCCCGCCCCAGAAGGCGGCCCATTTTACTTTTTTTGACCAGATCCGTGACATTCTGATGGATGTGGGTGAACCGGTTTATTTTCTGGCCGCTCAGATGCGAAGTCGCCGTCATGATATCCTCATGCTCGGGCCGGTGGGCCAGCTCATAGGTCTTGGCCACGGCTGCCATGGACGGCCGGATCATAGGGTGATCCACGGCATTTTCAACCCGTTTGCCAAACATATACACGACCAGGTTTAAGTTCCTCAGGCTGTCCTCATATTCTTGGGCGGTTTTAAGCGGCATGCGTCGCCTCCGTAATTATTAAGGATGGTTACCCCCCATTTTTTGATCCGGATTTTGGGGGATGATGTCAGACATGCAGGACAATCCAACATTCTTTATCTGTTTATCACTTTGAAATTATATTTCAAAGCCCGGCGGCCACAGACCGGGATTCCTGGTTTATACCCATTATATCCTCAGCTGATCCGGATCACGGGTTTGCATTAAATGTTATAGCTATTTAGTATTTTTTTAAAGAAATGATTTCATTAAGCAAAGGAGTTTAATCATGCCCGAACTGCCGGATGTGGAAAATTTTAGACGGTATATGGAACAAAGCGCTTTGAATCAGAGGGTTACGGAAGTGCATATATCAGATGCGCGGATACTGGAAGACATTTCGGCCGAGCATCTCCAGGAAAAAATGGCCGGTAATCAGTTTGTCACCACCCGCAGGCATGGCAAATATCTGCTGGCCGGAATGAGGTCAGGGGGGTGGGTGGTATTTCACTTCGGCATGACGGGTTTCTTCGTGTATGGCGCCTCCGGCGATGCCTATCCAAGGCATGCCCGGGCGGTTTTTACATTTGAAAACAATGATTTTCTGGCATTCGACTGCCAGCGGCTTTTGGGCCGGCTCACGTGGACGGAGTCAGCCGAGGATTATATCGCTTCCCAAAAATTGGGGCCGGATGCGCTCGAGCTGGATTTTAAAAGCTTTGCTGACAAATTCGCCGGGGCCCGCACAGTGGTGAAATCCGCCCTGATGAACCAGGAACGGGTGGCCGGCATCGGCAATATCTATAGTGACGAAATACTGTTTCAGGCGCGTATCCATCCAAAGACACCCATCAGCCGGCTGGATGAGGGCCGCCTTAAACATTTGTATCAAACCATGCGGGATGTGCTTAATACCGCCATGGACTGCGGGGCGGCCCCTGAAAAATTTCCGGCTCATTTTCTTCTGCCCCATCGGGCGGAGGGTAAAGCGTGCCCGGTCTGCGGCAGCCGGATTCAGAAAATCAAGATCTCCGGCCGCACCGCTTATATGTGTGAAAACTGTCAGGTATAGATGGGTGGTTGGGTATTGGGTGTTGAGTGTTGGGTATTAGGCATTAGGTATTGGGTATTGGCATCTATTGTTGGGTTTCGTTCCTCGACCTATGGATTGGTGAAACCCGGGAACTGTCATTTCGAGCGCCAGCGAGAAATCTGTCAATTGAAAATTTTTTAAGATTTCGCGTCGCTGACGCTTCTCGAAATGACGGTTGCTTAGCTTTTAGCGGACCAGCAGAACAGGATTGTCGATCCGGTTGATCAGACGCTGGATCGCCGCTGCCTCCCCGTCTATGGTATCCACCGGCAACACAACGGGCTGTCGGTACTCCGCCCGCAGCACGGTCACCAGGGCAGGGGCCACTTCCGTCCTTATCCGGCGGAAACGAAGCTTCATGCCCTGTGTCTGCGGACTGATTTCTGCCGCAGTCAGCAACTCATCCCGCAGGCGGCTGAATTCTTCCTCAGTCTGCGCGGGAATCAGGATCTCCATATTCCCGCCCGCGGCCCTGGCCAGACTAATGGCGATGCTGACCGCCCGCAAGGACTGCTCTGAGCCGTCGTAAACGGTTAGGACGGGAGAGACCAGCTGGAAACCCGCCTGCAGGATCAGGGTCATGCCCCGGCTTTGCTCAATCAAATGACGGACCGTTGATCCCATGGAAGCGCTTGAAAGTTTGCGGCCCACGCGTCCAAGTACCGTCAAATCGGCTGACGCGGCCTGATCGAGTATTTCAGCCAATACCCGGCCCCGGCGAACGGTCAGGGACCAGTTGATGTCCGAGGCATCGGCCAGCATGGCGAGCATTCGGCGGATTTGCTCCGCCTGAATCCGAAAATCCCTTTCGAGATCCGCGCTTTCCAGCTGACGGGTCCGGGCCGGCATCAGTCCGACTTCCCTGGCAAATGGATACCGGCACAGATCCAGGAGTTCGGCGTCTTCCACATAAAGGCCCGATAGCTCGGCGCCCATTGAGGCTGCCAGTTTGGCGGCCGCTTCCAGGGCCGCCCGGCTGTGTGCTGAAGCATCCAGGGGAACCAGAATACGCCTGAGTGGGATATGTTTATTCTCCGGACTCACGTTGACCTCCTTGCTCCATGCCCTTTGAGAATTGACGCATGTTTTCGGCCATTTTAGCCAGTCTTTGCTGAACCATCCCGTTGATTGTCTTTTCCGGATAACGGTTATTCTCGTCCGGCTCGCCCGCAGGGACGCCGGTTAAAAGTTCCATGCCCTCATCCACGGTTTTTACCGGATATATATGGAATTTTTCATTCTCAATCGCCTCTACCATATCTTTTCTAAGCATCAGGTGTTTGACGTTGGCTTCGGGAATCAGCACGCCTTGATCCCCGGTCAATCCCTTATTATGGCAGACGTCAAAGAACCCTTCAATTTTTTCATTAACGCCGCCAATGGCCTGGATCTCGCCGAACTGGTTGACCGATCCGGTAACAGCCATGCCTTGCTTGATGGGCGCGCCTGAAATGGCGGAGAGCAGGGCATATAATTCTGTGGATGAGGCGCTGTCACCTTCGATACCGCCGTATGACTGTTCAAAAACCAGCGACGCTTTGAGCGATAGCGGCTGATTCACTGCATACCGGGCCCCCAAAAAACCGGATAGGATGAGGACGCCTTTGGAGTGCAGCGGTCCCCCAAGTTTGGCTTCGCGTTCGATATCGATGAGTTCTCCCTTGCCCATCTGGATGCGGGCGGTGATCCGGTGCGGCCGGCCGAACATAAATTCCCCGAGCTGAAGGACGGCCAGTCCGTTCACCTGACCGGCAGTCTCTCCCTCGGTATCAATCAGCAGGGTGCCGCGCTGGATCTCTTCCTGAACCCGCTGCCGGAGACGGTCTGAACGATAAATCCGCGAATCAATTGCCTGCTGCACATCGTCTGAATTGATATCATCGTGGCCGTTCTGCCGGGCCCAGTAATCGGCTTCAAGCATCATGTCCGTAATTTCACGGATATCAGTGCTCATCCGTTCACCGTCTCCCACTATGCGGGAGCTCTCTTCAATAATCCGACCAATGGCACTTTTGTCAAAATGACGCAGGCTTTCCTTGTCCACCACCGTCCGCATCATCCGGGCATACATCTCCTGGTAGCTGCCGTCCCTTTCCATCTGTACGTCAAAGTCGGCGGCAACTTTAAAGAGTTCTGCGAATTCGGGATCATAATACTGCAGCAAATAATAGATGTAGGGGCTTCCGATCATCACCACTTTGACATCCAGGGGGATGGGCTCGGGCTCAAGCATCACGGTGGATAGCAGGCTGAACATCTCGGCCAGGGACTCGATTTTGATATATTCGGATTTGAGGGCTCTTTTCAATCCCTCCCAGGCTCCGGGCTGGGTCAGGATCTTGCGGGCATCCAGAATCAGGGCCCCGCCGTTTGCGCGGTGCAGGGCGCCGGATTTTATCAGGTTGAAATCCGTGATCAGGGCGCCCATCTGGGACATATGCTCCACCTTGCCCACCAGGTTCGCATAGGTGGGGTTGTCCTCATAGACAACGGGCGCGCCTTCCTGCTCGCTGTGATCCATAATCAGGTTGACTTTGTAGCGCCGCATGACCGGGGAGTTCATATCGGTTTCATCACCGCCCAGGATGCCCTGCTGCTGTTGCTGCTGCATCTGGGGGAGCTGGGCCTCTGCCTGCTGTTGCTGCTGGCCGCCCGTCATAAACATTTGAAGATTTTTCAAGATATCATCTTCGACCGCATCCAGGTGGGTTTTGATCTTTTCATTTTTCCCGTATTTTTCCCGAAGCTCATCAATCAGCGGGGATATGGCGTACTTGGCGACCTCATTGTTTAACTCATCGAGTTTCTGCCGGATTTCCTTCTGCCACTGCGGGATCTTTTGAAACACCTTTTGGGATTCTTCCTGAACCTCTTCGATTTTTTTTTCAATCTCCTGGCGCTTATCCTCGGGCAGCTGCTGATACTCGTCCGGCGGCATCACCTCGCCGTCATCCTTTATCGGTGCAAAGGCAATGCCCTGCGGCGTACGCACCAGGGTCAGGCCCCTTTCCTTGGCTTTTTCATTGACGTCTTCAAATGCCTTCTGCTGTTGGTCCTTGAATTCCTGCTGAACTGACTGCACCCGGTTCTGGTATTCCTCACTTTCAAATGAGGCCTTAAGCGCATTCCGGGATTCAATGATCATGTTTTCCATGTCATTGGCAAATGCCTTCCCATGGCCGGCTGGCAGTTCCAGCGCCTTGGGTCGCCCCGAATCTTCGAAATTATTCACATAGCACCATTCAGCGGGCACAGGTGCTTTTCTGGTCTGTCTGTCCAGAATCTGCCTGACCATGCGGTGCCGGCCGGTGCCTGGGGGGCCAAGGGCAAAAATATTGAATCCCTGACGCTTCATCCCGGTGCCGAAATTCAGGGAGGCCACCGCTCTGGGCTGACCCAGGGCCTCGCTCAACTCCTCCAGCGGTTTCAGATCGGCCGTGCTGTTAAAGGAAAAATTATCAGTCTCGCAGGCGTGGTAAACTGCCGCAGCATTTAGTCTCTGAACAGCCATGTCATTCTCCCTATTTTGGTCTTTGGGGTTATCGATGAAAGCTTTCTATACAACTAACTCTATGCACGCCGGGATGGATTTTCAAATAATGGCAGGGGCCGGTGAGAAGCGAGCTGTATTTATCAAGCTGAAAAACCCCTGCTATTTTGGGCGAAGGGTGTATCGGGTACGATTCGGGAGGGACTTATATTCTTTGCGTATAGGGTCGCATTGGATTAGATTATGGATGAGATTCAGAATCTTTTACTTAAATTGAGCGTTTCAAATTTTTGAAAATTTAATTTTTAAATTAATTTAAGGAGGATAATTATGGCTGCAAAAGTTGCGATCAATGGTATGGGGCGCATTGGCCGGGCCGCTTTCAAGGTCGTGCTTGATACGCCTGAATTGGAACTGGCGGCAGTCAATGACCTGGTGCCAACGGATAACCTGGCCTATCTGCTGAAATATGATAGTGTATACGGACGCTACGAAAAAACGGTGGATTACACGGAAAACAGCCTGGTGGTGGATGGAGCGGAATACAAGGTGTTTAACGAAAAGGATCCGGCCGCACTGCCCTGGGGTGAGCTTGGCATTGACGTGGTTTTTGAATGCACCGGCGTCTTTACCAAACGCGAAGGACTTGAAAAGCATATCCAGGCCGGTGCCAGGCATGCCATACTTTCCGCGCCGGCCAAAAGCGAGGATCTGGATACGGTAGTCCATGGCGTCAATCAGCCCGGCGGGGGCCAAAATGTATATTCATGCGCCAGCTGCACTACTAACTGCATTACGCCGGTGGTTGAGGTACTGGGCCGGCAGATTGGCATCAAAAAGGCCATTATGACTACCATTCATGCCTATACTTCCACCCAGGCGATCGTTGATGCCCCGGCCAAGAAATTCCGCCGCGGTCGTGCGGCTGCCGCCAACTTCGTGCCCACAAGCACGGGGGCGGCCATTGCGACGACCAAGGCCCTGCCGCAGTATGCCGGGAAATTTGACGGCGTGGCCATCCGCGGCCCGGTGCCGGTGGGCTCCCTGGCGGATCTGGTATTTCTTACCGAAAAGGAAACCTCCCGGGATGAAGTCAATGAAATTTTCCGGGCAGAGGCCAATAGTGACCGCTATGCCGGCATCATGGGCGTATCGGATGATGAAATCGTCTCATCTGACATCATCAAGGATCCCCGGGCATCGATCGTGGATCTCACCATGACCCAGGTGGTAGACGGCGACCTGGTCAAGATTATGGCCTGGTATGACAATGAGTGGGGCTATACCAACCAGATGGTTCGGGAGGCCCTGGCCATACTAAATCGGGCTTAATTATTCGGATCCATTGGCAGGGCGTATGCTTGGACCGGGGCTTAGAATCGGT